>QJWQ01000103.1 GCA_003235325.1 Gammaproteobacteria bacterium | reverse complement strand
ATAGATTGTGGAAAAAGCCAGAACATTTTGTACGTAGTTGCGGGTTTCCAGAAAGGGAATGGCTTCGACCCAGGCATCGAATGGCAGACGGCCACCAGTTTCATTGAGCCAGCGATCCACCCGTTGCGGACCGGCATTGTAGGCAGCCGTTGCCAGAATCCTGTTGTTGTCGAACCGGTCAAGCAGCTCACGATAGTAGGTGGCGCCGATGCGGACATTGATTTCGGGCTGTTCGAGGTCTTTGCTGTTGGTGTAGGGGATGCCGTTCTTACGCGCGGTCTGGCTCGCTGTCCCTGGCATCAACTGCATCAGTCCCCTGGCGCCCGCGACGGAGGCAGCATCCGGTCCAAAAGCACTTTCCTGCCGAGACAGGGCAAACAGGAGGTTGAGGGGAATATCGTTTTTTTCGGCATTTTTTTCGAAAACCGGCGTGTAAGGCAGCGGAAAACGAATGTCAATATCGTTCCAGTATCCGGCATGAACCATACTCATGATTGCCTTGTTATGCCATTGCCAGCGCTTGGCCAGGTTGGCTGCGACCAGCCAATTTTGTTCATTAAAGTCGGCGGTGGCCAACTGCCATTCGCGTCTGGCGGCCAACAGGTCGCCGTGAAAGAGCAGCTCCCTGATTCGCTGAAAGCCGGAACCTGCGGCCATACTGTCAATTTGCTGTTCGGAGACCGTTACCGGCTGATGCTGCATCTGGTGGGTGCTCTCAAGCCATTCGCTGGCCAGAAAGCCGTAATAACTGCGCTCTTTCGAGAGTTGCTCGTAGATTGCATGGACGTGGTTGTGGACAGCGTCAAACTGCCCGGGCTCAATGGCATTCAGGACCTGACTTCTGGCCTGCCAGTATTGCCAGCGGGAACTGCTGCGGATTTCCGGCGGTAATTTCTCCAGCCACGGAGCCACTGTCGGCCAGTCGCCTTCACCTATCGCCCGGCGAAGACGCCATTCCAGTAAATCAACGGTGGCCAGGTCGAGACTCTCGTCAAGATAGTTGTCCGCAGCTTTTTGATGGCCCTGTTCATACAGTGCCTTGACCAGGCGGGCCAGGATTCTACTGCGGGCAGCGGGATCAAAGTCATGGCTGTGCTGGTACCGGTTCCAGTGGTTCAGAGCCAGGTCAGAATTGGTGTGCGCCAGGTGGGTGATACCGTGCTCGATCACCAGCATCACCTCGGGAGTGTGCTCCTTGAACAGATTGTAGTTGCCTATGACCCGGGAATTGCGATCAACGCTGATAAAGTTCTGGGCCTGCAGTCTGTACTTCGGGGTTTTGAAAAATCGCTCGAGGTATCGGGCCAGCTGATATTGGTGGTTGAGTACTGCCTGGCTATAGCGCTTCCAGGCAATCTCCTCGGTGATCATGCCCTGCTGGATAAGGATATGAAACAGTGGATCACAGCTTTCGGGTTGTGATTGCCCTACCTGCCAGAGCACCAGACCTGCTTCCAGCGCTTCCTGTCTGGCACCACTGCGATACCGGGCACGCTGGTAAAAGCAGTCAAATTCGGTGGACTTGACGTCCGGAGTATAAAAAGCCAGGAAATCCCGCCAGCGGTCACGGCCTTGCAGACGTTCCAGCCACTGTATGCGTAACCTTGTCGCCAGGGGGGTGTCGCCGTACTTATCCAAAAATCCCTGGATATCTCCGGTCGTGGCATGATGAAGCAATACACTCAACTCGCCATACTCGAGATAGGGGTACAGCGGGTAGTCATGCAGGCTGCTTTTTAGATCCTGAAATTGCCGCAATGAACGTTTTGCCAGGGCGTTGACAGCCTGTTCATAGAGTTCCCGTTGCCTGTCGATATCGACCCGGTTTTCCCGGTCTGCCCATCCTTTGACTGCTATGGAAAACAGAAGGAATAGAGCCAGGAACAGCAATGCAAAGCCTTTAAATTTCACCGCGTAGCCTTTCACAAAAACAATTGGAGAGTTTTTCCGCCGACTAAACCACCCCGCAAATCAGGGTCGCTCTTAATGTCCTGGGTCATCCTTCGATAATAGAAGTCAGCTCACACCGGCCTTCACGTTGCAGATTTAATTCTGACAGCCAGTACATCACAGCTCGCACCATGGACAACGCCGTTGGCGGTAGAGCCTGCAAGCAGTGCCAGCCCATGGCGACCGTGACTGCCGACCACAATCAGGTCGACGTCGTTTTCTTCGGCATATCTGTGCATCTCATGGGTGGGCTGACCCAGAATGACTTTTTTGACCACGCTGAAGCCTTGCATTTGCTTCACGAGTTCGTCGATGCCTTTTTCGGCCTGCTCCTCAATCTGACTTTGCACTTCACTCAAATCCAGAGGGATATCTCCGCCATAGGCAAATGACAGGGGCTCCTGTACATGCATTAACGTTAATTTTGTTTCCGAATCACTCAGGGACTTGACCCGGTCCAGCACTTGCTGTGATTCTTCTGATAAATCCAGGCCGACCAGGATATGACGATATATGGACATGTACCTTTCTCCTTATTGGATTGCCGAGCAGTGATAAATGAAATACTTATGGATAGTGTTAGCCATTCTAGCGGTTTTGTCACCCTTGATGTGGTTGCGACCGTCTCCAGGTCAACTACGTGTTTCCCGAATCCGTCGGCAGGCATTAGCCCTGGGACTACAGGTTCAATTGGTGCCGGCCGCCGACGCTGAAGCCTCGGAAAAGCATCCTGATTGCGTGCGCTATCTTTTGTCAACAAGTGGCCTCCAGAATGGCAGGGACGCGGAATGGGTGTTACTTCGGTCCGAGAGGAGGGGGGAGCCTTCGCCATGGCCCGGGTGGCGCTGGTTCCGCAGCCTGGCCCCGGTGGAAACCGTCAGAAAGCTCGGAGCGGTTCTAGAATCTTTACCGGATGATGTCCAGGCCATTTGTCGTGACCGACAGGGAATATCCATCTACTGGCTGGAAAAAGGCGGTGAAGAACAGCTTTTAAAAATCAACAGCGCCATGAAAAAAATCATATAATTCAAGTGGATATAAGTGACATCGAAGAAAGTTTATTAGATGGCGCTCCAGACTTCAAAGCGTTCCCCACCTCCGTTTACTAGAAAAAAAAATATTCGCCTTTTCCATATTTGTTCTTGACCCGGGGGGTACCACCACCTATATATTCGCCCCTCAATTCATTTATATACCCTATAAAAAGGACAAGTAATTACTCATATGGGCAAATCTCTGGTCATCGTGGAGTCGCCGGCAAAGGCGAAAACCATCAATAAGTATCTCGGAAAAGACTATATAGTGAAGTCTAGTGTGGGACACATCCGTGATCTGCCTACTGGTGCAAAAAACACAACAACTGATCCCAAACAACGGGCAAGGCAGGCGGCTGAAACCCGCAAGATGTCTCCGGAAGAAAAGGAAACCTTCAAAGCCAAGCGTGCCCGTACACAGTTGGTGGCCCGCATGGGTATAGATCCCGAACACGGTTGGAAAGCGCGCTACGAAATTCTCCCTGGGAAAGAAAAAGTTGTTTCGGAATTGCGTAAGCTCGCCCAGACCGCGGATACGGTCTACCTTGCGACTGACCTTGATCGTGAGGGAGAAGCCATCGCCTGGCACCTGAAGGAAGCCATCGGAGGTGATCTCGGACGCTATCGAAGAGTGGTTTTCAATGAAATCACCAAAAAAGCCATCAAGGAAGCCTTTCAGTCCCCGGGAGATCTGGATACTGACCGGGTCAATGCCCAGCAGGCCCGCCGGTTTCTCGATCGTATAGTCGGTTTTATGGTTTCACCACTCTTGTGGGAAAAGGTCGCCAGGGGTCTTTCTGCAGGACGAGTGCAGTCGGTAGCGGTACGTATGGTGGTCGAACGGGAACGGGAAATACGCGCATTTCTTCCCGAAGAGTACTGGACACTGCATGCCGACCTGGAGGACACCGAACAGAACCCGATTCGCTTCGAAGTCAGAAAAGCTGACGGCAAGAATTTCCGACCGGCAAACAAGGCGGAAACGGACCGGATCATTGCTCGGCTCAAGAGTGCCGAATACCGGATCAGCAACCGTGAGGACTCTCCAACCCAATCAAGGCCCTCAGCGCCGTTTATCACGTCGACTTTGCAGCAGGCAGCCAGCACACGACTGGGTTACGGTGTCAAGAAGACCATGATGTTGGCGCAACGGTTGTATGAGGGGGGTTATATTACTTACATGCGTACTGACTCCACCAATCTCAGTCAGGACGCGGTGGCGAATTGTCGCGAATTCATCCAGAACCGCTACGGCAAGCCCTACCTGCCGGAAAAGGTCAATGTCTACACCAGTAAGTCTGGTGCCCAGGAGGCCCACGAGGCCATTCGCCCTTCCAATATCGATATCGTATCGGGTGACCTTTCCGGCATGGAGGACGATGCCAAAAAGCTCTACGAGCTTATATGGCGCCAGTTTGTTGCCTGCCAGATGAGTCCAGCCCAGTTCACCAGTACCACCATCACCATTCAAACCGGGGGGATCGAATTGCGCGCCAATGGCAAGGTGACACGGTTCGATGGCTACCTGAAAGTACTGCCGGCTCTTCGTAAAAAGGATGAAGAGGGCGAATTACCAGACGTTAAGGTAGGCGACCTCCTGAACCTGATCAACCTGTTGCCGAAACAGCATTTTACCAAACCGCCGCCCAGATACAGCGAGGCATCACTGGTCAAGGAACTTGAAAAGCGTGGCATTGGCAGGCCCTCGACCTATGCGGCCATTATTTCCACCATTCAGGACCGGGGTTATGTTCGGTTGGACAAAAAGCGTTTTTATGCCGAGAAGATTGGCGACATCGTCACCGATCGACTGGTGGAAAATTTCGCCGACCTCATGGACTATGGATTTACCGCCGCCATGGAAGAATACCTGGACGAGATTGCCGAAGGTGATATCAATTGGAAGGAGGTTCTGGATCGCTTTTACAAGGAATTTACCCGCAAGCTGGCCAACGCCCAGCTCAGTAACGATGGCATGCGCCCCAACAATCCAACCGAGACTGAAATTCCCTGCGAACTCTGCGGCCGACCGATGATGATACGTACCGGCACCACAGGGGTTTTTCTTGGCTGCTCGGGTTATTCTCTGCCGCCATCTGAGCGCTGCAAGGGGACGCGCAATCTTATCCCCGGGGACGAGGCAGTCAATGCCGATGAGGATGATGAAGCCGAATCCCGGCAATTAATGCACAGGCACCGGTGCAAGGTATGCGGTACCGCCATGGAAAGTTACCTTCTCGATGAAAACCACAAGCTGCACATATGTGGTAACAATCCGGATTGCCCTGGCCATGAACTGGAACAGGGGGTATTCAAACTCAAGGGCTATGACGGGCCGATAATAACCTGTGACAAATGCGGCAATGACATGCAGCTCAAGTCCGGCAGATTTGGCAAGTATTTCGGCTGTACCAGTGAAAGCTGCAAAAACACCCGAAAATTACTGCGTAATGGCCAGCCGGCGCCGCCAAAAATGGACCCTGTGCCGATGCCGGAATTGGCGTGCGACAAGGTTGAGGACCACTTCATTCTGCGCGACGGCGCCGCCGGATTGTTTCTAGCCGCCAGTAAATTTCCCAGGCATCGTGAAACCCGGGCACCCCTGGTGGAGGAATTGATCGCCCACAAAGATGAGATTGACAAAAAATATGCCTATCTCATGGACGCGCCTGCCGAGGACCCGGCCGGCAACAAAGCAGTGGTGAGATTCAGCCGAAAGGCCGGTATTCACTATGTTCAGTCCGAGGTGGGCGGCAAGCCGACGGGGTGGGGTGCCGCATTCCGTGATGGCAAATGGCGAGTCAATGACAAGACTAAGTAAGGGTTGTTGAATGAATCCCTGTCTAGCGGCGGTCAATGAAAAACTGCTTTTTGCCAGGTTACTGGCTGCGCAGCTTCTGAAATCCGGTACTGATCATCTTGCCAAGGCGTTGTGCCAGTCGGTCCTGATCCAGCTCGAAATGGCCTATCGACTGCACCTGAAAGAAATCGGGTTAAATTATCAATTGCGCAACGCGGCGGAAGTAAAGACAGTCGGTGACCTGATTTCTGCCATGGAGTCCGTGCAAAAACACCCGGCGGAGGCATATGAAATGCAGGATCTGGAAAGCCGCACCGCCGGTTGGCTGGCGTCCATGCTGGCTGCCAGGGAACGACTTGACGGGTGTCCAAAAATTGGCGAATCCACGGAAAAATCCGCGGTCAATGACGGTCTGATCTCAACACGACAATACGATCCCCGGACTGAACCGACTGAGCCTACCGTACAGAATGTGCAGGACTGGCTGGTCAGACTTGATGAACTGATCGAACGTCACCGGCAGACAATGTTCGAGTGTTAATGCGGTTACACACTGCTATAATCCGCCATCGAATACACTTTTTGGAGCCACATGTCATCCAGTCACTACGAAATCGTCATGCTTTCCCAGGGAGAGTTTGCACTCCAACGCGCTGATCAGCGGGGGGAACCTCTCGTGCGCATCCGGTTTTCTGAAGAGGCAACACAGTTTCTGCAGGACTCAGGTCTGGACATCGCACGCGCCATGATCGATGCGGGTATTGATGCTGTTGAGCAGATGAACTCCGAGGATAACGGTCAGAATTTGGAAAGTTCTGTCAATGCCGGAGGCAATGGCAGAATACTGCACTAGCCAGGGTCCATACCGGAGCAAGGATTGCTAGCTCAGGGTTCGAATGACCCCGACAGCCAGTCCCTCAATGGCAAAATCCTGATGTCTCAAATCCACCAGAATAGGTTCGAATTCCGGATTTTCAGGTAACAGTTGGATTTCATAACGACGACGGGTTTTCTTTAGTCTTTTGACTGTGACATCCTCCTCGATTCTTGCCACGATAATCTGACCATTGCGGGCCGTGTCTGTCTTGTGAACGGCCAGAAGGTCATCATTGAAAATTCCCGCGTCTCTCATACTCATTCCTTTGACTCGCAGCAGGAAATCTGCCGATGGGTAGAAGAGCTCGGCGCTGACATCGCAATAGTCCTCGATATTCTCCTCTGCCAGTATGGGATTTCCTGCTGCTACCTGACCGATCAGTGGCAGGCCAGTGTTGGTTTCCAACAGGCGAATGCCCCGGGAGGCTCCGGGTACCATTTCAATGACGCCTTTTCTGGCCAGTGCTCGAAGATGATCTTCAGCGGCATTGGCTGAACGAAATCCAAGTTTGTCGGCAATTTCTGCCCGGGTCGGTGGATAGCCGGTTTCCCCAATGTTGTCCCTTATCAATTGCAATATCTGATTTTGTCGGGCTGTAAGCCTTGCATCCATGGTCTAGTCAACCTGCTGGTGTTAAGTAACTGTGATTATATCCAGTGTCGGGATAATGGCAAGGCAAAACCTGGGCGATTGTTGCATGGGGGCGGTCGGAAATTGGCCTTGACCCGAATGCGAGAAACCGGCCTGGAAAATATTGATCAGAGTTGGACAGTTTATAAGGCAACAGAAGGGGCTGATTACTGATTTTCTTGATGCAGAGGTTTTACTTTTCAAAGCAGAGTTAACGATATTGGCGTTGCAGGCGCCGCTATTTGCCGATCTGCGGGTCAGCTAGTGAGGTATGAATGAGCACAAAAGCAGGCCGCCGGGAGTATTAGCCCAGGATAAATCAAGAGCGGTCAAGGCACCGGGCCGTCATCAATTACGGGCAATAATGCGGACAGGACGCCGGGTACCCATGCTTTCACGCTCAGTAATAATCGTCGCCGCTGTTGAGATTATCTGATTCTATTGCTGAAAGCGGGTCGTCCCAGGAATCGGGGATATAGACATCGTCGGCGTCCAGATTGTCTTCATCACTCAGCTCGTATGAGGAGCGCCAATCCTCAGGTGGTTGTGCTCTCAGAACGACCATCTGCTTCCAGGTTTCGAAATCAAACTCACCTACCTCGCCACTTTCAAACTGAACTTCTATAGTGGTTGATTCTTCATCAACAGCAACGACTTCAAAAAGTACATCTTCTTCAGCGTCCTGATACCAGGTGCCAACAGCCGGTATTTGTTTAGCCATGACAATGACCTCCTTGGGTCGACATTGCCCGTTGAAAATAGCACCAAGGTCCAGGCAGTTACAGCAACGCAAGTCAAATTTCAGTATATTTTGTTTTGTCTGACTTTCGTGCCACGCTGGTGACTAACAGCTAACATGTTGAAAAATCGAGAAAATACAAGATAATAATGCTCCATATAATATCGTTGAGGGATATAAGATTTTCTTGAAATAAAAAAAACATCTAAAAATTACCCCTGTCACTCAGGTTGACTTTGCTTTTTGTGCCTTCTAATGTCGCAGCCTTTGTATTTGGCAGGGTAACCACTATGGCGGCTGGTCCATTAATGCTCGATCTTAACGGTCTCGAGCTGACCCTGGAGGAACAGGATCTGCTCGTGCACCCCATGACAGGCGGTGTGATTTTCTTCAGTCGAAATTTTGCTTCGAAGAACCAATTAATTGAACTCGCCGGTCAGATAAGGGAATTGCGGCCAGAGCTACTGCTAGCAGTTGACCAGGAAGGTGGTCGGGTGCAGCGTTTCAGGGAGGGCTTCACAGCCATTCCGGCCATGCAGGTTTTTGGGGGCTGTCTGATGAAAACGCCGGAACTGGCGGAAACTCTGATTCCGGACGTCGGTTGGTTAATGGCTGCGGAAATTCTGGCCAGTGGCCTGGATTTCAGTTTCGCCCCGGTTCTCGACGTCGACGGCCATTTCTGCGAAGTCATTGGTGATCGATCCTTCAGCGACAACCCGGACATCGTCACGGGAACTGCCAGGCTCTTTATCGAGGGTATGCACGAGGCGGGCATGGCCGTCACCGGCAAGCACTTTCCCGGTCATGGCGGTGTTCGCGCTGACAGTCACTTGCAGACCCCCTACGACCAACGCAGCCTCGACGAACTGCGTCTCAGGGATTTGCAGCCTTTTATATGTTTATCCAGCCAGCTCGATGCGATCATGCCAGCCCATATTGTCTTCAGCAGTGTCGACAACCAGTGCGTGGGCTTTTCCGGGCTCTGGCTACAGCAAATATTACGCAGGGAACTGGCCTTTGACGGTGTCATTTTCAGTGATGACCTGTCCATGCGGGGAGCTGACATCGCCGGGGGCTACCCGGAGAAGGCCCGCCTCGCACTTGAAGCCGGCTGCGATATGGTGCTTGTCTGCAATAACCGGGCAGGTGCTTTGGAAGTGCTGACCTGGCTCGAACAAACCCGTATTGAACCTTCGGTCCGCCTGCCCGGGATGCGAGCCCGGCAGTCTCATCGCTGGACTGACCTCCTGAACAGCGACCGCCGTCGGCAAACCATCACCCGGATTGATGCCCTGCTGAAAGGATCACAACTGTGTTAGAGAATTTCGAAAACTGGCTCATAGCCCACACCGGTGAACAGTATTTCTGGTGGGTCGAAATTTTTATTATCGTTTTCACCGCACTGATTTTGGGCTACCTGGTCAACAAGCTGTTTCTTCTGCTGGGGGAACGGGCCGGCAAAACCAAAACGGTTTGGGATGATGCGCTGATCGAAGCCTGCCGAAGACCCGGGGTCTGGCTCATCTGGGTACTGGGAGTCAATTTTGCCGCCGGCATTGCCGCACGTGTTGCCGCGTCAGATTGGTATCGACTGGTAGCGCCGGTTAACCGGGTTGCCTTTGTTCTGCTCGGCGCCCTGTTCCTGGTCAACTTTATCCGTCGTGCCGAACGCAACCTGGTTCATCCTGAGTATATGGAGGATCCCCTGGATGAAACCACCGTCAAGGCGGTAGGCAAGTTGTTGCGTATTTCCGTGGTCATTACCGCGATCCTGATTGCCATGCAAACCTTTGGCTACAGTATTTCCGGTGTCCTGGCCTTTGGCGGTATAGGTGGCCTTGCGGTGGGATTTGCCGCCAAGGATCTGCTCGCCAACTTTTTCGGCGGTCTGATGATCTATCTCGACCGGCCTTTTTCCGTCGGTGACTGGGTTCGATCGCCGGACAAGGAAATCGAAGGTACAGTGGAGGACATCGGCTGGCGCCTGACCCGCATCCGTACGTTTGACAAGCGCCCCCTGTATATCCCCAACGCTGTATTCACCAGCATTTCTGTTGAAAATCCCTCGAGGATGTTGAATCGACGCATTTACGAAACCATCGGCGTCAGATATCAGGATGTCGACAGGATTGCCGCTGTTATCAGCGATATCAAGGACATGCTACTCAGCCATCCGGATATCGACACAAAACAGATAATAATGGTGAACTTCACCAGCTTCGCTCCAAGCTCGCTGGATTTTTTTATCTATACCTTTACCAAAACCACGGTGTGGGCCGAATATCACAGGATCAAGCAGGATATCCTGCTTAAAGTTGCCCGCATAATCAGCGATCATGGCGCCGAGATTGCCTACCCGACATCGACAGTCCACGTTGCCGAAGAATTGCGTATCTCCGGACCGAAAGAGATTCCTGTCCAGTGACCCTGGCGATCATAGGTGGCTCCGGCTTTGAGTCCCTTCCGGATTTTGAGATTGTCTCCGAATGCCGGCTGCGCACCCGTTGCGGCCTGCCTTCCGGACCAATTGTCGAGGGCCGGTTGGCCTCAGAAACGATCCTGTTTATCAGCCGCCATGGGCCCGATCACCGTATTCCCCCTCACAGGATCAACTATCGGGCAAATTTGCTGGCATTACAGTCAAGGGGCGCGACGACAATCATCGGCATCAATGCTGTTGGCGGTATTGCCGGACACATGGCAACGGGCAGCGTGGTCGTATGTGACCAGTTGATCGATTATACCTGGGGCCGGGAGCAGACCTTTTCGGATGGCGTGGACCAACCCCTGCAGCACATTGACTTTACACAACCCTACGACGAACCCTCGCGGCGATGGTTGCTCGAAGGCGCGGTGCAGGCGGGTGAAACCGTCGTCGACGGCGGCGTCTGCGGCATCATCCAGGGGCCGCGACTGGAAACAGCGGCAGAGATACGGCGCATGGAGAGAGATGGTTGTGAACTGGTGGGAATGACCGGCATGCCGGAAGCGTCCCTGGCGCGGGAACTCGGTATCGCCTATGCCTGCCTGGCCCTGGTGGTCAATCCCGCCGCCGGCAAATCAAAAAAACTGATCACACTCGACGACATTCAGGTCGTCATGAACCGGAGCATTCCACGGGTTATGAATATCCTCAGGCAGTGTTGCTCACAAAAGGGCTGAGCCGTTTCACCCGGGGTCTTGAATCGGTAGACCCTAATCCTGAGGCAGGGCTCCGTTGTCGCCGTGGGACGGGTCGGATGCAACCGGCAGTTTATGCTCACTGACACTGGCAATGATGCCGATGCGAGGGTGGTCGAAATAAAACAGATTGCCGGTGTCCACTCGCTGGGATTGCTGTAAGAAATCAAGATCGATCACGCTGTATCTGGGTGGTGCGGGTTCCGCAGGCATGTCCTCCGAGGGCAGCCTTGCTGAATCCAGATCACCGCTGTCCAGGGATTCTGTGCCTATTATGTCTCCATCCTGGGCTCCCTGTTCCATAACATCCAGTTCCTGGTCGCCGGCTTCGTCGGATAACAGTCTGGCGGCGTCCTCTTCAGTCAGTACCGGCTCAAAACCGTATACCGGGTTCCAGAGCATCTTTTCTACATCCTTGATGGCCTGTTTTCGACCGGCGACGAGCCGAACCAGTTTTTCTGCCCGTGGATCCTCGGCTGCCTCGGGTGGGGTCGGCAATACCGCCCAGGCTGTATCGGTGTCTTCCGCATCCAGAGGATCCGGGATGGCATAATCAAAAACGGTTCGCCAGAGGTTGGCCTGTATATGCAGGTACCTGGCCTTGATCAATCGCAGGCTACCCTCGAGCTCATGGTGCTTTTCAAAGCTGCCACCACCCTTGACATAGACCCAGGGCGACTGGTTTTCATCGAGTCCCGGCTGTCGCCAGGCCTGGTGAAACAGTACCTTGTATACCCCGCTGCGATTGAGACTGTAGGCTTCGGCATTGAGTGTTCTTTCCGAGGAGGGCAGACTGACATAGGCTGGTTCCTCAGGGACTTCTGTGGAGCTGACAGATGTCAGCATTTGCTCGATCGGAACCGGTTTTTCTACCAGCAGTGCATAGAGTGGTGGTTCGGCTTTCCCCCGATCAGATTCCATGCCCTCCAGTTGCACCAGATTTTCGGGATATTTCAGTTCCACATCCCGGCGATTTGCCTCCTCTCTGAAAATATCCTGCTGACTGAAAACAATGACCTCAACCTGGTACCAGGTGGTCTCCTCGTTTGCAGCCAACGCAACGGTTGGAGTTGATGCATAAATACCGAGTCCAACCAATATCGGCACCATGAAATCGGACCAGATGCCGCCTGGAAAACCCTGCCCCCTGGCGGAGGGCCGCCGGTGAAGCGGATGACACTGGACCAGGTTGATAGAGGCTCTTGGGAAGCTATTTCTATGAAACGGTGTTGTCATGACTTGGGGCCTGTGGACACTAATGGGCTGATGATTACTGGTATTCTTTGCCGGAGACTGTTACCGGAGCCTTTTACCGGAGCCTGGCCCGCCCAGCTCGGCGACCTTTTTTGGGATGGTTGCTTCTCGCGCTGTGGGCGACGGGTTGAACGGCAACTGGACGGCCATTATCGGGTAGGTGATGGTCAGCACTTCTGGCACCCGAACGCATGCTATCCGGTGTGAGAGTTTCCAGTAAATGCTCAACAGTTTCCAGTCTGATATCGAATGCAGACATATTTTCCGTGAACCTGAGCACTGACGCACCCTGTAACCGATATTTCCCCGACTGTTGCTGCACCAGGCGAACGATTGCCAGGGGCTCAACAATCGTATCGCTGGAAAATTCCAGTTTGCCGCCACTGGTGCCTGCATCGATTCTGACAATGCCCAGTTTTTCGGCCTGCATACGCAATCTTGTCACGAAAAACAGGTTTTTGATCGATTCCGGCAGCAGGCCAAATCGGTCTATCATCTCCACCTGCAATTCACGCAACTGCAACTCCGATTCCGCGCTGGACAGGCGCTTGTACATGATCAGCCGACTGTTGACATCCGGCAGGTAGTCCTCGGGTATCAGGGCCGGAATATGGAGATTGACATCGATCCCCTGACCCATCTCCGCTTCCGGATCGGGCACCCTGCCTTCACGGATGGCTTTTATTGCCCGATCGAGCATCTCCATATACAGGGTAAAACCGATTTTATGGATGTGGCCGCTCTGTTCCTCGCCCAGCAGTTCGCCGGCACCCCGTATCTCAAGATCGTGAGTGGCCAGGGTAAATCCGGAACCCAGTTGATCCGCCGCGGCGATGGCCTCCAGCCGCTTGACCGCATCCGCGGTCATGGAGCGGGGTTCGGGGGTCAGCAGGTAGGCGTAAGCCTGGTGATGTGAGCGGCCCACCCGGCCGCGCAACTGGTGCAGCTGCGCCAGACCGAGCTTGTCGGCTCGATTGATGATTATGGTATTGGCACTGGGCACATCGATGCCGGTTTCAATGATGGTGGTACAGACGAGAACATTGAAGCGTTGGTGGTAGAAATCGGCCATGACCCGTTCCAGTTGCCGTTCGCGCATCTGGCCGTGGGCGAAATCGACACGAGCTTCAGGCACCAGTTCCCTGAGCTCGGCCATCAGCTTTTCTATGGTCTTGACTTCGTTGTGAAGGAAGTAGACCTGACCGCCACGCAGAATTTCACGAAGCAGGGCTTCGCGAATGACACGGTCCTCCCGCTGACGGACAAAGGTTTTTACCGACAGTCGCCGCGCGGGCGGGGTGGCAATTATAGACAGATCACGGATGCCTCCCATGGCCATATTCAAGGTTCGTGGTATTGGTGTTGCGGTCAGGGTCAGGATATCCACCTCGGCCCGCAAGGCCTTTATTTTTTCTTTTTGCTGGACGCCGAACCGGTGTTCCTCGTCGATAATCAGCAGGCCAAGATTGTCGAACCTGACAGCATTGTGAAGCAATTTGTGGGTACCAATGAGGATGTCCACCTGGCCTGTCTCCACTTTCCGGATCAGGTTCTGCTGTTCCCTGTCGGTGCGAAAACGGGAGATGATATCAATGGTCACCGGCCAGTTGGCAAACCGGTCCTTGAAATTATCGAAGTGCTGCTGGGCAAGGAGAGTGGTTGGCACCAGCAGAACCACCTGCTTGCCGCTGGCAACCGCCAGGAAAGCGGCGCGCATGGCCACTTCAGTCTTACCAAAACCGACATCGCCACAGACCAGCCGGTCCATGGGTTGTTCGGCCAGCATATCCCGCCGTACTGACTCGATGGCGTCGTGCTGGTCCGGTGTCTCCTCGAAGGGAAAATCGGCGGCAAAGGCCTGGTAATCATCACTCTGGCGGCAGGCAAAGCCCTTTCGTGCAGCCCGGCGGGCGTAGATTTCCAGTAGTTCTGCAGCGGTATCCCGGACTTTTTCTGCTGCCTTGCGCCGGGCTTTCTGCCACTGGTCACTGCCGAGGCGGTGCAGGGGCGCGAGGGTCTCGTCGCCGCCGCCGTAGCGGCTGATCAAGTGCAGGTTGGCCACCGGCACATAGAGCCTGGCGTCATCGGCGTAGGCCAGCGTCAGGAATTCCTGGGGGGTGCCATCAATGTCGATCACCTCCAGTCCCTGATAGCGACCGACCCCGTGATCAATATGCACAACCGGGGAGCCGGCCGTCAGCTCGGTCAGGTTGCGCACCACCAGTTCGGCGTTGTCGCGGCTTTTGTCCCGGCGCCGCCTCTGCATGACCTGGTGCCCGAACAGTTCTGCCTCACTGATCAGCCGCACACCCAGTTCGTCGGAGACCAGACCCCGGTCCAGCGGAAAGGTAACGATAGCCGTTGGCGACTCGGAAACCGTGAATCCTTGCCATGAATCAACCTCGACAGGGTGTATACCCTTGCGTTCCAGCAGTTCCAGCAGTGCTTGCCGACGGCCGGTGGATTCGGCACAGAACAGGGTTCGACAGGTCGATTTTGCCAGTGCGTCTTGCAAACGGTGCAGGGGATTGGCGGCCCGGCTGTCGATACTGATATCCGTCGGCTGCCGGCAGGTGAAAACTGTGGTACCCGCTCGAATGTCCTGCACGTCCTGAACTATATCGGTTCGGGCCAACTGATTGATTTTGGCAAAAAGTTCCGCCACGGTCAGAAACAGCTCCGAAGGTGGCAATAGAGGGCGATAGGTGTCGACGCGGTGTTCCTCGAAGCGCTCGCTGATCTCTTTCCAGAACTGCTCAACCGCCGGAACGATAGTACCCGTGACGAACACTTGTGTCCGATCGGGCAAATAGTCGAACAGGTGGGCACATCGATGAAAAAACAGTGGCAGATAAGCTTCTATTCCCTGGGAAGCCTGTCCCCCTTTGACATCCTGGTAGACCACGGCCTTGCGAGGGTCGACATCAAACCGGGTGTGCCAGCTGTCCAGAAATTGCTTGATGCCCGATTTGTCCAGGGGGTATTCCCGTGCCGGTAACAGCCGCAAGTGCTGTTGTTTTTCCAGTGTGGTCTGGGTTTCCGGGTCAAAGCTGCGCAGACTTTCTATTTCGTTATCGAACAGGTCAATCCTGAATGGCCAGTCGCTGCCCATGGGATAGACGTCCATCAAGCCACCCCGGACAGCGTATTCGCCGTGCTCTCTGACCGTATCGACGGGGTGGTAACCACTGCTTTCGAGTTTCAGGCGCAAACTGTCAGTATCCAGCGCTTGTCCGACGCTGTAGACGAAACTGTTGGCCGAAACGAATTCCGGCGGCGGCAAGACATGCATCAGGGTAGTCGCCGGCACGATCAGGACGCCCTTGCGTACCTCCGGAAGACGATACAGTGTCAGCAACCGTTCAGAGACGATGTCCTGGTGCGGCGAAAACAGATCATAGGGCAGAGTCTCCCGGTCCGGAAAATTCAGAACCTCGAGGTCCGCGTGTCGGGCAAAGAATCGCAACTCGGTCTCGATTCTGGCAGCGCTGCTGGCGGAATCGGCAACTACCAGGCTGAGGCTGTCATGTTCGATGGCTGCGGAATAGATCGCGAGGGTCTCACCGGCGCCGGCTAGTCCGGCCCAGGTGCGCCGGTCACCTGCGTTGTTGACTGGTGGTGTCGAAATCGTGTCTCTGGCCATGAATAGCGGTGAATCCGAAAAGGCGGGTATTGTAGCGATGCCCGCCATCACCGTCATGCATAATCGGGCCCCGTCGTTTTTGGCCGTACTATTTAATGGGGCAGGGCGTTAATGGGGCAGGGCGGCATAGCCCTGCTGGAGCCGATGCTGTCACCCACAGCCTATAACCCGTATAAATAGTCGGTATACGGGTCGCGATATTGTCACCTCCAAGTCGTGCCAAGATAATCACCGCCGCTAACGAATCAAGGCCTGATGAGGAGTGAAATTTCCATGGAGCGTCCACAACCAGCCGATTTCTTCAAAGACTGGAAACATCGAGAGGCACTGGCCGAGGCCATGATTCCCCTGATTGGCAAGCTCAACAGGGAACACAACGTCTCTCTTTATTTGTATGGCCGCAGCATGGTCAACCGGTCGGTGATTGATCTGATGAAAGCTCACCGGTTCGTCAGGCAAATCGAACATAACGAACTCTCCGAATTTGAAACCTTCCCGGTCATAGAACGATTGGCAGGCATGAACCTTGGGCCGGCCCACATCGATGTCGGCAAGCTGGTCGTGCTCTACCAGAATCAGGCCAAGGGGCGCCCGCTGGAGGCATTCCTTCGCCAGGAAGTCGGCGATGATATCGGCAGCACCAAAAAGCCTCTGCCCGAACCCCAGGATGTCGTGCTTTACGGTTTTGGTCGTATTGGCCGTCTGGTGACGCGTCTACTGATCGAAAAGGCGGGAGGCGGCGATATGCTGAGATTGCGGGCGGTGGTCGTGCGCAAGGGCAAAAGTCCGAACGATCTGCAAAAACGGGCAAGCCTGTTGCGCCGGGATTCGGTTCATGGCCCGTTCAAGGGTACCATTCGCATTCTCGAGGAAGAAAACAAACTCGTCTGTAACGGCAACGTGGTCCAGGTAATCTACGCTGACACACCGACCGAAATCGATTACACAAAATACGGCATCAACAACGCCATTCTGGTGGACAATACCGGAGTCTGGCGGGATGAGGCCGGACTCTCTCAACATCTGGACTGCCCGGGGATTGCCAAGGTGTTGTTGACAGCACCCGGCAAGGGCAACATCGCCAATATTGTTTTTGGGGTCAATCACGACGAAATTCGGCCGGACCAGAAAATCCTGTCGGCGGCTTCCTGCACCACCAATGCCATCGTTCCCGTTCTAAAGTCCCTGCTGAATGAATATGGCATCGAGAAGGGCCATGTGGAAACCGTTCATGCCTATACCAATGACCAGAATCTCATCGACAACTACCACAAGGGTTCACGTCGGGGTCGAAGCGCTGCGCTGAATATGGTTCTGACTGAAACCGGGGCGGCCAAGGCCGTCGCCCGGGCCATTCCCGAGTTGGAAGGCAAACTCACAGGCAATGCCATCAGAGTTCCGACGCCGAATGTCTCGATGGCAATCCTTAACCTGCAACTTGGCCGGGAAACCAGCAAGGATGAACTCAATGAGTTCATGCGAAAAACGGCGTTGTACTCGCCGTTACAGCAGCAAATCGGTTTCACCATTTCCGTGGAGGCCGTTTCGACAGATTTCGTCGGCATCCGCCATGCCTGCGTATACGATTCCACAGCGACCATAGTCAATGGTGACAGTTGCGTTATCTATTGCTGGTATGACAATGAATTCGGTTACAGTTGCCAGGCAGTCCGTTGCATGGAAAAGATGGCCGGGCTCGAATGGGCCATGTATCCGAAGTCGTTGTAGACTGCCAGACCAACGGCTTTAAAACCGTATTATTATTATCCCGTTGCTGGCAAAAACGCCGGCGTCTCTTTATACTCAGTTGCCGCAAGCGCAATGGGGCACCGTTTACGCCGGGTGCCGGGAGGCTCAAAAAATATCGCCTTCAGGCCTTCGAGCCCTGCTCAAAATAGAGAATAAAGGCTGCCAAGGCCGAAAGAAGCAGTAATAAGCAGACGCGGTGTCGTCTCGATTAATAAGAATTTAACAGATTAAGTGGGACATTCTATGATCAAGATCCGTCGAGGACTGGATTTGCCTGTGTCGGGCGCGCCCGAACAGGTGGTTCAGGATGGTCCGGGGGTGCGTTCCGTCGGTATTATCGGTAATGACTATGTGGGGATGAAACCCACTATGGCAGTCAGAGAAGGCGACACCGTCAAACTGGGCCAATTATTGTTCACCGACAAGAAAACCCCGGGAGTGCGCTACACATCGCCCGCAGCCGGGACGGTCGCAGCCATTAACCGCGGTGAACGCCGGGTGCTGCAATCAGTGGTTATTGAGATCAGCGGCGAAGACCAGGTCAGCTTTGCCAGTTATCAGGCGTCGGAGCTGCAGTCCCTTGACCGCGCGCGAGTCGTGGAAAATCTGGTGGAATCCGGCTGTTGGACGGCCCTTCGGACCCGGCCGTACTCCAAGGTGCCTGCCCCGGAGAGTTCCCCCAGCTCCATCTTTGTCACCGCCATGGACACCAACCCACTCAGCGCCGATCCGGCCCTGATCATCGGCGAGCGCAGCGAGGACTTTGCCAATGGCCTGAAGCTGCTGACACGGTTGACCGATGGCCCGGTTCACCTGTGTACGGCTCCGGGCTCGGGTATTGTCGGAACCGATATCGATGGTGTTCGGCACCACGAATTCCAGGGGCCTCATCCCGCAGGACTGGTTGGCACCCACATCCACTTTGTCGACCCGGTCAATGAACACAAAATAGTCTGGGTCGTAGGCTATCAGGACGTATTGGCATTTGGCCATCTTTTTACCACCGGCCAGATTGATACCCGCCGGGTGGTTGCACTGGCAGGGCCACAGGTTCAGCAGCCGTGTCTGGTCAGGACTCGCCTGGGCGCCTGTCTTGACAATCTGACCGCCGGGGCTCTCAAGGAAGGGGACAACCGCGTCATCTCCGGCTCGGTACTTTCAGGGCGCAAGGCTGCCGCTGCGTTCAACTATCTGGGCCGTTATCACAACCAGGTGTCGGTAATACGCGAGGGCCGGGAACGCTACTTTTTCCATTATCTGTCCCTGGGTGCTAACCGCTTTTCCGGCATGCCTATTTATATTTCGAGTCTTGCCAGTGGCAAAAAATTTGAATTCACTGCCAGCACCAACGGCAGTGAACGGGCCATGGTGCCATTGGGCAATTATGAAAAGGTGATGCCCCTCGATATTCTGCCGACCCAGTTGTTGAGATCGCTTATCGTCGGAGATACAGCTACAGCCCAGAAACTGGGCTGTCTCGAACTGGATGAGGAAGACCTTGCCCTTTGCACCTTTATCTGTGTCGGCAAGTATGAGTACGGTCCGATACTTCGCGATAATCTGACCCGCATTGAGAAGGAGGGCTGATCAGCATGGGACTGAAAAAATATCTTGAAGATTTGGCTCCCCTGTTTCACAAAGGAGGCAAATATGAAAAGTGGTATGCGCTGTATGAAGCAGTGGACACCATTTTCTATTCTCCCCCGGATGTGACCAAGAATGCAGCCCATGTCAGGGACGGTATCGACCTTAAACGGGTGATGATCACCGTCTGGCTCGCCGCCTTTCCGGCCATGTTTTACGGCATGTACAACCTGGGTTTTCAAGCCAATACCATACTGGCGGGCATGGGTGCCACCAGTATTGAAGGCTGGCATGGTCCACTGATTACTCTGCTTGCCGGTCATGATCCGAATAGTATCTGGGATTGTTTCTGGTACGGAGCCGTGTACTTCATTCCCATTTACGCCGTCACCTTCATTATCGGCGGATTCTGGGAAGTGCTGTTTGCCATGGTCAGAGGCCATGAGGTCAACGAGGGCTTTTTTGTCACCTCCATCCTCTTTGCCCTGACCTGTCCGCCAGATGTGCCCCTGTGGATGGTTGCCCTGGGCATCAGCTTCGGCGTCGTCATCGGCAAGGAAGTCTTCGGCGGCACCGGCAAAAATTTCCTGAATCCGGCGCTCACAGGTCGAGCTTTCCTGTTTTTTGCCTACCCGGCGGCGATGTCCGGGGATGCGGTCTGGACTGCGGTCGACGGTTATACCGGTGCAACGGCCCTGTCCATCGTAGCCAGTGACGGTATGGCAGCTTTACAAAGCCACATGACCTGGATGGACACATTCCTGGGCAATATTCAGGGCTCGGTCGGCGAAGTATCGACCCTGGCCATTTTTATCGGCGGTGCCCTGTTGCTGGTGACCAAAATTGCTTCGTGGCGAATTGTCGCCGGGGTCATGCTGGGCATGTTTGCCCTATCCACGTTGTTCAACCTGGTCGGAAGTGATTCGAACCAGATGTTTGCCATGCCCTGGTACTGGCATATGACGGTTGGCGGTTTTGCCTTTGGCATGATTTTCATGGCCACAGACCCGGTTTCTGCTTCAATGACCGATACCGGAAAAATCTGGTTCGGGGTACTGATCGGGGTAATGGTGGTATTGATTCGGGTGGTAAATCCTGCATTTCCCGAGGGAATGATGCTGGCAATCCTGTTTGGCAATCTTTTCGCACCCCTGATAGACCATGTCGTGGTTCAGGCCAATATCAAGAGGAGGCTTGCCCGTGTCCAGTCATGAAAGTACAAAACATACCCTGATCGTGGCGCTGGCGCTTTGTATCGTTTGTTCGGTGGTGGTTTCCTCGGCTGCTGTGCTGTTGCGACCGGCACAACAGGCCAACAAGGAACTGGACAAAAAGGCTAATATACTGCGCGCAGCCGGCCTGTTGGATGAGAATCGGAGTGTTGAGGAGCAGTTTGCCAATGTCCAAACCCGGATTGTCGATCTGGATACCGGACGTTTCACTGACGCAGTCGATGCGGGTTCCTATGATCAAAGAAAAGCGGCCAAGGATCCGTCCCTTTCTGAAAAACTCAGCGGCGAGCAGGATATTGCCAAGATTGGTCGCAGGGTCAAGTACGCGACGGTCTATCTGGTATCCGGACCCTCTGGCATCGAGAAAGTCATACTGCCAATCAAGGGATATGGGCTCTGGTCAACCCTGTATGGATTCCTGGCACTGGAATCTGATATGAACACCGTGGCTGGCCTCGGTTTCTACGAGCACGCGGAAACTCCTGGCCTGGGCGGCGAAGTGGACAATCCCGAATGGAAAGCCAAGTGGATCGGCAAGAAAGTCTATGCAGACGGTGAGGCCAAGCTTTCTGTCATCAAGGGATCAGTAGATGGCAGCAGTCCCGCGGCAGTCTACCAGGTCGATGGCTTGTCCGGGGCAACACTGACCAGCAAAGGCGTAGACAACCTCATCCACTTTTGGATGGGCCAAAATGGCTACGCGGGATTTCTGACTAATCTCAGAGCAGAGGAGGCCTGATCATGGCTAAGACAAAAGATATTCTGCTAAAACCCATACTTGACAATAATCCTATTGCCTTGCAGATACTGGGAATCTGCTCCGCTCTGGCGGTAACCTCGAGCCTTCAGGTTTCCCTGGTGATGTGTATAGCCCTGACCCTGGTGACAGCCTTCTCGAACATGTTTGTGTCGGTGATACGCAATCATATTCCCGGCAGTATTCGTATCATCGTCCAGATGATCATTATTGCATCGCTGGTTATTGTGGTAGACCAGATACTTAAAGCGGTTGCTTACAGTATCAGCAAGCAATTGTCGGTATTCGTGGGACTGATCATCACCAACTGTATCGTCATGGGTCGGGCCGAGGCCTTTGCGATGAAGAATCCACCAATTCCCAGTTTCCTGGACGGTATCGGTAACGGCCTGGGCTACAGCGCCATGCTGATCAGCCTGGCGGTTATTCGCGAACTCTTTGGTTCAGGTAAATTGCTGGGATTTGAAATTATGCCCGATGCGTATGTGCCTAACGGCATGCTACTGTTGCCCCCCAGCGCCTTTTTTCTTATCGGCCTGATTATCTGGGGGATTCGGGCCTATAAGCCGCAACAGGTTGAGAAAGCCGAATTCAAGATGTCACCCAACACATCTGTGGGGGAGGTTGCCTGATGGAACACTATTTAAGCCTGCTGATACGATCGATATTCATCGAGAATATGGCCCTGAGCTTTTTCCTCGGGATGTGTACCTTCATCGCCATCTCCAAGAAAGTGGAGGCTGCCCTTGGACTTGGCATCGCTGTGGTGGTGGTGCTGACCGTCACCGTTCCGGTCAACAATCTGATCTTTACTTACCTGTTGTCTGAGGGCGCCCTGTCGTGGACCGGTGTTGAATCCCTGAAATCCGTGGATTTGAGCTTCCTGGGTTTGCTCAGCTACATAGGGGTAATTGCTGCCATCGTGCAGATCATGGAGATGTTTCTCGACAAGTTTGTACCTGCACTCTACAACGCCCTGGGAGTTTTTCTGCCCCTGATCACAGTCAACTGCGCGATCATGGGTGCATCCCTGTTTATGGTCGAAAGAGACTATAACCTTGGCGAGAGTACTGTATTCGGCCTGGGCTCCGGTCTCGGCTGGGCGTTTGCCATCACGGCACTGGCCGGTATCAGGGAAAAACTGAAATACAGTGATGTCCCAAAAGGGCTTCAGGGACTGGGTATTACCTTTATCACCGTTGGCTTAATGTCCCTGGGATTTATGTCTTTCGGCGGTATCGACCTTTAATAATCTGCAAACGTCCAAAGGGGTAGAGAAACATCATGAATCTTGAAATTATCCTTGGCGTAGGAATGTTCACCGCAGTGGTGCTGGCGCTGGTCGGCATTATCCTCAGCGCTCGAGCCAAACTCGTCAGCAGCGGTGATGTCCAGATTGATATCAACGGTGAAAAAACCATTACTGTGGCGGCAGGTGACAAATTGCTGCAGACCTTGTCCACCGCCGGTCTTTTCCTTCCTTCCGCCTGTGGCGGTGGTGGCAGTTGCGCCCAGTGCAAATGCATTGTGCTCGAGGGTGGTGGCGCCATGCTGCCGACTGAAGAATCCCACTTCACCCGACGGGAAGCTAAGGAAGGCTGGCGTTTATCCTGTCAGACCCCGGTCAAACAGGACATGAAAATTGAGGTGCCGGAAGACGTTTTCGGTGTCAAGCAATGGGAATGCAGTGTTGATTCCAATCCCAATGTTGCGACCTTTATCAAGGAGTTGACACTGCGGCTGCCTGAGGGTGAAAACGTTGATTTCCGTGCCGGAGGCTATGTTCAACTGGAGGCTCCGCCTTACCATGTCAAATTCAGCGACTTTGACATCGAGGAAAAATTCCGTGGCGATTGGGAGCGCTTTGGTTTCTTCAAACTGGAAGCCAAAACCACTGAGCCGGTCATTCGCGCCTACTCAATGGCCAACTATCCCGAGGAGCGGGGCATCGTCAAATTCAATATCCGTATCGCCACACCTCCCCCCGGTGCTCAGGGAATCCCTCCAGGAAAAATGTCGTCTTTTGTTTTCAACCTGAAACCTGGAGACAAGATTACGGTCTATGGTCCCTTCGGCGAGTTTTTTGCCAAGGATACCGACAATGAAATGGTATTCATCGGTGGCGGAGCCGGTATGGCACCCATGCGGTCACATATTTTCGACCAATTGAGAAGACTTAAATCCAAGCGAAAAATCACTTTCTGGTACGGTGCACGCAGCTTGCGGGAGTGCTTTTATGTCGATGAGTACGATACCCTGGCTTCAGAAAACGAAAATTTCGTCTGGCACCTGGCGCTATCAGACCCGCAACCGGAAGACAACTGGACCGGTTACACTGGCTTTATACACAATGTTCTCTACGAAAATTACCTGAAAGACCATGAGGCACCCGAAGATTGTGAATACTATATGTGCGGACCACCCATGATGAACTCGGCGGTGATCAAAATGTTGATCGACCTCGGTGTGGAACGCGACAGAATCTACCTGGATGATTTTGGTGGTTAGAATTTTTTGTATCGCTACAAGAACGGGGCCATTGGCCTCGTTTTTGTTTGTGTTGATGTTATGTTCAAGTCTGGTTGGTTGTCAGCGGGATACTGGTGTCATTGCCCTGTCCGGAGCAACGATGGGTACCACCTACCATGTGAAGGTCGTGTCGTCGAAGACAGCGGAAGCCCCGGCATTACAGTCTGACATCGACAGCCTGCTTGCCGACATCAATCAATCCATGAGCACCTATATTCCCGACTCGGAAATCAATCGTTTCAGTCACTGGCCAATTGGCAAGGTCTTTCCGGCATCTGACGCTTTTCTTGAGGTGATGATCATGGCCCGGGATATCTATCGCCTGAGTAGTGGCGCATTTGATCCCACCGTCGGCCCGCTCGTCGATCTCTGGGGCTTTGGCCCGACACAGGGCAATGACCAGGTGCCAGAGGATGCAGCTATCCAGGAACTGTTGGCAGATATTGGTTTTGACAAAATTGCGATAGACAGGGAAAGCAAAACAATCACCCGTTTGCATGCCCTGACGGTGGATTTGTCAGCGATTGCCAAGGGGTATGCGGTTGACAGAGTCAGTGAGTTGTTGACTGACAGAAAATTTGGCAATCACATGGTTGAAATTGGCGGCGAACTTCGGCTTTCTGGCCTCAATGCCCAGGAGAAGCCCTGGCAAATTGCCATTGAAGCGCCGGTAAATGAACTGGGTGCTGTGCAGCGGATTGTGTCCATAACCGAAGAAGGGCTGGCAACCTCCGGCGACTACCGAAATTACTTTGAAAAGGATGGCAAGCGCTTTTCCCACACCATCGATCCACTGACGGGAAAACCGATAGAACACAACCTGGCCTCCGTGACGGTGGTTCGCAAAACCTCAGCCGAGGCCGATGGACTGGCAACAGCGTTCATGGTCATGGGGGTCAACAAGGCGAAGGCGCTGGCGGATGCCGAGGATATAGCTGCTTTTTTTGTGGTCAAAGGCGGGAGTGGTTTTCAGGAGCAGTACAGCCGTGCCTTCGCCGGTTATCTGCACGGAGAAAACCTGGACGGGAAAAAGTAATTTTTACGGGGAAGACTAATGCAGATATTTGTGATTTCACTGTTTGTCATGTTATTCATCATTTCTGCAATGGCAATTGGTGTAATCATGGGACGAAAGCCCATAAAGGGATCCTGCGGTGGCGTCGGGGCGGCACTGGGTGAAAAAAATTACGTTTGTGATATCTGTGGTGATGACCCTGCCAAGTGTGATGAAAAACGGGAAGGTCCGGTTGTCGGGATTGCCTACAATGCCAGCGGTGCCAAATCGGTCAGCCGCGTGGACCGATAACAGTCTTTGATGACAAGACGCCAAACCGCAACGGAACCGGCATGTCCTTGGGACGGAACTTCAAGATCCTGAACAGTTTTACGGTTCAGGAGGTGAATCGCTTCAACTCCCTATTGACTCACATCCAGTCCTGACCGAATTCCGGGCCATGCAGGTATCAACGCTGGTTTGCTGTTGGACCAAGACACAGCTATTTTACGGCTCGACAGTACCAGCGCCCGTGTCCGGATCCATCTGTGGTTCCTGCTTTAACACGGAATGAAGAACCAGGTCGTACTCAAAATAAACGGAAAAATTCTGGTATTCCCAGCGTGTAATCGGGGGATCGCCTACCGGACCGGATATACTGAGAGGCTCGCCAAACCGGCTTCTGACGTTTTCCTTGGAGGTGCCACGGCGGGGGCGCTCAAGTGACTGCTTTTCTGCTGCCTGTTGACCCACCGGTATCACCACGACTTCGGCAATCGCTGGCAAGGCCAACAGACAAGTCATGACCAAGGTTAATTCACGTAATCCCATGGTTTGTTCCTTTCGGGTTTGTGGTCCGGGTGAAAGTGGAGATTATAGACAGGGATGAATCGTAAAGTACAATCCATAGCCGCCATGTTCACGAGAAAAAATGTGATGGAATTCAGAGTTATGGCTTCAATTTTCCGAGAGGGCGACATCGCCTTCGACTCCGGTCGCCCGCACACCTTCAGGGTTATCGGCTAAAACACGCCATGCCACATTTCCTTCCTTTATTTATTGGCCTTCGCTACACCCGCAGCAAACGTAGTGAGGGTTTCTTTTCGTTTGTTTCCGGATTTTCAT
Source organism: Gammaproteobacteria bacterium (assembly GCA_003235325.1). Taxonomy (GTDB): domain Bacteria; phylum Pseudomonadota; class Gammaproteobacteria; order Pseudomonadales; family Porticoccaceae; genus SZUA-272. Next base: position 20,323 of record QJWQ01000103.1, on the reverse strand, counting down.
TCCTGGCCATGGCTCTCGGGGTCATGGCTTTGATCGTGGTGTTGTCGGTAATGAACGGTTTTGATCGGGAAATCAAAACCCGGCTACTTAATATAATTCCGCATATCACACTTGGCAGCGACACAGAAAATATCGACTGGCAAAATCTGAAATCCGGATTAGAGGGGATTCCGGGTATTGAGGGTATCACGGCTTATGTCGAAGGGCAGGGCATGCTCTCCTACGGCAAGGCCCTGGAAGGCGTTAGCATTCAGGGGATCGATCCCGACGATAGCGGCATCGTCCATACCCTGGAGGACCATATGCTTGCTGGCACCACGGCTGCCCTCAAGCCGGGTGAATATGGTGTGATCATTGGCAGCCTGCTGGCCAGGTCCCTCAATGTCATGACCGGCGACAGCCTTATGTTGTCTCTGCCAGAACTCACGGTAACGCCGGTCGGTGTCTTTCCCAGGGTGAAACGACTGCGGGTTACAGGTATCTTTCAGGTCGGCGCCCAGGTCGATAGTGGTATCGCGTTTCTACACATACAGGATGCCGCCCGGTTACTGCGGTTGGGTGCGCGGATACACGGTCTCCGTCTCTCGCTCGACGATCCCTTTAAACTCAGGAAAGTGGTCAGTGAAATACGTCAAAAACTCCCGGTAACGGTGCGGATTTCCACGTGGGAGCAGGCCATGCAGCCGCTTTTCCAGGCAATCAGAATGGAAAAAACCGTTGTCGGACTGTTGTTAACCGTCATCATCGGTGTAGCGGCTTTTAATATTGTTGCCAGCCTGGTCCTGATGGTTGCTGACAAGCGCAAGGACATGGCTGTTTTGCGAACCCTTGGGGCGACCGGATCCACCATCGCTGCCATATTTCGTGTTCAGGGAAGCATCGTGGGCGTTTCCGGCGTTTTTGTCGGCGTCGTGGTGGGGAGTGTGGTGGCCCACTGGATCGGAAATATCGTGGCGACGATAGAATCCCTGTTCGGCTTCCATATTTTTGATCCAGGTCTGTATTTTATCAGTTCCCTGCCTTCCGAATTGCAGGCCCTGGATGTGCTGATAATCGCATCGGTGGCTACGCTGGTCAGTCTTCTGGCGACGGTTTATCCGGCCCGGCGCGCCGGAAGAATCCTGCCCGCAGAGGTGCTTCGCTATGACCACTAAAATCCCGGAGGACCTGGTTCCTCCTGCATCCGGCGCTCAGACCAGGGGGAAGGTGGTTCTTGCCGCCAGAACTGTGGCCAAAGCCTACCGGCAGGGCTCCCGCACAGTCGAGGTTCTCGGCAACCTGGATTTGTCGGTGATTGCCGGTGAACGAATTGCCATTATCGGTGCCTCCGGATCCGGCAAATCGACCCTGCTCAATCTGTTGGGGGGGCTGGACGATCCCAGCGAAGGATCAATCCTGGTGAACGGCGCCGATATCGCCGGCATGAACGAATCCCGGCGGGCCCAGTGGCGCAACCGCCACCTGGGATTCGTCTATCAATTTCACCACCTGCTGGGAGAATTTTCCGCTCTCGAGAATGTCGCCATGCCGGTACTGATCGGTGGCAGTAAAATGGCTGACGCCCGGCGTATCGGCCGGCAATTACTGGAGCGGGTGGGTCTCGGAAATCGGCTGCACCATAAGCCCGGGGCGTTGTCAGGTGGCGAAAGGCAGCGTGTCGCCATAGCTCGCTCCCTGGCTACGAGTCCGACCTGCGTGTTGATGGACGAACCGACCGGCAACCTTGATCCCGACACCGCCGAAACCGTATTGACATTGATTCTGGATCTTAACCGGGAACTGGCGACAAGTTTTGTCATTGTCACACACGACCATGATGTCGCGGCAAAAATGGATCGTGTTCTTCGCCTGTCCCACGGCGCCCTCGCCTCCGTATCCATTGCAAAAGCCGGGGATATGGCCACTTCTCCGTTGGCACAGGGGCCTTGATTGGATGACGGGGCCCTTGCCTGAATTGTACCCTGTCTATATCGGCCGTCGCTTTTTCACCAGCGGCTCCGGTAATCGCCTGGCATCATTTGTGTCGGTCCTTGCCATTTCCGGGCTGATTCTCGGTATCGCCCTGATGATAGTGGTCATGTCGGTTATGAACGGATTTGATCGGGAAATGCGCCAGCGAATTCTCGGTGTCGTTCCCCACCTGCAGATTTTCGCCGCTGGAGGGATTCCGGAGTGGTCTCAAGTGGCCGAACGGGTGATGGAACATGACAACGTGCTGGAAGCCACACCCTTTACTCGTTTCCAGGGCATGGTTAATTTTCATGGGAAAGTTCAGGCTGTCGAAGTCCAGGGCCTGCAGCCTGATTTTATCGACAGTGCCCTGAAAGCGGTTTTGCCGGTCGATACGGCAGACTGGCTCAACCAGGACAAAATGTTATTGTCTGCCAGCCTGGCAGAAAAACTGGGTGTTAGCCCGGGAGACAGACTGACCCTGATTGTGCCAGGTCTGGATACCAGTGGTCGACAGTCGATGCCGAGTTTCCGGGTGTTTGAATTTGCCGGTTCCCTGGCCACCCATACCGCTGCAGACAACCAGATGGCCCTGATCAGTCTCCGCGCCGCAGGGCAAGTTACTGGCCTGGGGGACCTGCCCCAGGGGCTCAGGTTGCGTACCGCTGATATCTTCGATGTCCGCAACACCGGGTACCAGCTTCTCGGAGTCCTGCCGTCAGGATTCAGTTTTATGGATTGGTTCCAGACCCATGGCAATCTGTACCAGGCGATAAAAATGTCGAGAAACCTGGTGGGACTCCTGTTGTTCCTCATCATTGCGGTGGCGGTTTTCAATGTCGTCGCCATGCTGGTGATGACCGTGGTGGAGAAACGTCCGGCCATTGCCATTCTCAAAACCCTGGGCGCCGGTAATCGTGGCATATTGGGTGTGTTCCTGGTTCAGGGTTTTCTGATCGGACTTTTTGGCAGCCTCCTGGGTGTCCTGCTGGGTATCGCCGGTGCAGTTTATATTCCGGATATAGTTGTCTGGCTGGAACAGATATTCGGCCACCAATTTCTGGTCACCGAAGTCTACCCCATCGACTACATCCCCTCAGACCTTCGATTTGAAGACGTGGCTACCGTGGTGATGGTGGCCTTGTTTCTCAATTTTCTGGCCACATTGTATCCGGCCTGGAAAGCCAGCAAGATCCGACCGGCAGAAATTCTGCGCTATGAGTGATCCCTTCGCATCAATTGCTTGTCCCTGCGCTTGGCCTTACGCAACCCCCAGTTTTTTATCACTCTCCAGCGCCATAGACCGAGAATGACAAAGTAGGCCGTGGTTGCACAAGCCAGCCCGGTTATCAGGCTGCCGATAACGAGTGGTCCGATCAGGTGAGCTCCCTGTGACTGAATCCATTCCCAGTTCATCTGCAATTGAAAATCCACCGGCGGGCTGCCCAGCAACCAGCGGCCGAAGGAATAGGTCATGTAAAACATGGGGGCTATGGTCACCGGGTTCGAAATCCAGATAAGGATGACCGCCAGGGGCAGATTGCAGCGAACCAGCAAGGCCAGTACCGCCGCGATGGCCATCTGCCCGGGTACGGGTAAAAAGGCACAGAAAATGCCAACGGCAAAGGCCATGGAAACCGATTGACGGTTCAGGTGAAACAGGTTGGAGTCGTTTACAAAGGGCGTCAGCCACTTCATGCCGGGTCTGGTTACCAGTTGACTCGGATGCGGGATGATACTTCTAAGCAGTTTTTTCGGCATGAAGACTGGTGGCAACTAGGTGTCCGCATTATGCATGGATTGCTGGCACTGCTCTACCGCGTGAAGCAATATTCAGGGCCCGGTAATGGCAACCTGTTCCGCTTCGTTGTAGCTGGGTATTTCTGTTGAAGGGGCAAGGTCAAAAAAAGTACGGATTTGCTGTTCCTGTCTGATGGCATCGGCATAACCCAGCTCCAGTAATTTGCGACAAAATCCCGGCTCAAATAACAGGTAGCTGGCGGCACTGGCACCGCCTCCTCTGGCGGTCGAACCGGTTACCCGCAGAAAGGTCCTGACACTGCGGGGTAATTCATGAATGTGGTCTTCTGCCAGTTCGTTCACGGCCACCGACGGCGATACGGATACAGCCTCAATCGGCTGCAGATCGCCTACACCCAGTTGTCGCCGGGTTTCTGCGGGAATGACTCGTGCCAGGCGGTTGATGGATTGCAGGGTTTCCAGATCACCTTCGATGGTGTCGATAAAGGCGCTGTTGAGCAGATGGCTGAGCATATGGCCCACGGACGGTGACAGATTCGGCTGGCGCTGCTGGGCCAGATGCACCGGATTGTCGCTGACGCCGACGACAAAGATCCTGTTGGCTCCAAGATGCAGTGCCGGGCTCAGGGGCTTTAACTGGCGCATGGCCCCGTCGCCGAAATAACAATTGCCGATTTTTATGGCTGGAAACAGGGTCGGAATGGCCGTTGAAGCCATCAGATGGTCGATCGTAAGTCCCGTACGCACACCGATGCGGCGACAACGTTTCCAGTTTTCATGGTTACCCTGAAAAAAAGAAATGGACTGACCGGTGTTGTAAGCCATGGCAGTGATACTTACGGCCTGCAATTCACCACTGGCAATGGCTTCGTCCACGTGGCGAAAGCGAATGTAATGGGACAAAAGCTCCCGAAGCGGACTGTTGTCGAGCAGGGCGAAGGATGTATCCGAGCCATAGCCACTGTGCATGAATGAACGGGCGAGATTGATCGAATTTTTGAACACGGCCCAGGCGTCAGTGCGGTAGACTTGCTCTGCTGTCAGGTCCCTCCAGATGGTTTCCAGCTTGCGCACACGCAGGCGGAAATGGCCGGCCCGACCGGCCAGAGCCATGGCATTGAGCGCTCCGGCTGACGTTCCACAAATAATGGGAAAGGGATTGTAGGTATCATGGGGAAGCATCTCGGCCACAGCCTTGAGAACGCCGACCTGATAGGCGGCCCGGGCACCCCCCCCGGACAGAATCAGTGCTGTTGCCATAGAGAAACCAGTTCCAATCTGTCTGATTTTATAGTTTAGAAGCGCGCATAACGAATTAGAGTATACTCGTACCGGTGCCCGAACAAGGATGTTTGAATGCACTACCTGTTGATATCCTTCACAATTGGCAATTTTTCCGTGGCTATCTGGCCTCAAATTCCCGGGGTTGGTGTGCTCGCCTTTTGCCTGCTGATCGCCCTGGCGTTTGGCTCGCACCCGGCAACGCGCCTTCCGGGACTGCTCCTGCTCGGTATCGTCTATGGCTGTTTCTGGGGAAATCTGCAACTGGCCGGACAATTGCCAAAGTCACTGGATAAAACCGACTACCTGGTTACCGGCCTGGTTAAAGGTTTGCCGGAGACAGACTCACACCGCAGCCGTTTTCTGTTTTTGGTGGACAATGTTGAGATGCCAGAATTGCCGGCATTCTCCCTAAAGGGCAAACGTCTGTTGCTCAACTGGTATGGGCAAAGAGTGTTGGCCCCCGGGCAACGTTATTCTCTCCAGGTGCGGCTTCGTTCACCCAGAGGTTTCGCCAATCCGGGTGGCATGGATTACAGCCTGTGGTTGCTGCGCAACGGTATTTCGGCGACCGGTTATGTTCGAAGTCATTCCGTCGGCGCAACGGGACAGGCATCCGCGGTACAGACAACAGATAGCGGTGGCAACAAGCCGGTCATAAACCGGGAACAAGGACTCCCGGCCTGGCGCCATGAACTGCAGACCGCAATTAACCAGTTGCCTCAGTCACCGGCAATAAGGGGCCTGCTGTCCGCACTGATTGTCGGCAATAAATCAGGTATTCCCACCGCAACCTGGCAGGACCTTGTCAGCACCGGCACTGTTCATCTGGCAGTCGTTTCAGGCCTGCACGTGGGCATGGCCGCCACTTTTGGTTACTGGTGTGGCCTTTTGCTGGGGCGAATACTTCTGATTTCCGGCGGCATTCGCTGTGCCAAAACCCTGGGACTGGGAGTTGCACTGGCGGCGGCTCTGGGCTACAGCCTGCTGTCAGGATTCGGCCTGCCGGCCCAGCGCGCCCTGGTGATGCTGGGGGTGGCGCTGGTTCTGCTGACGATCAGGCGGCGCGTCAATCCCTGGCAGGGTTTGCTCTGGTCCTGCTTTGTCGTCTCTTTACTGGATCCACTGGCCATTCTGACGCCGGGTTTCTGGCTGTCATTCGTGGCGGTCACCGGGCTGATGTTCTGGTTTGTACCCCGACCAGGTCGGGCCTGGCCACAACAACTGGTCGCCGCCCAGGTCGTCGTACTGATTGCGCTGGCGGGCTGTCTGCTGCACTTTCAAGGCTGCCTTTCACTGATACAACCCCTGGTCAATCTGGTAGCGGTGCCCTGGCTCAGCTTTCTGGTGATCCCGCTGCTTTTGCTGGGTGGGTTGCTATTCTGGATTTTCCCCGGGGCAGCCCTGTTTCTGTGGAACCTCGGCGGTTGGCAACTCGAGGGCTTCGTATCGATTATTGAATACGCCGCCAACGAGTTCGCCCACAGTCAGTGGCAGCCGCTGGCAGCAAATCAATGGTGGTTTGCGCCGGGTGCGACCCTGGGAGCATTTCTGCTGTTGACACCCGCGGCGCTGACTCTGCGCGGTGCCGGTGCAGTGTTGATCTGCGCTATCCTGCTGGCACGACCGGACTACCCTGAACCCCTGAGCATCAGCATACTGGATGTCGGCCAGGGCCTCGCTGCAGTGGTCAGGGCCGGAGGAAAGACGCTGGTCTATGATACCGGTCCCGCTTTCAGCAGCCACTTTGACGCCGGCAGCGGTATCGTTGCCCCCTTTCTGCGCAGTCTCGGGATCGGCCAAATTGATACCCTGATTATCAGCCATGGCGATAGCGATCACAGCGGGGGCTTCAGGGGCCTGCTCAATCACTTCGATGCAGCCAGAGTGCTGACCAGCGATCCGACGCTGCAACATCCGGGCAAAGACCGGTGCCGGACCGGTCAATACTGGCGCTGGGGCCAGGTCGATTTTGAAATTATTCATCCCGGCGAAAGGGGTGACGACCGGGATAACAATCAGTCGTGCGTTCTGTTGATTCGCTTCGGTGACAACCGCATTCTCTTACCAGGCGATATCGAGGCCAGCGTCGAAAAACAGTTGCTGGACAGTGGCCGGCTGTCGAATCCTGTCGCTGTGCTGGTAGCGCCCCATCATGGCAGTCAGACATCATCCAGCCCGCGCTTTGTCTCCGCGCTCGCGCCGGATCATGTGGTCTATTCCGCGGGTTTCAATCATCACTTCGGCCATCCCCATGTGCAGGTCCGCGCCAGATACCGGCAACAGGGTAGTCGGGAGTGGTTCACCGCCGCCAGCGGTGCCCTGTTATTCCAGTGGAATGAGGCCGGCAAACTAAGCGTCAGGGAGCAACGCGAACTCCGTCAACGCTACTGGTATCAGCAATCTACGGCCACTGATTGCACCCATTCCCCTTGTCTATAACGCTATTGAGACAGCGCTTTCGGACTTGTGGAAAGTGAACCTGTTTATCAGGTTAATGCTGTAAATGTGGTAAAGTGTCGCCGCCTTGACTGGCAAATCGTCAATAGCAAAAGGCTTCTAGAAGACCCATAGTCTGGTCAACAGATAAGGAAAACCTGTGTACGAATTGATTATCGCCGGCGGCTGGATCATGGTACCCATCCTGCTCTGCTCCGGTGCTGTTATCGCCATCGCCATCGAGCGTTACTGGACACTGCGACCCGGCAGAGTGGTGCCAAATGGGCTCCTGACCCAGGTCTGGCACTGGCTCAAGCATCATGATTTCAACCGGGACAAACTGGATGAACTGCGCCTGTCCTCGCCACTGGGCCAGATTCTGGCTGCGGGCCTGAGCAATTCCGGGCACGGCCGGGACGTCATGAAGGACAGCATCGAGGAAGCGGCCAACCAGGTGATTCACCAGCTTGAGCGCTACCTTGCCATTTTGGGCACCATCGCTGCCATTGCCCCGCTGCTGGGATTGCTGGGCACGGTTATTGGTATGATCAAGGTGTTTACCGCTATCATGGTCGAGGGTACCGGCAATGCCGGTGTTCTCGCCGGTGGCATTTCAGAAGCCCTGATAACCACGGCCGCCGGACTGACGGTCGCGATCCCGGCGCTGATTTTTCACCGTTTCTTCGAGCGTCGCATTGATTCCCTGGTGGTGGTGATGGAAGATCAGGCGGTGAAACTGATTGACGCGGTACACGGTGACAGAATGCTGAGCAGCCAGGAGAAATCGGCCAGGTGAAGCTGCGTCGCCAGAAACGCACAGACAACAGCATAAACCTGACACCACTGATAGATGTGGTATTCCTGCTGCTGATTTTTTTCATGGTGTCGACCACCTTTACCAAGGAAACCCACATTACAGTGGACTTGCCGGAGGCGGATGGTCAATTATCGGAGGACCAGCCGGATTCCATTGAAATCCTGATAACCAGGGAGGGCAATTACGCTGTTAATGGCAACAGTCTGGTCAATCGCCAGTTGAAAACGCTGATGGCAGCCATCAATGAAATGTCAGGAGGGGATACGTCGCTACCGATGGTGATTACCGCGGATGCACAAACTCCTCATCAGGCAGTGATAACCGCCATGGATGCGGCTGGTCGCGCCGGTTTTGCCCGATTGAGCATCACCACGCAACAACCCCAAGGGGAATAATAATATCAAGGGCCTGTGGACACGAATGGGGTCCTGGCAATCCAATTAGTGTTAACTGGCCCAAGGGGAACCATAAGAATGGGAGATAAGCCCGCAGTTCCAGTGCAAAACAACAGTTCCGGCCTAACTATTTACCTGCGTCTGCTGGGCTATATTCGAGTCTACTGGCTGATCTTTATCGCCAGTGTCCTCGGTATGTGGACATTTTCGGCGATGGAAATTGCCTTTGTCGACCTGATGGGCTACCTGATCAATGTCCTCACGGTGATTACCGGCGAGACCGTCGAGGGCCTTCATATCGATGTCGGCTCACTGGATGAGGGTCTGACCGCCAAAGTGGCCAAATGGCTGGTTACCGGCGGAGACCCCCTGAGCCAGAGCCGGGTGGTGATCCCGATCATGATTCTGATTATCGCCGTCATCCGGGGACTGGGTTTCGTGGCGGGCAACTATGGCATGAGCTATATTTCCCAGTCCGTGGTCGACCGCCTTCGGAACCAGGTTTTCGCCAAGTACACCCGCATGCCTACCGCCTATTTTGACAGCCAGATGTCAGGCCATCTGGTGTCGCAGCTCACCTTCCATGTGCAGCAGGTGATGGGTGCCACTACCGATGCCCTGAAAGTGTTGATCAGGGAGGGCTCCCTGGTTATCGGCCTGCTGATCTACCTCTTTTACCTCAACTGGCAACTGGCGCTGATTTTTTTCGCCGTAATGCCGGTCATCGCGCTGATCGTCACCGTGGTCAGCAAGCGCTTTCGTCGCCTGAGCAAGCGCATCCAGTCCGCCATGGGCGATGTCACCCAGGTGGCCCATGAGGCGGTTTCCGGTTTTCGGGAGATGCGCCTGTTTGGCGGCGAAAGCTATGAAATCAGGCGCATGGAGACGGCCAGCAAGCACAATCGCCAGCAGACCCTTAAACTGTCCCTGACCGAGGGCATCAGTACACCCGTGGTCCAGCTGCTGGTGGCGGCCGCCATTTCGACCCTGATCTGGATGGCCATGGTTCCTGACATCCTGGGCACCATGTCCACCGGCGGTTTCACCAAATTCCTGCTCACCGCCGGCCTGCTGGCCAAACCCCTGCGCCAGTTGACCCAGACCAACGCCGTCATCCAGCGGGGCATTGCCGCGGCGACGGTACTGTTTGACACCATGGACAGTGAAGAGGAACTGGATGATGGGCGACTGGAGCCGGAAACCGTTCGCGGCCATTTTGTTTTTGACAACGTCCGCTTTCGCTATGGCAGCAAGCTGGAACCGGCACTGCAGGACATCAGTTTCAGTGTCGAACCCGGTAAAACCATCGCTCTTGTGGGGTCCTCGGGCAGTGGCAAGAGCACCCTTATCAGTCTGATCCCCCGGTTTTATCGCCACGAAGGCCGTATCCTGCTCGACGGTGCTGAAATCAACGATTACCGGCTGCAGAACCTGCGCCGACATATCGCCCTGGTGAGCCAGCAGGTGACCCTGTTTAACGACACCGTCTACAACAATATCGCCTATGGCGAGTTGTCGAAAAAATCCCCCGAACAGGTCCGTGAAGCAGCCCGTACCGCCAACGCCCTGGACTTTATAGAAGCCCTGGACCAGGGTTTTGACACTCTGATCGGCGATGACGGCGTCATGCTCTCCGGCGGTCAGCGCCAGCGCCTGGCTATCGCCCGGGCCATGCTCAAGGATGCCCCCGTCCTGATTCTGGACGAGGCGACATCAGCCCTGGACACCGAGTCGGAACGCCATATCCAGGCGGCGCTGGAACAGATCATGAAGGGCCGCACAACCTTTGTCATTGCCCATCGCCTCAGTACGGTAGAGAACGCCGACCGCATTCTGGTGCTGGAAAAGGGACGACTGGTGGAGCAGGGCAGCCACGGGGAGTTGCTGGCTATTAAAGGCCGCTACGCCCAGTTGCACAGCAAGCAATTCGCCACCGAAACCGGTTAATGCCATGAACGCCCTGGAAAAAGCCTGGTATCGACCCCGCAGCTGGGCCCTGGTGTTACTGCCGGTATCCTGGCTGTTCAGGCTGATTGTCGGTCTGCGCCGCCGCCACCTGACCAGATCAAGTGCCACACCATTGCGGGCACCAGTGGTCATCATCGGCAATATCTCCGTGGGCGGCACCGGTAAAACACCCCTGATTATCGCCCTGGTCAAGGCCCTGCAGGCGGAGGGGCTAAAGCCCGGAGTCATCAGCCGGGGTTACGGCGGCGATGCCCCCGACTATCCGATGGCAGTGACCCCCGGCAGCAACCCGGACCACAGCGGCGACGAACCCCTGCTGATTGCCCAGAGTTGCCAGTGTCCGGTGGTCATCGACCCCGACCGCCACAACGCCGCTGTGCACCTGCTCGCCACCAGCGATTGCAACGTCATCCTCAGTGATGACGGCATGCAACATTACCGGCTGCACCGGGATCTGGAAATTATCGTTGTTGACGGCGAGCGAGGACTGGGCAATGGCCAGTGCCTGCCGGCGGGACCACTTCGCGAGCCCCCGGGACGCCTGTACGAGGCCCAGTACCTGATCGTCAACGGCGGCCGGACACGCCTGGCCCACCCCAACTGCTTTCGCATGGAGCTCAGGCCCCTCGGCTTTCGCCGCCTGGGAGACGGCAGGACCCTGCCGCCGGAAACCCCGCCGGGCGACGGTGCGGTCAAAGCCGTTGCCGGCATCGGCAATCCGGCCCGCTTTGCCCGCACCCTGGCCTCCATGGGATTGTCGGTGCAGTTGCACCCGTTTCCTGATCACCACCAGTTCAGTCCCGAGGACCTGGAATTTGACGATGACCGGCCGGTGATCATCACTGCCAAGGATGCGGTAAAATGCAGCCACTTTCCCAGTAAACCCGGCAAGATGCCAAACGTCTGGATTCTGGATGTCACCGCCCGAGTGGAGGCCAACGGCCTGAGCAAACTGGTCACCCATATCAAACAACTGGCAGAACAGCAGCAAGCATGAATTTTCACATCGTCATCCCGGCCCGCTACCACTCCACTCGTCTGCCCGGCAAACCACTGCGGGACATTGTTGGCAAGCCCATGATCCAGCGAGTCTACGAACAGTGCCTGCAGGCCGGCGCCAGCCGGGTGATCGTCGCCACCGACGACCAGCGAATTCTCGACCGGGTCCGGGATTTCGGTGGTGAGGCCCTGATGACCTCGACCAGGCACCAGTCCGGCACTGACCGGCTTCAGGAAGTGGCAAGCCTCTGCCAGATGCCTGACGACGGCATTCTGGTCAATGTGCAGGGGGACGAGCCGCTGATACCACCTAATGTCATTACCCAGGTGGCGGCCAACCTCGATGGCCACCCCGAAGCGGCGGTCGCCACTCTGATGGAACCCATTCACTCCCCGGAAGATTTCAGCAACCCCAACATCGTCAAAGTGGTCGGCGACAACAACGACCTGGCCCTGTACTTCAGCCGGGCGCCCATTCCCTGGCCCCGGGATCATTTTCTCGCCGGCAAGTCCGGCCTGCCTTCAGGCTTTGTGCCCCATCGCCACATCGGTATCTACGCCTATCGGGTGGCCCGGCTGAACCGGTTTGTTCAGTGGCCGGTCGCGCCGATTGAACAGTTAGAGAGTCTGGAACAATTGCGTTTCCTGTGGAACGGCGAGCGCATTCACCTGGCCGAGGCCATCGCTGCCGTGCCGGGAGGCGTCGACACCGAGGCTGACCTGCAGCGGGTGATCGACCTGATCCGGGCCGTCAACGAAGGAGGCAACGATCATGTCTGAATCCATTCAGGTGCTATTCGTCTGTCTCGGCAATATCTGCCGATCGCCCACGGCCCATGGCGTTTTTATGCGGCATGTCAACGAGGCTGGCCTCAAGAAGCGTATCCTCATCGATTCCGCCGGTACCGGCGACTGGCATGTGGGCAGGCCACCCGACAGTCGTGCCCAGAAGGCGGCAAAAGGCCGCGGCTACGACCTCAGTCGTCTGCGGGCCCGCCAGGTCAGGCCCTCGGATTTTGATAAATTTCACTACATCCTGCCCATGGATGAGCAAAACCTCGCCGATCTGGAACGCATGCGCCCGGCCTGGTACGCCGGGCACCTGGGGCTCTTCCTTGATTTCGCCGCCAATCCGGATTACCAGGAAGTGCCCGATCCCTACTATGGCAGCAACCGGGGATTTGAACTGGTGCTGGATCTGATCGAGGACGCATCCCGCAATCTGTTGCGACATATTCACGACACCCATATCGACCCGATATTTACCAACCTGCCCGGAGACTCAGTTGGCGGCTGACCTGGTCATCCGGAACCGCGTATCCCTGCAATCCCGCAATACCCTGGCCCTGCCGGGAACTGCCGAACAGTTCTGTGCTGTCTCCACCACGGCGCAGCTTGAAGCGGCCCTGGATCACGCGCGCAGCCAGGAACTGGCGGTCACCGTGCTCGGTGGCGGCAGCAATGTGGTTATTGCCGGCGATATTGCCGGACTGGTGATCGCTATGGCGATACCGGGCAGGGAACTGCTCGGTGACAGCGATGACAGCGTCGTGGTCCGTTACGGTGCCGGCGAAAACTGGCATGACCTCGTCTGCCATGCCCTGGACCAGAACTGGTTCGGCCTGGAAAATCTGTCGCTGATACCCGGTTGTGCCGGCGCCGCGCCGATTCAGAATATCGGCGCTTACGGCGTTGAACTGAAACAGTCCTTTGTTGCCCTGGACGCCATGGATATCGCCACCGGCGCTAAAATGAGGCTGGATGGCGGCGATTGTGCCTTTGGCTATCGGGACAGCATCTTCAAGCACGAATTGCTGAACCGGGTGGTGATCACGGCTGTCGAACTGCGCCTGGAAAAAGTGCCGGCACCCAATCTCGGTTATCCGGTCCTGCGCCAGGCCCTCGAGGCCGAGTATGGCGATCTCGATACGGTCACGCCCCGACAGGTGAGCGATGCCGTCTGCGCCATTCGCCGCAGCAAATTGCCGGACCCTGCCAGCATTGCCAATGCCGGCAGTTTTTTCAAAAATCCGGTGGTCAATGCCGAACAGGGCGCTGCCCTGGCGGCCGCGCTTCCCGATCTGCCCCGGTACCCCCAGGCCGACGGATCGGTGAAACTCGCCGCAGCCTGGCTGATCGACCGGGCCGGCTGGAAAGGTAGCCGTCACGGTCATGTGGGCGTTCACGATCAACAGGCCCTGGTGCTGATCAACCGGGGAGGGGCGACCGGTGGCGAACTGCTGGACCTGGCCCGGGCCATTGCTGACAATATTCAGCTCCGGTTTGGTGTGTCCCTGGAGATGGAGCCGCGCATTCTGGGCAAGGTCCCAAGTGGCTGAGTCCCTCGACGGTCACACCACCGGACTTTCTTTAATCATGTCATCTACGCCAGTGAACAGCTTATTTGAACCCGTAAATCCCGGTGACAGTGAAACCATCTCCCTCGAGGGCGGGCTGTTGCGCTACTGGCCCCAGGCACTGACCGGGGAGCAGGCCGACCGGTTGTTCAGGAGTCTTCACAGCGGTGTCGACTGGCAGCAGAGTCACATCCGTATCGCCGGCAGGGTCATACCCATCCCCAGGTTGAACGCCTGGTATGGCGATCCTGGCGCCGATTACAGCTATTCCGGGGTCCGCCTGGAGACGCTGTCCTGGCGGCCGGAACTGGTCTGGCTGAAAAACCGGGTACAGCAACTCAGCGGCTACCGCTTCAACAGCGCCCTGGTGAACCTCTACCGGCACGGGTGGGACAGTGTCGACTGGCACGCCGATGACGAGCCGGAACTGGGCATCAAGCCGGTGGTCGCCTCGGTCAGTCTCGGTACCGAACGGCGCTTTGAACTGCGGCCACGCTCCCTGGCCGGTAAAGCCGCAGCCGAAAAAGCCACCGGGGCTCGCTCCCGGGGTAAAATCCTGGCGCTCGATCTGGCGTCGGGCTCCCTGTTACTGATGGCCGGCAGCACCCAGCAGCACTGGCAGCACCGGTTGCCCAAGGTCAAGACCGGCAATCCCGAGGAAACAGGGCCCAGGATCAATATTACATTTCGCTCAGTGGGAATCCCGGAGGCATAGTGATACTCTCGAACACCTGTTCAAATCCAAGAAATGAGTGCGAAAAAGTTTCCGTGACCAACGTTATCGTTATTGACGACCACGACCTGATACGAATGGGCATCTGCCGCATTCTCCAGGACGTGCCCGGAATCCAGTGTATCGGGCAGGGCGCCAGTGGCGAAGAGGCCCTGAAGCTGGTCAGGAGGCTGGAACCGGATATCGTCATCATGGATATCCGCATGCCCGGCATGGGCGGCCTGGTGGCCACCCAGCGTATTCTGGCCACGCATCCCAAGGTCAAGGTCATCGTTGTCAGCGCTTTTGATGAACTCTATCCCGACAAGCTGCTGAAGGCCGGCGCATCCGGTTACATAACCAAGAATACCGATTCCGCCGAGGTGGCCACGGCGATTCAGACCGTGCTCGCCAACCGGGTGTTTGTCAGCCCCGTCATCGCCCAGAAAATCGTCACCAATGAGTTGAACGGCAAGGCGGGTTCACCCCTGGAGTCCCTGTCGCGGCGGGAATTGCAGATTGCCCTGATGATCACCAGCGGCCACCGCATCGCTGAAATTGCCGGCGTACTCAACGTCAGCCCCAAGACCATCAATTCCTACAAGTACCGGATCTGCGAAAAGCTCAAGGTCAACAATGATGTCGAACTGACCCTGGCCGCAGTCAAGTACGGTCTGGTCAACCCCGAAGAGATCGTCTGATCCCGCTACACCCATTCCATGCCCCTTGATGTCGCTACGTTTCTAAAGGCCCTGACGTCCCGTCCCGGTGTCTACCAGATGCTTGGCGCCGACGACGCGGTGCTCTATGTGGGCAAGGCCAAGAACCTGCGCAAACGGGTCGGCAGCTATTTTCGCAACAGCGGACTGGCACCGAAAACCCGCGCCCTGGTGGAGAAAATTGACGATATCCAGGTCACGGTCACCCAGTCGGAAGTGGAGGCACTGATCCTCGAACAGAACCTGATCAAGCAGTACCGCCCGCCCTACAATGTACTGTTACGGGACGACAAGTCCTACCCCTATATTCTGTTGACCGAGAAGGAGGAGTTTCCGCGACTGGCGTTTCATCGGGGCAGCAAACGCATAAAGGGCAGTTATTTCGGCCCCTATCCCAGCGTCGGCGCCGTGCGCGAGAGCATGACCTTCCTGCAGAAGACCTTCAAGGTCCGGCAGTGCGAGGACAGCTTTTTCAGGAACCGCTCCCGCCCCTGTCTGCAATACCAGATCAAGCGCTGTACCGGCCCCTGCGTTGGCCTGGTGACGCCGGCGGATTACGCCCGGGACGTGAACTACACCCGGCTGTTCCTGGAAGGCAAGAGTGACCGGCTGATGCGGGAACTGGAGGCGGACATGGACCGGAGTTCGGCCCAACTCGCCTTCGAGCAGGCGGCGGAGTACCGGGACCGCATTGCCGCCCTGCGCCAGATACAGACCGAACAGGTAGTCGAAACCGGCCGCGGGCAGGGCAGCGTCGATGTCATCGCCGCGGAACTGATCGGCGACAGCGCCTGTGTGCACATGCTGTTTATTCGCCAGGGGCGCATGCTCGGCAGTCGCAGTTTTTACCCACGGGTTCCCCTGGCCGCCGACGCCGCCGAGGTGCTGGCGGAATTCATACCCCAGTATTACCTCAAGGGCGACATCATCGCCGATCTGCCCCGGGAAATTATCGCCCCGGTGAAAAGCACCGAGGCCCGGGAGCTGACGGAGGCCCTTGGCGGTGCGCTGCAGCGACGCCTCGAACTGCGCGCCAGTGTTCGCGGCAACCGCGCCCGCTGGCTGGACCTGGCCCATCGCACCGCCAGCCAGAACCTGGCGGGGCGGGTGGCATCCCGGCAAAATGTCCTGCGCCGGCTGGAATCCCTGCGGGACAGCCTGAATCTGGCGGACACGCCCGAACGCCTGGAGTGCTTTGATATCAGCCACAGCAGCGGCGAGGCCACCGTCGCCTCCTGCGTTGTCTTTGGTCCCGAAGGGGCGATCAAGTCCGACTACCGTCGCTTCAACATCGACGACATCACCGCCGGCGATGACTACGCCGCCATGGAACAGGCCCTGAGGCGACGTTTTACCCGTCTGAAAAAAGGCGAGGGCAAATTGCCGGACATTCTTCTTATCGACGGCGGCAAGGGTCAGTTGCGCCGTGCGGTGGACGTGCTCAATGACCTGGGGGTGGTCGGGGTCACCACGGTGGGCGTCGCCAAGGGCAGCACCCGCAAGCCGGGCATGGAGACCCTGCTGCTGGCGGCACTGCATGGAGACAGCGACCCGGTCGACCGGGAGACGGTTTTAACGGTTGACTCACCGGCATTGCATCTGGTGCAGCAGATTCGCGACGAGGCCCATCGCTTCGCCATTACCGGCCATCGGCAGCGGCGGGATGTCAAACGCCGCAGTTCGCCCCTGGAGGGCATCGACGGCGTTGGCCCCAAACGGCGGCGGGAATTGCTGCGTTTTTTTGGCGGAATTGTCGAAGTTGAAAAGGCCAGTGTTGCCGATCTGATGCGCGTCCCAACTATTAATCGAAAAGTGGCGGAATCTATTTACAGCGCACTTCACAGCGGTTAACTTGAGCGCAACCAAAAACAAAGCCCCTGCAAGCCATGTGGAATCTGCCCAATATTCTGACCCTGACACGGATTCTGATGATCCCGCTACTGGCGATCATTTTTTACGTGCCCTGGGAATGGCGCCACCTGGCCAGTGCCGCGATATTCGGCCTGGCGGCGTTGACAGACTGGGTTGACGGTTACCTGGCTCGAAAAATGGACCAGATGACCCCGTTCGGGGCATTTCTGGACCCGGTGGCGGACAAACTGATTGTCGCCATCGCCCTGATCCTGCTGTTTGATACCCATTCCACCATTTTCTTCGCCATTCCCACCATGGTGATCATCGGCAGGGAAATCGTCATCTCGGCGTTGCGGGAATGGATGGCGGAAATGGGCCAGCGCACCAGCGTCGCCGTGTCCTATGTCGGCAAGGTTAAGACCACCCTGCAAATGATCGCCATTGCCGTACTGTTGCTGGTCAACCCGGTCAAGTACCCGTATTTTGATTACTTTGGCATTTTCCTGCTTTATATCGCCGCCATCCTGACCCTCTGGTCCATGTGCATTTACCTGATCGCCGCCTGGCCGGAACTGAAGGGTGCCAACTCGGAATAAAAATCGGGGTTGATTCCCCGCCAGTAATCCATAGAATAGCCGCCTCGCCACTGTTAATTGCCCCAGGCCGGCAATCTCCAGCGGCGTCTCGGCGCGGTAGCAGAGTGGTTATGCAGCGGACTGCAACTCCGTTTACGCCGGTTCGATTCCGACCCGCGCCTCCATTTCCCCCCCAGGCAACTCCGGTAATCAATCCCCGTTCCCCGGCAAACAGAACCACCACTGGTTGGTGCCGCCTGGATATTCCTGCCCACCGCTGTCTTTATTACCAGCATTACTTTTACAGGGTTGAATAAAGTTGAAACACATCAACGGGCACCCTGGTATCAGATGCAGTGTCAGGTCAGCTAGATAGCTGTCTATCTGTAGAACAAGCGAGCTGTACAGAGGGATGGGCTGGCAAATCCGGGAAGATGGCTTTTTTGAAAATGGCTGTTTATGCTGCCGGTAACCAGCGCCTAAAACTTCAGGAGCCCGGCATGGTCCACATGCCCTGACCGCAGATGACAAAAGCAAGCAGAACCAACCCTGCTACCGACGGTTCAGAGGCTTTCTTTGAACACTGGGCCATCTATCGCAAAATCATAAAATTCAACTACATGGGGCACGACCAGATCGCGGCCTCGCTGGCAGAGCACCTGTCACGCCGAAAGACCATCTCTGGCCAGGAAAAAGTCGGGGCAATTCTCGATCTGGGTTGCGGCGATGCTGAAGTCCCGTCCCGGTACCTGCCCGGTCTTGGCGCAGTGGAATACCACGGGGTCGACCTGGCGAAGAAACCCCTGGAGTTCGCCAGAGAGAAACTCTCGGGCTTTTCTGGCGAGGTCCACTTCCACCTTCAGGACCAGGCGCAATTTCTCGCCGGCCTCGACCGGTCCTTCGATCTGATCATCTTCGGTTTTGCACTGCATCACAACACGCTGGCGGAAAAGGCGACCGTGGTGGCCAATGCGGCGCGCTGCCTGAACGAAGGCGGTGCCCTGGTCGTCTACGATGTCTTTCGGCAACCAAACGAAACCCGGCAGGCTTTTTTTGGCCGTTATCTCGACTGGATTCGGCGGGACTGGCGGCAAATGACAGCCAGGGAGCAGATGCTTATCGATGGCCATATTCGCGCCAATGACCACCCGGATACCGTTGCCGACCTGCAGGCATGTGCCCATCGGGCAGGTCTCGGTGCAGGCGAGCTGCAGCTATCAACCTGCCAGGATTTCCATCAGCTGCTGCAATTTCCTGTCCCGGGTTAAAACGGAGTATTCCTGGTGTTGATTTGACGCCGGTGCTCCTGTAGCATTCCGCCGGTTTTGATTTGCAATGAAAATGATTATCCTGCTGATTTAGCTATAAAATTTATTTCGCAGTCAGAACCTTCGCTAAGCCTCCGGCGCAGGAACAAAGAAGCAAGGCACTCCAATTTGTCGGGATTACCAAAGTACTTACGATGGGTCCGCATACTGAAGCATTTCATGCTCCGAATGTCGAATTTCAAAGACAAGAGCAGGATGCCGCGTCTCACGGATGTAGGACTGGATGCGAAAGTAAAGCAAAGCCGGGAGCAGTCGCCTAGTAATTCGAAAGCAACTGCAAGGAACAGAAACAGCCTGCAAGGGCTGACAATCGTGCAAACAGCGATAATATAAAGCCCACCTCGAGTATGCCCGGGTGGCGAAATTGGTAGACGACGGGCAGGATGCCCGAGTGTCGCGGGAGGCAGGACGCCAAAAGCGACCGCAAGGATCAGCCCGAAGGGCTGACGACCAGGAAAACAGCGATTGCATAAAGTCCACCTCAAGTATGCCCGGGTGGCGAAATTGGTAGACGCAAGGGACTTAAAATCCCTCGGTTGGTAACAACCGTACCGGTTCGACCCCGGTCCCGGGCACCAATAAAATCAAATAGATACCTTTATTTATTTAGCTCTATAGAACTCGAACTCCAAGGTGGGTGCCGGTGGCACTTGAGATGTATCAAGCTCGAGATGTAATAATTCAGACTTGACCGGAGAGCACTCAGTTTCTCTTTCTGATTTTGTACTGCCGCTTCTCTTCATCTGACATGTCTTCCCATTTTTTGCGCAGGGCCTTGCGCTCGTCCGGGGGCATTTTTTCGTATTTGTCCCGGGCACGTTTTATCCTTTCACGTTCCTCCGGAGGCAGTGACTCGAAGCGTTCCTTGGCCTTCCGGATCTTTTCCTTCTCATCCCTGGACAGGTCTTTCCACTTGCCCTTGTTGCCATTGTCATCCCGCGCAGCCAGCCACAGGTAGTCCGCAATTAACAGGTAATCCGCGATTAAGGGGTTCGACAAGCTGTTGTCGGCTACAGGATGGAAAAGGTCTCCGGCATTGGCGTGCTCGAAGGGTGTTCGCGCCGTTGGGGTTTCCTGGATTCCGGCAATTGCCGGGGTTGGAAGCAGGCAGGCCAGCAAAAGCCCTGTTACCGGTGTTCGCATTGGGCTAACCCTTCAGATCATCGCC
>QJWQ01000123.1 GCA_003235325.1 Gammaproteobacteria bacterium | reverse complement strand
GGCAAAATTTTTTGCCAGGCCTTTTGGTTTTCGGCCCTGCTTTAACTGTACCCGGGCACGGTCAATTGGAACTGATACTCCTCATAAGTGGGCATCACCAGTTGAGTTTGAGCTTGTCATCGACTCCGCGAATATCAATATAGAAATACACCGGCACCGCATCTATAAATAGATCCAGTTGGTCATGGAAAGTGAAGCTTTCACCGGAACGAAGGATTTTATTACCCTCCACCACTGCGCTACTAATCTGGACCCCGCTGCGGTCAAAAAGCAGTACTCGAATAATGGGCGCCACCATTTGTCGCTCGTTGTTTTCCGCGACAATTCGGTATTCATAGGATTTTGTGCCGTCAAGACGAGTTTCTGTAAAAACAATGTTTTTAATGTATCGTTGGGGAATATTGATAATTTTATCAAACTCCAGCTCCTGCAGATGTGGCAGTCGTCCATCGACCAGGGCAGCAAATTCAGCTTCAATATCCTGAATACTTGCATTCGCCTTGAGCAACTCGGCTTGCTTCGAGTCGAGCTGTCCTCGTAGCGTCACGATTTCATCGTTGGCTCTGGTGTAGGCAAACAGCAGGTACATCGCGATCAACATAATTACGACGATGCTAAAGCCGAGAAAGAGAAGATAGAGGAGTGCGCGCGGACGGGTACTGGATCTATGGCGGTGACGGCCACTTCGATGGCCGGAACTGCTTCGACGGCTACTGGAGCGAGTCTCCGGTCTTGACACCACAGCATTAGTGTCGCCTGGTTGCCCAAAAACGGTAGTCTGAGAGTCATTCACTGGTTAAATTCCCTGTTATTACATTGCTGAGTTGATTTTATCAGTCTCTGGTCGCGCATTATAAAGCACTATTCAGGCATTTCTGCGCTCTGTATTCCAAAGTATATTAGGCAATCGACATTATTCCTGGAGGGGCATCGACATTCCGGGCATTGGTCGACAGAGATTGCAACTTTAGCAAGAAACGCCCGGGCTTACCCCTCGGAACAACATTGTCATTAGTGTTAACAGGCTCCAATACCCATTGCCGCATCAGCGTGTAGAATAGCTGCTATATTCCAGCGCCAGAACCTGTCATGCCCAGCCGTTTTTTACTCATTTTGCTATTGCTCAGCCCTTTTTTTGCCCAGGCAAAGGTTTATAAATGTGTAGACGCCGGAGGCAGGGTCAGTTTTCAGCAAACGTCCTGCGATGGCGAGTCGGTGCAGCAACAAACGGATTCCAGGCCACCGGCTTCATCGACAACCGGCAAGACTGCTCCGAAGGTCAAAAACAGTCATAGAACCCTGGTGGAAAAGGCCCGAAACAGCGGCGACGCCAGTCGACGGGACGCCAGTCGGAGCGTGGGGAAGCCATAGGTCAGTACTCCGACTATGTCCTTATCATTCCCTGAACGCCATTTAAAAAAAAGTTCCGTTGAACTCCGGGGGAAAGGGCAGCGCAATGCACATGCAGGTAGTCGGGACTCGAGATGGAATTTCTGGCGCCTGTTGTTACCGCTTATCTATATGACAGGGATCTTTTTTTTGTCATCGATACCGGATACCGGCAATCCTGTGACGGAAGCTGAAAAGGTTCTGGTATGGATCAAGCCAGGTCTGCAAAACTTGCTGCATATTCCCCTTTTTGGTGGACTGGCGCTCTGCTGGCACCTCGCCCTTAAAACCTGGTCACGCCCCTTGAGACACAGGGTTTTGCTGGCATTCTGTTTTAGCATGCTATATGCCGTCGCTGATGAATTGCACCAGCTCGGTGTGCCGGGGCGCTATGCATCGGTTCTCGATCTGGGTACCAATCTGCTGGGTATCTCAGCGGTTCTCGGGTACATCCTAAGCCGGGACCGCAGAAAAAAAACCTGAGTTTTTAGATGATTTTCAAATGCATGGTCACCCCCCGGGCATTTTGATCTCCTTGTATAGCCGGGCCTGCTTAAACAGTCGATAGCCGCTGGCGTTATAAACTAAAATGTATACTTCAGGCTCAACAGCCGGGACCCGTATTAAAGAAACCGGATGGCAGTTATATGCCAGCGCTGATAATAAAAATGGCGGGCATCAACAATCGTGTTCAATGCTTACCGCACATATTTGTCGATTGCCTGTTTTCATCCCGGAAATTTTCCTTTATATATCCTGGGCCCTGATAATAACTTGTGTAACATTCAGATGGTTATAGAATGATCTACATGTTAATTATAAAATTATACGAGCAACCGCCCCGACCAGTTGACAGTGCTTCCAGCAGCCAATGTCATCCCGCAATACGATCCATTCGACTTTTACTTACCGTTTTCTTGCTGCCATTACTTTTGGCTCCAGCCGTTGCTGTACAGGCTTTCGAGGCTGTATCCGATGCTTCAGGCCAGGCTCTTGCACAACAAATTTATGACCGACCCAATGGTAAGGATGCCAGCGCCAAAGTATTGATGCGACTGCAGGGAAAGGGTAAGGAACCCTCGGAACGCCTGCTCTTCACTTACGCCAAGGACAAGGGCGATGCTGAGCACTGGACACTGCTTCGTTTCGCCGAACCCGGAGATATCGCCGGCACCGGCCTGCTGACGATTGATTATCCGGGAGACAAGAGCGATCAATGGCTCTACCTGCCCGCACTGGATCGAGTCAGGCGCATTTCATCTTCGAGAAAAGGCGGCAAGTTTGTCGGGTCCGACTTCTACTACGAAGATCTCATGGACCGGGAAGTAGACATGGATCACCATCAATTGCTGGGCAGGGAAGTCCTAAGTGGTATTGAATGTTTCGTTCTCGAAAGCATCCCGGTTGATCCCGATAATTCTGTCTATTCAAAACGAGTCAGTTGGGTACATCCGGGAATAATGTTGCCTCTCAAGATCGAATTCTACGAAAAAAACCGCGACAAACCCGCCAAAAGATTGAAGGCCAGCAAGATAAAAAAGGTACAGGGTTACTGGACAGTTTTCGACAGCACCATGGTCACCCTTAAAACCGGCCACAAAACCAAGCTGCTGACCATGGACATCACCTACGACCAGGAACTACCAGATGCGCTTTTCACACAACAGGGATTATCCGATGACAGCCGCGAACAAACATTCCGTCCCGATGCCTCGCCGAAGCCGGAATGAAAGGAAGCCTCAAACACTGGAGTACCAATCGCAAACTACCCCGGTCCTGGTTACCGGATTGATTACCCTGGCAATCTTTTCCTCAAATGTCCTGGGGGAAGACGAAGGCTTTTATAACGATGAACAAACTATTCTGATAATCGAGGATGAAGACGGTCCTACCGATGGGGGACCCAAAAGTGACACCCTCAGTGGAGATGCCCCTACAACTGAACAGATTCTTGCAGAGGACGATGTCCCAGGTCAAATTGACCGCCAGGCACAGACAGTCAATGAAATCGCCGACGACAACACACTGATAATTAGTGACGAGCCCGAAGACACCCTGATACTGGACCAGGATACCGATGAATCGGGTGTGTCGGAACAGGGAAATGCCGGGCTCCCCTACGCTGCGGCCAATAGCGGTGACAACCGGTCGCCGGCCAATAATACGTTCAGCTTCAAGGTCAATGAACTCTGGGGCGATTATGGCTATCTGCTCAGATCCAGCGCCGCAGCCGACCACCTTTCCTACCTTCACGGCCAAATTACAGCCGGTTGGAATCTGGTAGGCCCCTGGGAATTTCAAATCTCCCTTCGTGCTGACAGCTACCTTCAGGGAGGCGACGAGAATTCAAGCCGTACCGATCTGGACTACGATGAGACTTTCATTCGTTACAACGGTGAACACTACCGCATTACTGTTGGCGGACAAAAGGTTATCTGGGGGCGAATCGATGAATTCCCTCCGACAGATCGATTGAGCACCCAGGATCTCTCGCGCTATCTTATCGATGACCTTGCCGATCGCCGCCGGGCTTCGCCGGCCATTCGTTATGAACATTTCAAGGGAGATGCCAAACTCGACGTGGTGTACTACCCCGATTTCCGTGGTGCAGAGCTGCCGGAAAGAGACAGTATCTGGTTCCCCGTCAATCAGACGCGGGGCGAACTTCTCGGCCTTGAAGTCCCGCCGACCATTCGTGCTCTTTTGATAAACACCGATATCGATCTGGATGAACCGGATTCTGATGGCGGATTTGGCATTCGCTACAATGAAACGAAATCTGGTTTCGATTATGCCGTTAGCCTTCAAAACGGCCGCCAAAACCTGCCTTATTTCAGCTTTAATCCCCAGATTGGCATCATACAACTAGAGTATCCACGGACCTGGATTGCCGGTGGCGATCTTGGTTTTGAAGCCCTGGGGGGCACGTTGAGATTCGAAGCCGCCTGGTTAAGCGATACACCGGTGACAACAGCCAACGGTGGCTTCAGCACCACAGAGAGTATACATTGGGGTGCTGCTCTGGAATTTTACCCCGGCGATGGCGATGGCCGGTTAAACTTGCAATTAACCGGC
>QJWQ01000010.1 GCA_003235325.1 Gammaproteobacteria bacterium | reverse complement strand
GGTTGCCAGCGTTGAAGGCTTCAAGTCTGTCAAGACCTTCACCGAAGCGTTTGACGGCAGCGTTGCCTACGGCGACGGCCTGAAAGCCAAGCTGACCGGTCTTTACGGTGACAATACCAAGGCCACTGAAGCCCTGGTTGCCGAGCTGAAGGAGCTTTACACTGTTGATTCCGAACTGGTTGAAGAAGTGAAGAAAGCTGCTGAAGAAGCGGTTGCCACTGCCAGGAAAACTGCTGAAGACGCTGCTGCTTCTGTCAAGAAAGCATCAGAAGAAGTGGTTGCCAAGGTCCAGAAAGCTGCTGAAGCCTTTGTTCCTGCAGTCGCTGCCTGAGCATCTGCGCAAGCTGTTGCAGCGGTTCCCGCAGATGATCCTGCATAACGACTGCTGCAAGGCCTGAGCCGGCGGCGGGCGAAAGCCTTAGGCCAAAGCGGTACTGTTGTAAAGAGAAGGGCGATATCACTCGATATCGCCCTTTTTTTTTGCCTTGCCCGGACATGGCTTTAAATACCGGGCAGACGCCGACTATGGGTCGGTCTGGCTGTCAGATACCGATGCTGAGGGCAGCCGGGAACTGCAGCCCATTGAATGCTTCTGGATTTTTGAAAAACAGGCGTCTATTCTTCGTATACCCGGATAGGGCTCCGGCCCTGGTTAAAGGCGATCATTGAATGCCAATAACAAAGCTCCCGGATTTCGTAAATGAAAACCACCACCGGTTTTGTTGAGACGGCTAATATGGAGATGCTCCATGCCAGATATAAATAAAATGATTGACGACATATTGCGCCGGGAAGGAGGGTTTGTAGACCACCCCTCCGATCGCGGGGGCCCCACCAAGTTCGGTATAACCCTGAAGACCCTGTCAAACTATATCGGCCGCGCTGCTCTCAGGAGTGAGGTTGAATCACTGTCAGAAGATGTCGCCCGGGATATTTACGAACGCAACTATCTTGTCGGACCGAGAATCGACCGGCTGCCGGATGCCATTCAACCTTTTATTTTCGATTGTGCGGTCAATCACGGCCCGCGCACGGCAATCAAGTTTGTCCAGAGCGTCAGCAATCAGGCGGGCTACGAGCCGCCACTGGAAGTGGATGGCGCCATGGGGCCAAACACCAGGAAAGCGGCGGAATGGGCCCAGGATCAAATGGGCGACTTTTTCCTGAAAGCCTTGATTGAAGAGCGACGCAACTTTTATTTGACCATCGTCGATGCCCGGCCGACGCAAAAGGTATTCCTCAAGGGCTGGATGAACCGGGTCGATGAATTCGAACAGGGGATCGCATAATGGCCTGGTGGAGCGTGATCGGTGATGTGCTCAAGGGGGGCAAGGATGTCGCCGAGGTTTTTGTGGAAAACAAGGAAAATAAAGGACAGCGGGCGCACGAGGAAACGATGGCCGATATGGGCCGCGACCTGGCGTCATTGCAACAATTCTCCGCTGAATTTCACAACCGGGAAAATCGCAGCAAGTGGGACTCCTTTGTCGATGGCCTCAACCGGTTACCACGGCCTTTGTTGACCATTGCAATCCTGAGTTTTTTTGTCCTGGCTCCCCTCGATCCCATCAGGTTCCTGGAAATCGCCAAGGCCTACGAACTCATGCCACCCGGCTACTGGGCCTTGCTGAGCGTCATTATCGGTTTTTATTTTGGCGGCAGAATGCAAATCAAATCCCAGGACATGGCCATAAAGAAGGATGCTGTCCAGGCCGCCAAGGATCTGGTCGTCATGAAAAAGGAATTCCGAAAACTGGAAATTGATGACGAACCGGTGGAAGCGAAAATATTCGATAATGCGATCACCACGGGTAAAAGGATGCTGGAAAACAAGGTGGTTTCCGAATGGTTGAAAACCAGGGCCGAATAAAAGCTTAACGCAATGACCTGTTCGAGAAAGCCTTGAACGGAATTCTGCAACAGGGCTATCTGTTGTCGCCCGAATCGAAAGCTTTTCGTTAGAGTTGACGGCCCCGCCGCCAGTTGGAATAAACCAGCACCAGTTCCATTGCCAGTACCTGCATCAGCGCCACAGCCAGCAACCACCACCAGTGAGACAGGCTGACCGGGGCAATCTCCAGCACCTGTTGCATCATCGGCCAGTACATGGCCAGGATGTGTAGTGCCTGCGCTGCCATGGTGCCCAGCAGCAGGGTTGGGTTGCCGAGCAGCGACTGGCGAAAAGCCGAGCGGCTCTCCGAGCGGCTGTTAAGGACCTGAACATTCTCGAAGAGCACCATCAGCAACAGGGTGCTGTTGCGGGCTGTGGCCAGATCCCAACCCAGGGCCAGCAGACCACTGAACAGCAGGAAACAGAGGCCACCCATATTGAGGCCGGAAATCAGCACCCGCCTCAGCATCAGGTCGTTGAACAGGCGCTCCCGCGGCGGTCGTGGCGGCTTCTGCATTTCGTCCCCCTCGCCCGGTTCCAGCGCCAGGGCGATATGCTGAACACCGCTGGTCACCAGGTTGAGCCATAGCAGTTGCACGGCGGTCAGGGGCAGGGGCATGCCAAAGGCCGAGGCCAGGATGAAAAGGCAGACTTCCGCGGCGCCGGTTGAAATCAGGAAAAATACCACCTTGCGAATATTCTGGTAGGCGATGCGACCCTCTTCGACGCCGGCTACCACCGACGCAAAATTGTCGTCGGTGAGCAGCAGATCTGCTGCCTCCTTGGCTATATCGGTGCCGCGCAGCCCCATGGCAACGCCCACATGGGCGGCATTCAGTGCCGGGGCGTCATTGACGCCATCGCCGGTGACGGCAACGAATTCACCCTGCCGGATCAGGGACTGGACAATGGTCAGTTTCTGTTCCGGCGCCACGCGGGCGTAAACCCGTGCCTCGGCGGTCAGAGCATCGACCGCTTCAGTTCCAAGCGCCTCTGCCCGAGCCAGTTCGGCGCCGGTAATGGCAACAGCCTGATGATCGGTCAGTGCCAGTTCCCGGGCGATGGTCAGCGCTGTACTGGGATGATCGCCGGTGAGCATGCAAACCCTGATGCCCGCAGCACGACACTCAGCCACGGCTCTTGCCGCTTCCGGGCGCAGCGGGTCGATCATAGCCACCAGGCCCAGCAGGCAGAGATTTTTCAGGTTTTCTGCAGTAAATGGCACGGACTCGGACCATGAGCCCTCGGCGAGCGCCAGTACTCGCGCGCCTTTTTCAGTCAGGCGTTCCATGGCGGTATTGGCGGCCACCTGCTGCAGGGGAATATCGCCGCTGTCGGAAGCCATGCGACTGCACATGGGCAGCAGTTTTTCCAGTGCCCCCTTGACGCAGGCCAGCTTGCCGTCGCCATCGCTGTGCAGGGTGGCGGCAAAGCCGGTGGCGGGCTCGTAGTGAATTTGTCCCAGCTGGGGATGTCTGCGCAGCAACTGTTCCCGTGGCAACCGGTTTTTATGGGCCAGAACCAGCAAAGCCTGGTCGACGGTATCGCCGCTGCTGTGCCAGTCGCCGTTCAGCAACCGATGTAATTCCGCTTCATTGCACAGGGCTGCCACCCGAACCAACCGGCTCAGGCGCACGTTGTCCCCCGGTTGAACCTGACCTGCAAGCGGCGAGCCCTGTTCGGGGGAATCGGGTCCCTCGCCGTTGAACAGGAATCCTCGGCCATCGATAAAATCCACCTCTCGGGCCACTAACCGGTTCAGTGTCAGCGTTCCGGTTTTATCGGCGGCGATGACAGTACAGGCACCCAGACTCTCAACCGCCACCAGTTTGCGTACGATGACGTGGCGCCTGACCATGCGCCGCATACTGATCGACAGCACCACGGTCAATGCCACCGGCAAGCCTTCGGGAATAGCCGATACCGCCAGGGCGATGACCGTCATAAAGACAGTAAGTGGTGGCGTCTGGCGGGCAAACTCGATCAGTGCCAGCAGGGCCACCACTACCAGCAGGGCGACAGTGAGATTCTTGCTGAACCGCTCGATGCGCTGGAACAGAGGCGGCTTGACGATTTCCGCTGTCTCCAGGCTCAGGGCCAGTCGGCCCATTTCGGTTCGCAGGCCGGTGGCGATCACCAGACCGAGGCCGCGCCCGGTGGTCACCAGGCTGCCGGCATAGGTGAGGTTGAGCCGGTCCGGTACCGGGGTGTCGGCGTCCAGAGTCACCTTGTTGTCCTTGGTCACCGGCAGTGATTCACCGGTCAAAAATGACTCATCCGTTTCCAGACCCACTGCCTCCAGCAGGCGCATGTCCGCGGCCACCCGGTCCCCGGAAGACAACAATACGCAGTCACCGGGAACCAGTTGTTCGGAGGGCAACTCAAGGACATGGCCATCCCGTCGTACCCGGACATGGGTCACCATCAGGTTGCGCAGGGCCACGGCACTGCGGTGAGCATGGTATTCCTGCAGGGAACCGATAGTGGCATTGGCGAGCAGGATGGCACCGATAAAGATGGCATCGGCGATATTGCCAACACCCAGGGAGACGACGGCCGCCACCAGCAGTACATAAATGAAAGGGCTGACAAACTGGCGAAAAAACAGGCCGGCAAAACCCGGTGACGGCGGTGTCGGCAGGGCGTTGGCGCCGCACTCCGCCAGACGCCGTCGAGCTTCGGCGGTCGACAGCCCCTGCGGTTGCGCCGACAACCGGGCCAGGGCGCTTTGCAGGCTGAGACTGTGCCAATGGGACTCGTCGTTTGTTTGCATGTGGTGGAGGGCTGGCCTTGATTTCAGGGTGCAGGGAAGCGTTTCAGGCGATAGTGTTTTCGCGGTAACCGCAACGGGGTTCGGGTGGAATTGACAGCGGTCAAATGTGCCGTTGCAGCAATTATAAGGTCAGGGTTGGCCTTGACCAAAGAGGATCGCCGGGCCGTCGCTCAACAAATTCTTGGCAACTGTTCTCCGGCCAGCCGGTCCAGCAAGCGTTCGGTACCGAGACGGGTGGTATAAATCACCCGGCATTTCCGCTCTTCGAGGACCCGGCCGATAATCCGGCTGTCGGCCGACACCGGTTGCTGCCGTAAAATCCCCAGGGCTCTTTGCCCATGGTCCCCGGGAACCAGGGCGATAAAACGGCCCTCGTTGGCTACAAACAACGGATCCAGCCCCAGCAGTTCGCAGGCGCCCTGAACGCCGCCGCTGACGGCAATATCCTCTTCCCGAACTGACAGGGACAGTCCGGCAGTTTCCGCCAGTTCGACCAGGGCGGTGGCCAGCCCGCCCCGGGTCAGGTCCCGCAGGCAGTGCACCGGGATGTTCGCATCCAGCAGGGCCTTTACCGGGTTGTGCAGGGGGGCGCAGTCGCTGTCCAGCGGGTTGTCGAATTCAAGGCCCTCCCGTGTGGCCATTACCGCCATACCGTGTCGACCGATATCACCGGACAGCAGTATCAAGTCGCCTCCCTGAATCCGTTGCGGACAGATGTCGACGCTGTGTTCCAGGACACCGATGCCCGAGGTGTTGATGTAGAGTCCGTCACCCTTGCCCCGTTCAACTACCTTGGTATCGCCGGTCACCAGCTGGACCCCGGTTTCATCGGCGGCCTGCCTCATGGAGGCCAGTATCCTTGACAGGGTAGGCAGCGGCAGGCCCTCTTCCAGGATCAGACTGCAGCTGAGAAAAAGCGGTCTGGCGCCGCCCATGGCCAGGTCGTTGACGGTGCCATACACCGCCAGTTTGCCGATATCGCCGCCGGGAAAAAATAGCGGCCTGACCACGAAGGAATCGGTGGTAAAAAGTAATGGTCCCCCGACTGGCGGCAACCGGGTGCTGTCGTGGGCCTGTGCCAGCCAGGGATTGTCGAAATGGGGATAGACCAGGTCCCGCAGTAACTGGTGGCTCAGTTTGCCGCCACTGCCGTGGCCGAGGCGGATGCAGTCTGTAGCGGCAAAGGGTACAGGGCAATTGCTCATGACCGGGGGCTCATGGCGCAATCAGACCTCCTCGGCCCGGTAGCGGTAATAGGCTGCGCAGGCCCCTTCAGAGGATACCATGGGCGCCCCGAGGGGGCTCTCCGG
Source organism: Gammaproteobacteria bacterium (assembly GCA_003235325.1). Taxonomy (GTDB): domain Bacteria; phylum Pseudomonadota; class Gammaproteobacteria; order Pseudomonadales; family Porticoccaceae; genus SZUA-272. Next base: position 41,831 of record QJWQ01000010.1, on the reverse strand, counting down.
GCGACAACGTTTACCGAAGTGGTCGCAGTCCCTGGGCTTTTTCAGGCCCTGCATGATCTGACCGCTGATGCAGCCATTGCTGTCAACGGGACTGGTGCTGCCGGCCGGGAAATGTTCCCGGAGACCGAATTTCAGCTCTGCATCGAACGGCGCAAAGGCCGGCTTCAGTCGAAAACCGCTGTGGTCGATGTTGCCGACCCCGCGCCAGGTCTGCGCCGTCACCGCAAACACCTCGTCGAGCATTTTCTGTGCGAGGCGGTTGCCGTCGCGATCCACCACCCGAATATACTGGTTGTCCACCTGGTACCGGCCCTGCTCCAGTTGCCTCACGCACAGCAACACGCCCTCAAGAATGTCCAGGGGTTCAAAACCGGTGATGACGATGGGCACCCGGTATTTCGCCGCCAGGGGCACATACTGCCGGTAGCCCATGATGGCGCAGACATGGCCCGCCGCCAGGAAGCCCTGAACCCGCGTCTCCGGGGATTGACAGACGGCCTCGATGGCCGGGGGCACAAGGAAATGGGACACCAGCAGGGAAAAGTTGTTGACCCCCTTTTCCCTGGCCTGGAACACAGCCATGGCATTGGCCGGGGCGGTGGTTTCAAAGCCGATAGCAAAAAACACCACCTCCCGGTGGGGATTTTCCGTGGCCAGTTTCAGGGCATCCAGCGGCGAGTAGAGGGCGCGCACGTCGGCCCCGGACGCCTTTACTGCCAGCAGGTCCCGCTCAGTGCCCGGCACCCGCAACATGTCACCGAAAGAACAGAAGATGACCTCGGGGCGGGACGCCAGGGCGATGGCCCTGTCGATGATCGCCAGGGACGTGACGCATACCGGGCAGCCGGGGCCGTGTACCAGTTCAATGGCTGGCGGCAAAAACTGCTCGAGTCCGTATTTGACAATGCTGTGGGTCTGACCGCCGCAAACCTCCATCAGGGTCCAGGGCCGGGTGGTGATCGCAGCGATGTCGGCGGCGAGACGCTCAATACTGCTGCGCTGCCGGTACTCGTCCAGGTATTTCATGGCCGGCCGTTTACCACCGTACACTCATGGCTGCGCTCAGCTGTCATGGTCATCGGCCAGGTAGTCAAAAATCCTTCGGGCCTCGTCTTCCCGTACGCGACTGATGGCAAAGCCGACGTGGACGATGACATAGTCTCCGACACCGGCTTCCGGTACGTAGGCCAGGTTTACGTCCTTGCAGATTCCGCCAAAGCTGACACGTGCGCACCGCTCCAGCGGCGCCTCCACCAGGATAGCCTCGATTTTTCCGGGAATGGCTAGGCACACGGCGTATGTCTCCCCATTGCCCCGGCCTCTTTATCTCCGGCCCTTTTATTTCCGGCGTCAGCAGCAAATTGCTCCATGGCGCGAGCGTAGTAGATCTGGCCCAGAGCCAGGCCGCCGTCGTTGGCCGGCACCGTTCGCTGTATATGCGGGGTATAACCGTTATCCCGAAGCAGCCGGGCACTGGTTTCGGTGAGTTTCTTGTTCTGGAAAACGCCTCCGGAAAGAAATACCGAGGGCTCGTTCGCCTGTTGCGCTGCGGCCAGGATCATGGCGGCAAGGCTGTTGTGGAATCTGGCGGCGATGTCGGCGCTGGCGGTGCCGTCACGAAGATCCTCGAGCAGGGCCTGTATCATCGGTCTCCAGTCGAACACCCCGGTCTCCCGGTCCCAGTCGATGGCAAACGGATAGCGGTCCCGGGTTGCGGAAGAAGCCGCCGCAAATTCCAGTGCCATGGCGGCCTGGCCCTCGAAATGGCTGCACACAACCAGGCCCAGCAGGGCGGCGACGGCGTCGAACAGGCGGCCGACACTGGTACAGTCGGGCGTGTTCAGGTGCAGGTCAAGCATGCGCCCGAGGTTGGCAATCTCTGCCGGGCTGAAATTCTTCAGCAGGGCCGGCGGCGCCTGGGCGAAAGCCGAATCACCCGCCAGCGCATGGAGCAGGCCCAGTGCCTGTCGGCGGGGTTCACGAATCGCCCGGTCGCCTCCCGGCAGGGGGAAGGGCCGCAGCGTCGCCAGGTGCCGGACTTGTCCGCTGCCGTCCCAGTGAATACACTCGCCGCCGCGAATAATGCCGGTATCAGGCGGGTTTCCGCTTCTGGCACCGATGCCTTCCGGGAAAATCTCGCCGACACCGGTACCGTCCCAACTGATTCCCAGTGCCGGGCCCCGGTGACCGTGTTCGGCCATGCAGGAAAAAAAATGGGCGACATGGTGCTGCACTGGCAGTCGCTTTGGCGAGTTGGTTTCTGCCCAGCGCGTCGAGGTGTAGGCCGGGTGCCAGTCGTGAATTACCCGGTCCGGTGTGATGCCATAAAGGCCGGTGAGATCGCCTATGGCCCGGGTAAAATTGTCGCAGGCTGCGCGGCTGTCCAGATCGCCGATATGCTGGCTCAGGTAGACCCGCTGGCCGCGAGCCAGAGCCAGGCTGCATTTAAGATGGCCTCCCACCGCCAGCAGGCTGGCGTTGGTGCCAGAAGAGCCGCCGGGCAGGACCACCGGCAGCGGTGCATAGCCCCGGGCCCGTCGCAACATCACCGGCTGCCTGTCCATGAACCGGATCACGGAGTCATCCAGGGGACGAATAATGTCCCGGTCGTGCACCAGGAACAGGTCGGCGACAGCGCCGAGCCGGGTGATGGCCTCGGCATTGTCGGTGCAGAGGGGCTCCCCGGCCAGGTTGCCGCTGGTGGCCACCAGCGGTTGCAGCAGAAGGGACATCAGCAGCTGCTGTACAGGAGAACCGGGCAGCATGACCCCGAGATTGGGGTTGTCCGGCGCAACCGCTTCCGCCAGCGGCGATCCGGGCCGGTTCCGTCGCGACAGGATCATGATCGGCCGTTCCGGGCCGGCCAGCATTGCCCTTTCGGCGGCAGACAGCTCGCAGTCGAGCAGGACGCCCTGCAGGTGCGGATACAGCAGGGCCAAGGGCTTGGTCGGGCGCTGTTTGCGCCGCCGCAGCCGGGTGACAGCCGCCGGGTTGCAGGCATCCACCAGCAGCTGAAAACCGCCAACATTTTTCAGGGCCAGAATCTGCCCGGCGCGAAGAGCCGCCACCCCCTGTTCCAGTGCCTCAATGCCGGAAGCCAGTCGCCGCTGGTGGCGATCCAGCAGTCGCAGGCTCGGCCCGCAATCGGGGCAGGCATTGGCTTCAGCGTGGAAACGCCGGTCGCGGGAGTTGTCGTACTCGTGCCGGCACTGGTCGCAGAGCTCAAAGGCCGCCATGCTGGTATTGGCGCGGTCATAGGGCAATCGCCTGGCGATACTGTAGCGGGGACCGCAGCGGGTGCAGTGGGTAAAAGGGTAGAAATATCGGCGATTATCCGGGTCCAGCATGTCTGCAATGCATTGGTCGCAGGGGGCCAGGTCCGGCATCAGGATGGCGCGGCTGGTTTTCGCCTCGGTGCTGGAGCCGATGCTAAACCCGGATTGGTTTTCCAGGGCCAAAAAATGGCTGCTCAGACGCTCAATCCTTGCCCGGGGCGGCTTATCGGTGTCCAACAGTCGAACAAAGTCGTCCAGGTCGGCGGCCTCCCCCTGCACCTCGATCTGAACCCCGTGGGCGGTGTTGGTGACATGGCCATCCAGGTCCAGGTCCTGGGCCAGGCGATAGACAAAGGGTCGGAAGCCGATCCCCTGCACCAGTCCCTCGATGTCGATACGCCGGCGCTCAATGGTCATCGGCAGTCTCGAAAGTCAGACTCTTGAGGACGATGTCCTGGGCCTGGGGGTGGTAAATATCCGCAAGCTCCTGAATTTCGAGCCTTGTTCCCTGCAGGGTCGTACCGGTGGTCTCCTGTTCAAAATGTTCCCTGAAGTGGCTGGCGGAGATATGGGCCAGGGCACCCAACTGGATAGTGACGGCAATGGGCACCCTGTTTTCCGCGGCCGCGAGTTGGTGAATCCGTGTCAGCAGGTTTTGCATCAGTGAGTGTTCGTGCACGCGGTCTCCTTCCCTGGCTGGTTGCTGGCTGCTGTCTCGATCGCCGTACCGGTGCCGCCGTCGATGGCGACCATAATGCGTTCGGCCACTGCGTGAGCGGCGGCCTCGACAGCGGGATCAAGGGTCTGACCGGGGCTAAAATTAGCGGCGACGATACCGTAAATTGTCAGCCGTTGCGGTGGCGACCCGAGCATTTTACTCAACTCGATGGCCTCCGCCAGGTTGAGCCCGTGGCTGGAGGTGGATGCCGCCCCGGCCGGCAGCACCTGCCGCAGGCCGTCGAGTTCCAAAATGTCGCCCCTCTCGCCGGCACTCCCATCAAGGGCGTCAATCAGATAAACCCGCTCCACTCCCTGCCATGCCGCCAGCAACCGGGTGACATCGCCGGGATTTTCCAGGCAGTCGACCCGGTCCCGAAGGCGCTGTCGCAACAGGTCGAGAGTCAGTGGCCCGACCCCGTCGTCGCTCCGGTACCGGTGGCCAAGGCTGATGATCAGGGGTTTCACGAGCGCTTTTCCAGGTGCAGTTGCAGAAAATGGGTGGCGCAGGAAATACAGGGGTCATAGTTGCGAATCGCCTGCTCGCACCGGGAGCGCAACTGTTCTTCCGCCATTGACAGGTAGCGGGGAATCATCAGCCGCAGGTCGTCCTCGATGGTCTTCTGGTTCTGGGACGTGGGCGGTACGATTTTGGCGTCGGTTATTGTTCCGGTCTCATCCAGGCTGTAGCGGTGGTAGAGCAGGCCCCTGGGCGCCTCGGTGGCGGCGTAGCCGGTACTCGCTGCTGGCGTTTCTTCGGTCCAGGGCTGGTCGGGTTTGCGGTAGTGGTCCAGCAGCTGGAGGGCCTCGTCAAAGGCGTGGAGCACTTCCAGACTGCGGACAATGATGCTCTGGAACGGGTTGCGGCAGAAGGGTGGGAAGCCGATGTCGGCGGCCATGTCTCTGGTCAGGGCGGTGAGCCGGTCAAAATTGAGGTTATAGCGGGCCATCGGCCCGACGAAATAGGCTCCCCGTTGCCGGATAACGCTGTGCAGGGCGTTGGTGTGTTGTACATGCTGTTCCTCGAAGGTGACATCGTAATCCCACACGGCAATATCCAGCCCCGCGGTCGAGACGATTCTGCCCCGGTTCATGGGGTACTCGTCCGGGTGCTGCAGGGCGACGAATTCGTAATCGTGCTGTTGCTGCCGCTGAAACTTGGGGCAAGGCAGGGTTGACACCCAGCGCACCGTGTCGATGGCCGCATCCCGTCCCCGCTGCAACTGTTGCCGCAAGGGCTGCAGTTCCCGGGCCTCGGGTACCCGGTAGAAGCCGCCGACCCGAACGTTGATCGGGTGTACTTCCCGGCCCCCCAGCAGACTGACAATAGCGTTGCCGGCCTTTTTCAGCTCGAGGCCGCGTTCGACAATACCGGGATGGTCCCGGGCCATGGCCACGGCGCTCTCATAACCGAGAAAATCCGGGGCATGGAGCATGAAAATATGCAGTGCGTGGCTCTCGATCCACTCGCCGCAGTACAGCAATCGGCGCAGGGCCGCCAATTCCGGGGTCGGTTCGATGCCCAGGGCGTTCTCCATGGCGTGGATGGCGCTCATCTGGTAAGCGACCGGGCAGATGCCACAGATGCGGGCGGTGATGTCCGGGGCTTCACGGTAATCCCGCCCCCGCAGAAACGCCTCGAAAAAGCGCGGTGGCTCAAAGATTTTTAGCTTGACGTCGTGCACGCCGGCGTCGTCGTACTGGACAAAGAGAGCCCCTTCGCCCTCGACCCTGGCCAGGTAGTCGACCTTGATCACCCGGGTGCTGGTCATGGGCCCGGCTTCCCGAGCGGAGCATCCGGATTTTGCCCGGGTCCCGGAGCAGATTTTTCCGGTACCGGGTTCGCTTTGGTGGCTGCTCCGTTCTCGACGGCGAGGCTCTCCCGAAGAAAAACCGGCGCCGCGGCATTCATATTGCGAAAGCCGGCAATCAGGTCGGCCCGGTCGGCCCCCAGTTCGGTTTGCCACCAGTGACTCAGGGGCGCCGTGTTGGCATTTTCCTTGGGCCCGTAACAACCGTAGCAACCCCGGTGATAACCGGGACAGAGGGCACCGCAACCGGCGTGGGTAACCGGCCCCAGGCAGGGGGTGCCATGGGCCACCATGACACAGACGTTGCCTTGCAGCTTGCAGTCGATGCACACCGAGTGGGCCGGAATCTGCGGTTGACGCCGGTGCAGGAAGGCGCTGATCACTTCCAGTAACTGCCGCTTGTTGATGGGGCAGCCCTGTAACTCGAAATCCACCGGCACATGGGCGCTGATGGGGGTGGATGTCGACAGGGTGCTGATGTATTCCGGATGGGCGTAGACCAGGCGAGTGAATTCCTCGACATCGGCAAAATTGCGCAGGGCCTGGATACCGCCGGCGGAAGCACAGGCACCGATGGTCACCAGTGTTCGGGACTGCCGGCGCACTTGCTGGATGCGCTCCGCCTCGTCCGGGGTGGTGATGGAGCCCTCCACCAGCGACAGGTCGTAGGGACCCGCCACCTGCCGGCTGGTGGCCTCCATGAAGTAGGCGATATCGACCTTTTGCGCCAGGGCCAGCAGTTCGTCCTCGCAGTCCAGCAGGCTCAACTGGCAGCCGTCGCAGGAAGTGAATTTCCAGACGGCCAGTTTTGGTGGCGGCTCTATCGCGGTCGACGCTTCGATGCCGCTTGTCTCAACCATGCCAACTTCGGTCATTCAAAGCTCCCGAATCGAAAACCAGGATGCGATATCTCCGTAGCGGAATACCGGGCCATCCCTGCAGATAAAATTCGGCCCCCACTGGCAGTGGCCGCAGTGACCGGTGGCGCATTTCATGTTGCGCTCCATGGAAATGTAAATGGCTGTGGTTGGCACACCGCGCCGGATCAGTTCCTGAATGCTGAAGCGCATCATGATCTCCGGGCCGCAGATAAAGGCGATGGTCTGTTCCGGATCAATGGCTGTGGTCGACAGCAGACTGGTCACCACGCCGACATGACCGGCCCAGGCTTGATCGGCGCTGTCCACCGTGGTGTGAACCTCGATGTCTCGGGACCAGTCCTCAAGCTCCCGCCGGTACAGCATCTCCGCCGGTGTCCTGGCGCCGTAAAACAGACTGACCCTTGAGGCCATGGTTTCCCCGGAATTTGCGCCGGGATTCAACAGGTGGTAAATGGCCGGCCGCAACGGCGCCAGACCAAGTCCGCCGGCTATTATCAGTACCTGCCGCCCGGCGGTTTCAGCCAGTGGCCAACCACTGCCGAAAGGGCCGCGTACCCCCAGCGGATCGCCCTGGCGCAGGCGCTCCAGACCTTGTGTCACCGCCCCCAGGGAGCGGATGGTGTGTATGTAGCCGTTGCCGGACCCGGCCGCTCCGCTCATGGAGATCGGCACCTCGCCGGCACCGAATACGTAGAGCATATTGAACTGGCCAGGTTGAAATGACTGACAGGATTCATTCTGCTGAGCACCGGTTGCCCTGGCCGCGGCTGCCTGTGCCACAGTCCCCGTCGCCTCATTACCTGGTGCTGAATTCTCCCGGGGACTGATAGCCAGGGTAAACGTGCCCGGGTATTCCTCGGTGCGTTGATCGACGCGGTAGATGTCCGGTGTCGTCATTTGTTGTCGCCCGGGGGCTGACCGGGATGGCCGTATACGTCCAGCAGTTGCAACCGGGTATCCCTGAGCCGCTCGGTCATGATCCTGGCAAAGCGCTGCATCAGGTCGTAACCCAGCCGGGTATCCTCGGCGCACTTGTTACGCAGGCATTTGCCATCCAGCTGAATGCAGTGCAGGTTGTCCAGGGCGCGAACGTCAAATGCCCAGCAGTAGGGTGGAAACAGCCAGGACCAGCCACAGATATCGCCGTCCCTGAGGGTTTTCAGACTGAGGGCGCCCCGGTGGGGCATAAAGGTCTCGATCACCGCCCGGCCTCGACGGATCAGGTAGAAGTGATCGGCGGGCTCGTTTTCACGGGCGACGTATTCTCCGGCCTTGAACACCCGGTTCATGCCGCAGCCGCCGATAAATTCCAGGTCCGCTTTCGCCATGCCGTCGAAAAAGGGATGGTCCCGCAACAGATCGGTAATGGTTTTCATGACTGCTCCAGTTCCCGTATGCGCTTTACTTCCTCGGTGAGATCGATGCCCACCGGACACCAGGCGATGCATCGGCCGCAACCGACACAGCCGGAGCTGCCGAACTGATCGATCCAGGTCGCGAGCTTGTGAGTCAGCCACTGGCGGTAACGGGAGCGGGTGCCGGGCCGAATGGCGCCACCATGAACATGGCTGAAATCGCCGGTAAAACAGGAATCCCAACGCTCCCAGCGCTCGGCGTGCTGTCCCGACAGGTCGGTGGTGTCCTCGACGGTGGTGCAAAAGCAGGTAGGGCAGGCCATGGTGCAGTTGGCGCAGGACAGGCAGCGGTCGGCGACCTGGTCCCAGGCCGGGCTGTCATAATTGCGGTAGAGCAGGGACTGCAGATCGCTGCTGTCAAACGACCGGGGCCCGTTTTTCATCTGTTGCACGGCATTGTCGATGGCGGCGGCTTCCCCTTCAGTCTGGTCCGCCGTCGCCGGCAGCAGCGGCAACTGCTTCAGGATGGCCTCGCCGCTGTCGCTACCGCTGCGTACCAGAAAATAGTGTTCGCCGGCATTGACGATCTCCGTCATCTCCAGATCGCAGTCAAGATCGACGGCGGGTCCGGTATTCATGGACTGGCAAAAACAGGTGGCCGCCGCCGAGGTGCAATTAACCGACACCGTAAACACCTTTTGCCGCCGGTTTTGATAGCTCCCGTTTGGATACCTGCCGGTTAGAAACACCCGGTCCTGAATGGCGATGGCATGCAGTTCGCAACTGCGCACCCCGAGAAAGGCCGTAGCCTGGCTGTCTTCGGCCGGGAGCTCAATTTCCAGGTTGCCGTTTGACTGGTGTGCCCGCCAGACCTGGCGCCGGGGTGGATGCAGGTATTTTTTCCAGGAATGGGGACCGACGGCGTAGCCAAAATAGGCCGGGTCATGGCGCCGCCTGAGCCGGTAGAAGCCTTTTTCCTGTTCATCGGTCCAGCCCTGTGGCAGGTCGTCTGCGCCGGCAATCTCGTCGTAGACGATGGCCTGGTCTGCCAGCACCGGCCCGACCACCCGGTAACCCGCGCTCCGCAGGGCCTGGATCAATAAATCCAGGTCCGCGGCCGCCAGGATACGGGGGGGTGATTTTTCAGTTGCCATGGGTGTCACCATGCCCGGTTTGACCGGTGAAAGTAAATATCCGATGGGTGCTATTACCGGGCGGTTTGATAAAAATCAAGGACCACGACAACCTGTTGGTGTAAGGAAACTTCCGGCGACTGGAGCGGGCTGCCTGCAGCGAACCGGATTTGACCCGGATGGCGCTGTAAAGATCAATTCCGCGGAAATTTTACTTGATCTGGATCATTCCGGGATCAATGGTTGCTGAATTTTTTTGATTCGCCCGGTCTTATACGTAGTTTCCCATATTGAGATATGTCAAGTCTTGACTAGGATTACTTGACAACCCTGGACAAATTCAAAAGGTAGCGGTACATGGGTCAGGTTATGGAACATAGAAACGGCAGTCGCATTCAGGCCAATCTGGAAGCGGACATTTTTTACCGGGGCGACAAACTGGGCAGTTATGCCATTCGCAACATTGGCACCAGCGGCGTTTGTGTGGAAAACCCGGCTAACGATCTGCAGGTTGACAATTTTCTTCAGGTTTTCATCAAGCCCATGAAACAACCGAGACAGCCGATCTACAAGACCAGCGCCCTGGTGGTCTGGTCCACGGACAAGCAGGCCGGCCTGATGTGGGCCGACCAGAACCTGGAGTCCTCAAGGTTTTTCAATTCCCTGCCGGCGGCGACAAGCTTCCACAGCGCCCGGATTGACAACGACGGCCGCCAGGCCACTGACCGGTATGGCGCCGAGGCAGCCATCAACGGCGCCATGGAACTGGAGACGATCCAGGAGAATCCCTGCAAGTGGTGCTGTACTCGCAAAAAATGCCTGGTGAAAAAACTTGAAGACCAGAAAGTGATCGCACTGGCGAAAATCGTGCGCCAACAGAAAGCCTTGCACAAGGGTGATCGCCTGACCATCCAGGGCGATCACTTCAATTCCCTCTTCCTGGTTCAGTCAGGTTCTTTGAAGTCGAGCATTATCGACAACTCCGGTGATTGCCAGATCACCGGATTTCATTTTGCTGGCGAGACTCTGGGAATGGACGGGGTAGAATCCGGCCGCCATCTCTACGAGATCGAGGCCCTCGAAACTGTCAGTGTCTGCACCGTTCCCTTCAATTTCATTGAAACCCTTCCCGCGGCAAACCAGGGCGCCTTTTACCGCCACCTGATGGGCCAGGTGGTCGGCGATGCCTTCAAGGAGAGCAATCTGCTGCTGATGCTTGGCAGGATGCACGCCGAACAGCGACTGGCGAGTTTTTTGCTCGACATCGGCAAGCGCCTGGGTGTTGCCGCCCAGACGGAGCCGGAACTGAAACTGAGCATGACACGCCATGATATTGCCAACTACCTGGGGCTGGCGGTGGAAACCCTGAGTCGTCTGTTTCGGCGTTTTGAGGAAAACAAACTCATTGACGCCAGCCGGCACAGGGTCCGGATCTGCAACATGGCCGGTCTTCACGACCTGGTGGCCGGGGATCACCGTTTCTCCGGAAAGCGGCAGTTGGCCTGATTCTCAGGGCTGCCCCGGCCCTCACTCGCTGCCCTGCCACCACAGGATAGAAGCGTTTTCCTGGGGGACCAGGGCGTGCTCGTGGCAAGCCAGGGCCCGGGGAGTGAAATGCTCAGGCGGCCGGGTCCTGCCCACTGCGGCAGTGTAGACATAGCTGTCGATGGCGCCGGCACTGGTTCTGGCCAATTGCATGGGAATACACTGTTGCGGATGGCTGTCGATGGCATCGGCGTAGAGTTGTAACTGCACCTGATCCGGTTTTAGACCATCCAGATAGATATCCACCTCGACAATGGAATCCTCGTTGTCCAATACGATCCGTTTTTCACCCCAACGCAGTTCCCGCCAGTAGCGGCAGGTGGTGTCGTGCCATTCCTGCAGGGTCTGCGCCAGCTGACCGCCATTGGCGAGACGGCGCTGGTAGTGGCTGGCGCAGTCCAGGTAAATCTTTTCAATATAGTGCCGCAACATGCGGTTGCTGCTGTAATGCGGTGCCAGGGTTGACATGCTGGCGCGGATACGGGTGATCCAGTCCGGCGGCACCCCGGCCTCGTTGCGCCGGTAGAAGGCCGGCACCACCTCCTGTTCCAGCAATCGAAACAATTCCGCTGAAATCGACTCGTCGCTGTCGCCATCGCCCCTGATGGCCCAGCCCACCTCGTCGCAGTAGGCCTCATGCCACCAGCCGTCGAGAACCGACAGGTTGAGCCCGCCGTTGACCAGCACCTTCATGCCGCTGGTGCCGCAGGCTTCCCGTCCCTCCCGGGGCGTGTTGATCCAGACATCGACGCCCTGGACCATTTCCCGCGCCAGCTCAATGTCGTAATCCTCGAGAAACACGACCCGGTCGGCGGCGTCCGGGTGGCTGGCAAATTCCGCCCAGGCGTGGACACTGGCCTTGCCGGTCTCATCCCGGGCATGGGCCTTGCCGGCCACCAGGATCTGGACCGGGTGCGTGGGGTGGTGCAGCAGGCGGCACAGGCGCTGGCGGTCCATCAGTAACAGGTGCGGCCGTTTGTACTCGGTAAAGCGACGGGCGTAGGCCAGGGTCAGGATATTGGGGTCGAGGATCCGCTCGGCCCGGTCGATAAGCGCCTTGTCGGCCCCTCGTTGATGCAGTTTCGTCACATGGCGCTGGCGGACCTGTTCGACAAGATCCTGTCGCTCCGACATGCGAAAACCCCACAAATCCGCATCGGTGAGCTGCTCGATGGCCGGGCCCAGGTTTTCAACGCCGCCGCGCCAGCGATCCTTGCCCGCTGCCCGGGTCCAGAGCTTGTCGGACCAGGGGGAATCCCAGGACGGCATGTGAATGCCGTTGGTAACGTAGCTGATGGGAACATCCGACAGCGGCCAGCGGGGATACAGCTCACTGAACAACGTGCGGCTGACGGTACCGTGCAGGCGACTGACGCCGTTGACGTGCAGACTGTTACGCATGGCGAGCCAGGCCATGTGAAAGGGTTCCCGGCGATCCCGGGGATTGGTTCGACCCAGAGCCAGGAGTTCATCGACGCCGATTTGCAGCTGCGGCAGATAGGGCTGGGCATAGCGCGCGATCATATCCGGGTCATAGCTGTCGAAGCCGGCGGCCACTGGTGTGTGGGTGGTGAACAGGGTGGCGGCGCGATTGATCCAGCGGGCCTGCTGAAACGTCAGCCCGGTCTGTCGCATCAGGCCTACGGTTCTCGCCAGAACGACAAAGGCGGCATGTCCCTCGTTGAGATGGCAGATGTCGATATTCAGCTTCAATGCCACCAGGGCGCGCCAGCCTCCGACCCCCAACGCCAGTTCCTGCAGGAAACGCAACTCCTCGCCACCACCGTAGAGCTGGCTGGTGATACCCCGGTCGGCCGGGCTGTTCAGGGGGTGATCGCTGTCCAGCAGGTATAGGGGCACCGAGCCAATCTGGGCCAGCCACACCCGCAGAAATAACTGTCTGCCGGGAAGGTCCACCGCCACCCGCAGCCAGCCGGACTCGGTGAAAACCGGGGTTACCGGCAGGGTGGCGGCGTCGGACGTGGTATGGATTTCCTGCTGCCGGCTGTTGGCATCGATCACCTGGCGAAAGTAACCCTGGTGATAGAGCAGGCCGACACCGACCATGGGCACGCATAAATCACTGGCGGCCTTGAGCATGTCGCCGGAAAGAATACCCAGGCCGCCGGCATAAAACGGCAGGGCGCCGCCGAGCCCGTATTCCATGCTGAAAAAAGCAATGCGACGCAGGGCGTTTGCCGGGTACTGCTCGCCATACCAGCCACACCGGGCCAGGTAGGCCTGGCGTTCCCCGTTTATCTCCTGCAGTTGCCGGCAGAAGTCCGGGTCCTGCGCCAGGTCTCGCAGGTGACTGTGGCTGACATTCTGCAGGAGGACATAGGGATTGTGGGTGTTATGCCAGAGTTCCCGGTCGATGCGGCGCCAGAGCGCATCGGCACCGTGGCTCCAGGTCCAGCGCAGATCCGTGGCCAGGTCGGCCAGTCCGGCCAGGGCCGGCGGCAGTTCCGGCAGGATATGCCCGGCCAGGGCGGCACTTTCGAGGTGATTCTGGGCAAGATGATTCTGAGCAAGGTGACTCTGCGCAAATTGATGTTGAGGCTGTTGTTCGGAATCTTTGGCCATGGTGTCAATAAAGCCCCTTGACTGTTTGAGCCGGGAACGGTCTCTGCCCGGCGCGGTGGTGGAGTCGCGTAATTTTACCCGGACTGCAGATAGTTGGGATTGATTTCAAACAGAAATTGATCTGCTTTAACAGCTTCGGGAACGGGGATCGAGCCGTGTCAGCACTGAGGCAGCATCAGTCCGATGTCGGATTGTCCGTCGACTGCGACAGGCGATAGGCGTAAAACCAGCCCCTGGCGGTCAGCAGCCGGGTTGAATCGGCCTGTGCTACCAGAGATTGGGCCGTCGCCAGTTCGGGAAACTCGGCGGTGGCCTGGTCCAGATCGCGTCTGCTGACAATCAGTACTGGTATGTGATCGGGGGTCAGTCGCTGTTGCAACTCCGCCCGGGTATTGACCACGGGAACGGGGAGGTCCGGGTTCAGGTAAAACACCAGGCTGGTATCGGCCTTTTTGTAGAACAGAGGTTGATCCGCCGGTTGCAGTTGCCTGCTCAGGTTCACGGCAAAGGGCTTTTCCTGGCGATACTGGTCCAGGGCCGGCATGACGAAGGCAAAGCTGGCCACCATCAGTATCCCCGCGGCCACCGGCAGCGCAGCCGGCAGGGTCGAGTCGGGAAAAATGTCGGGCCTGTGTTGCCGGTAGCCGAAAATGATCAGGCCACAGGCGAGAATGGCGCCAATCACTCCGGGCCAGATGCCGCCGGGGATGGCCAGGTCCCGGTACCAGGCGTAGCCCGGCAGTGCCACCGGCACCAGGGCGAGCAGTATGATCAGTACCGCGGTCGCCAGGCTCAGGGCTTTCTGTAGCCGGGGTTGTTTCATTTCCAGCAGGTAGACAGCCGTGAGGTCCAGGCAGAAGGGCATGATCGGCAGCAGGTAATACCAGCGGCGTGACCCGGAAACGGTAAAAAAGAGAAAAACAAGAACCACCACCTCCAGCAGCCAGCGGTTGCTCTGGTCCAGCTGACGATAGCGGCGGACGAAAAAGACCAGCGCGCCGATAAAGACCAGTGACCAGGGCAGCAGGATTCGGGGCAGATGGTAGAAATAACTGTAGACCGGATCCTTGTGGTCAAAGGGCTCCACATAGCGCACCAGGTTTTCCCGAATCAACAGGTCCAGACCGGTGAGACCGCTCTCCGGCGGAACGGTGTTCGCGGGCAGTGGCGTATTGGCCGCCACCAGATACGGCGCCAGCATAATGATCAGCCCCAGGGTCAGGCCGGCAACGTGGGCCAGGTTGATGTGGCTGCGCCAGGCGGCGTCCCGCAGTGCCCAGGGCGCGATGGCCAGTACGATCACCACCCCGGCCACCAGTCCCTTCATCTGGGAGCCGACGGTGCACAGGGCATAAAAGACCGCGTAAAAAGCCAGATCCCGTCGCCGGTAGTGGCGGATATACCAGCTACAGGCGGCGCTGACGAAGGCGACATTGGCCAGGTCGGCGGAGGCGGTGTGGGACCAGAACAGAAAGCCGAGGCAGGTGGCCAGCAACCAGGAACCGAGCACAGCCACCCGTTGATTCCACAGGTGTGCCGCCAGGCTGTAGTTACTCCACAACAGCAGCAATGCCGCCAGGGCGCTGGGCAGTCGTACCGCAAATTCATTCAGGGTTCCGGTAATCCAGGCGGTCACCACGATCGGCCAGTAGGAAAACAGGGGTTTGTCGAAATAGACCTCGCCGTTGATGACCGGGTGGAACCAGTCGCCGTTGTGGAGCATGTTGCGGGCGATCTCGGCCCAGCGGTCCTCCGAGCCCACCAGGGACCGATCGCCCAGCCCGAGGAACAGCAACAGGAACAGCGCCAGAAACACAAAGGCGGCCGAAAACAGCTGGGGACCGGACAGCAACCGGGACAGGTATTGCTTCATTGAACGCGCTCCCTTGCCGGCAGGGCGACAAAAAACGAACCGAGGATCAACAGGGCAATGCCGGCCAGACCGCCGGCATCGAGGGATTCATGGAACACCAGGGTCGCCGCCAGGGACACCAGCAGGTAGCTGAGGCTGAGCAGCGGGTAGGCGACACTGAGGGGCAGGTGCATCAGGGAGCCCAGCCAGCAGAACACCGACAGCGCATAACAACCCATGCCGATCATGATCGGCAACAGCACCGGAAAAAAATAAGCCGGACTCAGCGCGGCGACATAGGCGGAAAAACCCGGTTCCCCGGGTAACTGTTCCATGGCGTATTTCAGGCTCAGCTGGGCGATGCTGACCAGAACCAGGCTGGCGACAACCCAGGCAAAACCCCTGGGCTTCAGGTCGCGGCCGGTCACCGGCCACCGCCACTGATCAACAGGATGCCGGCGGCGATCAACAGGACCCCGAGCCAGCGGCTAATCGGCACCGGTTCGGCAAACAAAAACCGGGACACCAGCAGCATCAGTACATAATTCAGACTCAGCAATGGATAGGCCTTGCCCACATCCATGAGATCCAGCACCACCAGCCAGGTGAGCATGGCGGCAAACAGCAACAGCATGGCCAGCCAGAAGCGCCCCTGGCGAAAATAGAAAACCAGGCGATCGGTCAGGGCCAAATGCTCGCGGGGGCTGTTGTCTGCAACCTGCTTTTGCAGCACCTGGCTGCCCAGGGTCAGCAGGATCGACAGCGCCACGAAGCCATAGGCAAACACGGGGTCATTTCCCGCCGAGAATATTGACCGCGGCGGCGACCACCCGTTCGGCGTCGCCCCGGCTCATGTCCGGGAACAGGGGCAATGAACAGATGCGGGCGGCGTTCCATTCGGTATTGGCCAGCGCCAGGTGGCTGTTGGCAGGCATTTGCCGGTAATACCGCTGCTGGTGGATGGCGCGAAAATGGATGCCACAGCCGATATTTTTTGCCTTCATGGCGGCGATAAACTGATCCCGGGTCAGGGGCGATTGCTCGTCCAGTCGAATAACAAACAGGTGCCAGCTGTGGACATGGTCCCAGGCCGGCAACCCGAGGGGGCTGATACCGGCCACGTCCCGGAAAGCGGCGGAATAAAAGCGGGCGATATCACCCCGCCGCTGATTGATTTGCTGCAGCCGCGGCAACTGACTCAGGGCCAGGGCCGCGCACATGTCAGGCAGGTTGTACTTGAACCCTGGCTCGACGACCTCTGCCTGGGGTGATCGACCCTGCTGGCTGCGGTCGAAGGCATCGACGCCGAGGCCGTGGAATTTCAGGCGCCGCAGCCGTGCCGCCAGGTCTTCATTGTCGGTGACAAAGACACCGCCCTCGGCAGAGGTGATGTTCTTGATTGCCTGCAGGGAAAACACCGCGTCGCCCCGGTCACCCACCGGACGGCCCTTGTAGTAGCTGCCCAGGGCATGGGCGGCGTCTTCCAGCAGGGGAATACCGCGCTGGCGGGCCAGGGCGCGAATGGGGTCCAGGTCCAGGGGAGCACCGGCAAAGTGTACCGGTACAATCAGCCGGGTGCGGGGCGTAATGGCCCGTTCTATGGTTCCGGCTTCCACCATCAGGGTGTCCCGGTCGACATCGACAAAGACCGGGGTGGCGCCGCAGAGGGCAATCAGGTTGACCATGGACACCCAGGTCAGCGAAGGCGTGATCACTTCGTCCCCGGGGCCGATGCCCAGAGCATGAAGGTAGACGTGCATGGCGGCGGTGGCGGAACACATGGCGACAGCGTGTCCGGCGCCGGTGAGGTCGCAGATTGCGGCTTCCAGATCGGCGTTGCACTGGCCGGTGGTAATCCAGCCCGACCTCAGTACCGCTACTACCGCGTCGATATCGGCTTGCTCGATGGCTGGCTTGCAAAATGGCAGAAAGGTTGCGGACATAAAACGTCTCGGTAAAAGGCAAAAGGGTTTCAGGGGGATGATGGCAAGGCAGGCGTCCCGGTCGGTGCGAAAGGTTCTGACGGTTGGACAGGTCCTGACATTTAGAGAGATCCTGGCAGGTAGTACAACCGGTAGGGATCGCCGTAAAACCTGCCGCTGACAATGGCTGGCGGCAGTTTAACACCCCCGGCGGTGAGCCTGGCCGCTTCACTGTCGGCGATCACCAGGTAGCAGGGCCGTGCCATTCGGGTGAGTTGCTCGTCAGTGGTGATAAAAACCGGATCCACGGCGCCGTCGGCATTGACCAGGTACAGGTTTGCCACGCTGTCCCGCTCCATATTGAACAGGGCCAGGGGCGCCGGATCCTCGTGCCTTGTTGCCTCGACCTGCCGGACAAAAGTGCGGGACCGGTGCAGCCAGGTGTTGGCGGGTTCATAAAGACCGGTCTGGAGTACATAGACCGCTGCTGCTGCCGCGAGGGCCAGCACCACATCCCGATGCCAGTGCCGACGCCAGGCGACAATCGCCAGGACCTGGCAGAGGGCCAACAACAGGATCGGCACCATACCATCGACGGGGAGATCCGGCCGGCTTTTCTGGGCGTAGAAGCGGGCGCCAGGCGCAGCGAGCAGTAACAGGCCGGGCAGGACCAGTAATGTATAGCGCAGCACAGCAGCAACCCGGCTCATTGCCAGAGATGACCGGGCAATAAACGGGTAGCTGGCCAGGATGGCCAGCGCCGGCACCATGGGCAGCAGGTAGCGGGATTTTTTTGCCTCCGGAATCGACAGGCCCAGCAGGATCAGAAGCAGCCAGGCAATCGCCCAGGCGCAAAGGCGCAGTTCCGGTGACCAGTCCCTGGCCGGTGTTCGCGATAGCATCAATCGGGGGGACAGCAGCCCGGCGACGACCACCGCGGGCACAAAGCCCAGGGCGTAATTGCCCATGCTGCTGGTGAAATAATAGAAAAGGGGCTTTTCGCCCGGCCCCGACAGGCGACCGGCCACCTCCATCCAGATCACCTCCCGGGCAAGGTCACCGCCGCCGATCCGACTGGACAGCCAGTAGAGCCCAGCCACGGCAACTGCCAGAAGGGCACCGGCGGCCGGGCCAAAGATCAACAGCGAGCGCCAGTCCCGGTTGACCAGGTAGAAGCTGCAGATTACCCCTGCAGGCACAATGATGCCCATCGGGCCCCGCAGACAAAAGCCCAGCAGTAACAGGCCGAACAGGGCCGGGTATTGAACTGTTGACCGGGGCGGATCAGTGAGCCGGTATTGCCGGTACAACAGGTAGAAGCAGCCCAGGGTAACGGTGGTCAGCATCTGGTCGATGGAGATGGACCGGGCCGCGGCCAGAAAACTGATGGTGAGCAGCTCAAAACAGACCGCCAGCACTGCCCATTGGCGGGATTCGAACCGGACCAGCCGGTAGGTCAGTGCCAGCGTGGTGGCGCTGGACAGGGCTGTCGGCAACACCGCCACCAGTTTGTCCAGATGTCGGAACAGATGCGCCAGTACCCAGATAAACAGGGTCGACAGGGCGGGGTAATCGGGGTAGGGCTGGCCATAGGTGGTGGGAAACAGGGTCGGCCCATTGCGGAGCATTTCCTGGGCAAAAATGCCGAAGCGTACCTCAAAGCCGGTAAATTCCTGGTTGCCCAGCCCCAGGGTAAACAGCGCCAGACCGATCGCGGCCACTGCCAGCGTTTCATATCGGGCAGACGATACAGCCCGGCTCGTCGGCAAGGGCTGAACGCGGGTCACTGACCCGGAATCACCCGGCATGTTCCAGCCCCGGGTCAGCGGCCGGTGATATCAGCTGCCCTTCGCTGGCCAGTTTGCCGCTGCGGCCGGGAACCTCCTGCCAGACTATTGTTTTTAGGGGAACGGTTTTTAGGGGAACGGTCTCGCTTGGAATCGGCTCCGGGTCCAGATGGCGATAAATATCCCCCAGGGTAACCAGATCGGCGTCCTGTTGACGCCAGTACTGGATCAGTCTCTCCATAACGCCGAGGCATTGCATGCCCTCGAGTTCGGCGTGCAGGGTGTAGACCTGGTCCCGGGCCTGTTTCCCGGAAACAGCCTGTTGCCAGGCCCGCTCGACGGCAGAGTGGACGTTGTCGATGTCCGTGCCATCGACGCCGAGCAGTTCGTCCAGGGTGGGCAGGGTGGTGGGAATCTGCAGGCAGCGGCTGCTGACACCGTCGAGCACCGGGTAGAAGGGGGCGGTGCCGCGGACATCACTGGCATAGTGAAATCCCAGGGCCTCCTCGATGGCCAGCACGTGCCTGTTGAGCTGCCAGCCGGCGGCGCCGATCGTGGCCGGTTCCTCCCCCAGCGCCTCGCGAAAGGCGTCCATGGCCCGATCCATTTCCCGCCGGGTCCAGTCGACATCCTTGCCGGCGACGAAGTCCTGCCAGCGTACGTGATCGTAACAGTGGACACCGACCTCGTGGCCCCGGTCCCGGGCATCGCGCAGTACTTGTCCGGCCTTGCGGCCGATATGGGGCCCCGGCAGCAGGACGCCATAGAGCAGGGTCCTGTAACCGTAATGACTGGTCACCGAAGTGCGGCGCACCTTTTGCAGGAAGCCGGGACGGAAAATCCGGCGCAGGGCGCGCCCGGTGTGGTCCGGCCCGAGGCTGAACAGAAAAGTCGCCCTGATCCCGTAGCGATCAAACAGGTTGAGGAGAGCCGGAACCCCCTCAAGGGTGCCCCGGTAGGTGTCGACGTCGACCTTGAGCGCCACCCGCATTGCCTATGACGCCGTATTCAGTACATAACCAGTGGGGATCAGGGCCGAGCCAAACAGTTGCCTGAATCCCGCTTCCGTGAGCACTTCGCCGTTCAGTCTCAGTCCCCGGACCAGCAGGCGCTCGCCGTCGGCACCATCGAACCAGCAGCGCCCCTGCTGCCAGTAGATTCGGGGACCTGTGCGCTCGGCGGGCAGGCCTCGATAGTAGCTGCCCTCGATGATCAGGCGCTGGCTGCCGACTTTGCCCGGTACATCGGCAATATCGAAAAAGGCGCCGGGGTAGGGTGGCGCCAGGGCCCGGATCATGTTGTGCACACGCCGGGTCGGCCAGCCGGGATCGACGCAACCATCTTCCGGCTTTCTGCCGCCGAAATAACTGCCCTGCTCAAGGTCCTGGGGTGTTTCTGCTATTGCCCCGGCCAGAAACAGGGGCAGGCTGCGCATCATGACCATCTCCGCCGCCAGGGTGACTTTCCGGTAGACCTGGTGGGCACTGTCGTTTGGCAGGATCGAAACCGCCTGCTGATCGATGAGATGGCCGGCGTCGGCCCTGGACACCATGCGGTGCAGGCTGGCGCCGGTCTCGGTTTCGCCATTGAGCACCGCCCAGTTGGTGGGCGCCCGTCCCCGGTAGCGGGGCAGCAGCGAGCCGTGCATGTTGAAAGCGCCGTTTCGGGGAATGTCCAGCAGGGCCGGCGCCAGCATCTGTCGGTAATAGAAGGAAAAAATCCAATCGGGCCGGCACTGGCGCAGCCGTGCCACGACATCCGCTGTGTTGGGGTTGTCCGGTGTGATCACGTCAATATCGTTGAGTGCCGCCAGTTCGGCGACGCTGTCGAACCAGATGGTCTCGGCGGGATTGTCCCTGTGGCTGACTACCAGAGGTATTTCAATCCTGTGGGCCAGCAGGGTCGACAGGCACCTGACGCCAACATCGGAGTAGGCGAAGACCACCGCCCGGGGCGCGGCGCCGGTCACGGCTTGGTCCTGGCCAGGTGCACTTCCCGTTGTGGCTTTTTGACCTGTTTTCTTTCAGCCCGAGGTTTTTCCAGGATCTCGGCCACCAGGTAACTGGGCCTTTTGCGGATTTCACCATAGATGCGGCCGACATATTCGCCGAGGATGCCGACGGCAAACAGCAGCAGGCCGATCATGAAGAACAGGATGGCGAACAGCGTGAATACCCCCTCGGCCTCGGGGCCCACCACCAGTCGGCGCAGGAAAAGGTAAATGACAAACAGTGTCGACAGGGCCGAGATGGCGATGCCGGTCATGGAGATCATCTGCAACGGCACCAGGGAAAAGCTGGTGATCAGGTCGAAATTCAGGTGAATCAGCTTGAACAGGGAATACTTGGATTCCCCCGCAGCCCGGGCGTGGTGTTCGATCACCACTTCGGTGGGATTGGCCGCATAGATAAAGGCCAGGGCCGGGATAAAGGTCTGCGACTCGCTGTGTTCCACCAGGGCCCGGACAATACTCCTGTGGTAGGCGCGGAACATGCAGCCCTGATCGGTGATGCGAATGCGGGTGATTTTTTCCCGCACCAGGTTCATGGCCCTGGAGGCGAGGTCCCGCCAGCGCTTGTCCTGCCGCTCGTGCCGGATGCTGCCGACGTAGTCAAAGCCCTGGTCCATTTTTTCCAGCAGCTTGGGAATTTCCTCCGGGGGATTCTGCAGGTCCGCGTCCAGGGTGACGATATAATCCCCGTCCACATGACTGAAGCCGGCCATGATGGCGGAGTGCTGGCCGGCATTGGCCCGCAGTAAAACCACCCGGGTGACATCGGGCCGCAACAGGAACTGTGCCCGCAGCAGCGACGGGGAACTGTCGCGACTGCCGTCGTCGACAAAAACCACTTCATAGGAGCGCTGCAAACCGTCGAGAACCCGGTAGAGCCGGTCGAATAACGGTTGCAACACCGCCTCCTCGTTATATACCGGTATTACCACCGAAATCTGGGTCATGCTTGTTTGCCTCCACCTGGCTGTTGATGTCCGGTTTTCTGATCAGGGTCCGCCTGGGGCCCCGGTAAATAATGTCGGCGGGCAGGTCCTCGCCCAGATAGTGCTCAAGATCTTTATTGGCAATGACCGCCAGGGCCTGCCGGTCGCTATTCCAGCGTCCGACGAAGCCCTCTCTGCCTGAAACCCAGTTATCAGGTTCCAGCTCGATACCCATGGCCATTTCGCCGCGACCGGCAACCAGGGTCAACGGTCGCCGGAGATAGAAGGCCAGCGATGGCGCCAGGGTTTCCACCAGGTAAACCTCCGCGACATTGGCGCCAGTCCGATCGGCAGCTATTTTCTCGGCAAAGACCCTTGCGGAGCGGGACGGCGAGATCTCCTGGAAGCCCCACATCAGGCACTGGTAGCCGAGCATGGCACAAATTGCCGTCGCGGTAACGGCGGCCAGTTGTTGCCGTCGCAGGAGAAACAGCAGCAGCGCGCCGCAGGAAAAGAAAATACCGGTGGCCAGCACCCAGGGCTGGCAGGCCCGGAACAGGGCCTCGGGAATGTTTTCGGAGCCAAAACCCGGCAACATCACGGCCAGGGTCAACACTGTCGCCGCCAGCAGGCCCAGGCCGACAGCGTCCCTCGCCACACCGCCGCTGCTGGCCAGCCGCCTGGCGGCCAGGAGGGCCGCCGCCGGCAGGGCCGGCAGGATATAAGTGGGCAATTTGGAGGCAGACAGGGAGAAGAACAGCAGGACAACAACAATGAATACCCAGAGCAGGCGCTCGGGATCAAAGGTTGTCGAGGTTTTATCCGGCCACCAGGAAAAGCCGGGCCGGACCAGGCTGGCCATGACCTGGTAGATCCAGGGGGTGCATCCAATCAGGAAAATGGGCAGAAAATAGAAGAGCGATGCCCGGTGGTGATGAACCGGGGAGGTATAGCGCAGCCAGTTCTCGTGAATGAAAAAAAAGCTGGCAAAAGTCTCGTTCTCCAGGCTGACGGCGATAAACCAGGGGGCAGTGATCAGCAAAAATAGCGCCAGGCCGGGGATGATGCGCAAATGCTGCCACAGGCGCCAGTCCCGTTGCCAGAGGGAATAGAGCACCACCGCGCCGCCGGGGAGCAGGGCGCCGATGGGTCCCTTGGTGAGCACGGCGCAGGCGACGGACGCCCAGCAACAGAGCATCCAGCGATTCAGGAGGACGGCCTGATTCCGGCTTTTTTGGGCCATGACCAGGCTGCCCAGGGCCAGCAGAATGAACAGGGACAGACTGGTGTCCAGGGTGAGAAAGTGTGCCGAGCCAAAGTACAGCATGCTGCTGGCGCAGATAATAAACCCGTACCAGGCCGTGGTCCGGCCGTAGAGCTTCAGGCCCAGGAAACCGATCCAGAGGCTACAGGCAAAACCTGCAAGCGCCGGCCACAACCGGGCACTGGCGTTGTTTTCCCCCAATAACCAGTAGCCGGCAGCAGTCAGCCAGTACTGCAGCGGCGGCTTTTCAAAATACCTGTAGCCGTTGAGGCGGGGAGTGATCCAGTTGCCGCTGGCCAGCATCTCGCGGGGAATCTCCGCATAGCGGCCCTCGTCCGGATCAATCAGGTCCCTGTAACCGAGCATGACAAACCAGATCGCGATAATGCAGAGCAAAATGGCAATGGCCTGGCCGTTGCGAAATTGCCGGGTCGCGACAGGCACTGTTGTCATGACTGTAGCAGGGAGCCGGCGTTGACCACCTCATTGCGGTAGTATTCGAACATCTTGATCAGGGAATCCCGCAGACCGGTTTTGGGCGCCCACTGCAGTTCCTCGCAGGTATTGCTGATCCAGGGCACCCGGTTGTAAATATCCTGGTAACCAGCGCCGTAGTAGCTTGCCGCCCGTTCATCCACCAGCTTGACGCGCTCCGCTCCGGCCCGGTATTCCGGATACTGCCTGGCAATCTCCAGCATCATTTCGGCGAGGGAGCGAATGGAAAAATCATTGCCGGGATTGCCGATGTTGTAGATCTTGCCGTTGGCGACGCCATCGGCGTTTTCAAGTATTTTGACCAGCGCCGAGATGCCGTCGTCGATATAGGTAAAACTCCGGCGCTGGCTGCCGCCATCCACCAGCTTGATATTTTCCCCCCGGGCAATGTGGCCGAAGAACTGGGTGACCACCCGGGAACTGCCCTCCTTGGGGGTATGGATACTGTCGAGGCCGCCACCCATCCAGTTGAAGGGCCTGAACAGGGTGTATTGCAAACCCTGTTCCTGGCCGTAGGCGCAGATAACCCGGTCCATCAACTGCTTGGCGCAGGAATAGATCCAGCGGTTTTTGGTCAGCGGTCCCAGCACCAGATTGGTTTCGTAGGGGTGAAATTCCTTGTCCCTGGACATGCCGTAGACTTCGGAGGTGGACGGGAACACCACGCGTTTTTTGTATTTGACGCAGGCCCGGATGATGGGCAGGTTGGCTTCAAAGTCCAGTTCAAACACCGCCAGGGGATTGGACACATAGGTGGCCGGCGTCGCGATCGCCACCAGGGGCAGCACCACATCGCATTTCTTGATGTGGTATTCAATCCACTCGCGATTGATGGTGATATCGCCCTCAAAGAAGTGAAAGCGTTGGTTGCCGAGAATGCCGTTGAGCCGGTCAGACTGCATATCCATGCCATAGACCTCCCAGTCCTTGTGGTTGAGGATATAGGTGGTCAGGTGGTGACCGATAAAGCCGTTTACCCCGAGGATCAATACCTTCACTGTCGAATGTCTCCTGGATTCTGATTTTTCAGGTTAAAAGTTGAGGCATGATGCCTTTCATTCCTTAAGGTTTACTTAACACTTCTGCAGTGGTCCGGAAATCCTGTTCAGAGTCGCCATGCCCTGATGCCTCGACGGGCAGACCTGCCCGATGCTGTCAGTCACCAGTGATTTCTCCATCATTTTCAGGTCCGTGATCAACACAGCCGGTTCAAACCGGGACAGGCAGCCATGTTATTTGTTGGCGGCTATCCCGTATCAGGTATTGAAAAAGTCTTCCTGACTTTTCCACACCTCGCAAACGATTAAGTTTTATTTTTCGTATTCATTCAAAATCAATGAGTTAGATGCTATTTTTTTGCCGATACGTCCAGGTACCGGATCAGGCCGAATAAAAAAATGTATTTCAACAGCCTGATAGAGGCCGGGCCCGGGCCGAATCTGTCGTTTTCCTTAGTTACTGGATTGAATAAGAGATACGCCTTATATGTTTTCTGATTATTTTTCGGACTTTATTATATTCCGCACCTGAATATAACCATTCCCTGGCAGAAAATTATTCAGTGATTTGAAGTCCGTTTGGCTGGCAGACACCATCCCTGGATTGGACAGGTCGGTGCCCCAATTTATTTGAAAACGGTCTCAAGGCCGCCGAGTCGAATCATGGCCACCATGCTGTCGGGAATATTGTCCACCTGCAGCCGTCGTCCGGCTCTGGCCGCGGTTCGCATCCAGGTCAGTACCAGGGCGACGCCAGCACTGTTGCTGAAACTGACGCCGCCGAGATCGAGCCGGCAGGGGTTCGGCGCTGATTGCGACAGCCAGCGACTGCCCGACGACGCCAGTTCGACCACGCTGTCGAAGTCCAGGACACCCCGAACCACCAGACAGTCGGCGGTGGTTTCCAGACTGGCCTTGCTCACGACTCACCCTGACTGTCGGCAATGGGGTGTTGTAACAGTTGCCAGTTATCGATGGCTTTGTCGACATCGCCGCCGTTCTCTTCGACAGCTTCGGCAAACTGGGTGCGAAAGATATGGCCGATATTGATGCCGTCGACGGCGATGTTGTAGACCAGCCATTGCCCGTCCGGGTCCCGGTGCAGGTAGTAGTTGACCAGGTGTGGTGCGCCGTTCTGCCGGTGGATTTTCTGATCGATTCTGGCGTAGTCCGGCTTGCCTTCCCCGGCCGCCGGCGGCGGCAGGGTTTCCAGTTGCAGGCCGTCAAATCCCAGCAGTGCCCTGGCATAGGTGTGGATCAGTGTTTGTCTGATGATGGCGCCAAAGCGATCGACCCGGGCCAGGAAAGCGCGTTTTTCCGCCTCGGATGTCAGCGCCCGGTAACGCTGGACACTGGCGTAGTTGGCCATGACGCTGCGGCTGAAGCGCTCGACGTCCACCAGTTGGCCGACCATATTGTCTATCTGCCGGTAATAGGCCTCCGGGTCCCGGTCAAAGGTCTCCCTGCCGCCCTCGGCGATGGTGAGCAGGTCCCTGGTGGCTGTCACCACCCGCTGGTAGGCCGATTGCTGCTCGTTGCCGGACGCCTGTTGGTCGGCACCGCCGCTCCCGGGCGCCGCCGTCAGGGTCAAGGCGGCCACGAACCATGCAAGCGGCCCCATGCTACTGGCCACGAGGCCTTTCAGGAGCGTGGCTTTAAGCAGCGTGGCTTTAAAGGCCGACAGGGCCGGCACCAGCAGGCTGTTCAACGGGGCTTTCAGCATCAGCACTGTCACGGAGAGGGCCTTCAAGGTTGTAATATTCATGGTTTAGTGATCATCCTCGACAGGATTTTGCCCACCAGCTCTTCCAGCACCAGGGCCGACTGGGTATCCCTTATTTGGTCGCCGTCGTGGAGAGTTTCCTCGGCGCCGCCGGGAGACAGGGCGATGTATTTTTCCCCCAGTATCCCTGCCGTCTGGATGGCGGCGATGGTGTCCTCGCTGAGGAAATCAATATCCCGGTTGATCAGCATATCGACCCGGGCGCGGACGGAGATCGGGTCGATACGGATGTTCTCCACCTGGCCCACCTGGACACCGGCTATCATGACCTTGGACCGGCGCTTGAGGCCGGCGACGTTGTTGAATTCGGCCTGCAGCCGGTAGGTGGTGTCGGGATTGAATTCCTGGCGAAGGCCGCTGACCTGAAAGGCGAGAAAGACCAGGGCCAGGATGCCGATGAGAATAAAGATTCCGACAGCGATTTCGATCCAGCGGGATACCATTCAATAAACTCCAAACATCAGGGCGGTGAGCACAAAATCCATGCCCAGCACCGCCAGGGAAGCATAGACCACGGTGCGGGTGGTGGCGCGGCTGATACCCTCTGCGGTAGGTACCGCGTCATATCCCTGGTAAACCGCAATCCAGGTGACCAGGGCGCCAAACACAACCGACTTGATCAGGCCGTTGACAATATCTTCCCTGAATTTCAGGGTGTCCTGCATGTTGCCCCAGTAGGCGCCGGCATCGATGCCGAGCCAGTCGACGCCAATCAGCACCGAGCCCCAGATGGCCACCACGTTAAAAAGCTGGGCCAGCAGCGGCATCGACAGGATTCCGGCCCAGAGCCGGGGGCGCACAATGCGGCGCAGGGGGTCGATGCCGATCATTTCCAATGCGGCAAGCTGCTCCGTGGCTTTCATCAGGCCGATTTCGGCAGTCAGCGCCGAACCGGCCCTGCCGGCGAACAGCAGGGCGGCCATGACCGGCCCCAGTTCCCGCACCAGGGTCAGGGATACGCCCTGGCCCAGGGCCTCCACCGCGCCAAAGCGCACCAGCACGTTATAGCCCTGGAGGGCCAGCACCATGCCGACAAAGAGGCCGGAGACCACGACGATCAGCAGGGACAGAACCCCGACACTGTAGAGTTGCTGGGCAAGCAGTCTCGGACCGTTGCGCCAGTCCGGGGGGCTCCACAGGGCCATGCCCCAGAGAATCCCGGCCCTTCCGAGGCTGCCCAGGGTGTTGATGCCGCCACTGCCGAGTTTCGCGATGCGATTCAGCATGAAGTCGCTCCCAGACCCAGGTCCGAAGGAAAATCCGGAGCGGGATAATGAAAGGGTACCGGTCCGTCCGGCAGGCCGCGCATGAATTGCCTTATCTGTGCGTCCTCGCTGTCCAGCAATACCTTGGTCGGACCATGGCCGGCAATTTTTCCCTTGGTGATGACATAGAGGTAATCGGCGATCTCGGCGGTTTCGCCGACATTGTGGGAAATGATGACACTGGTCAGGTTCAGGGCGCGGTTCAGCCGTTGAATCAGTTCCGACAGGACACCGACAGAAATCGGGTCCTGGCCACTGAAGGGTTCGTCGTAGAGTATCAGTTGCGGGTCCAGGATTATGGCCCGGGCCAGGGCCACGCGCCTGGCCATGCCCCCGGACAGCGCCGCCGGCATCAGATCCCGGGCACCGCGCAGACCCACCGCCTCCAGTTTCATCAGTACCAGGTCACGAATCATGGCCTCCGACAGGGCGGTGTGGACCCGCAGGGGAAAGGCGACATTTTCATAGACCGAAAGGTCGGTAAACAGGGCGCCGCTCTGGAACAGCACTCCCATCCTGCGCCGTTCAACAAAGAGTTCGGCCCGATCCAGGCGGCTGATTTCGCGGCCGTCGATGCGGACACTGCCCCGGGTCGGCCGCAGCTGACCGGCAAACAACCGCAACAGCGTGGTTTTGCCACTGCCGCTGGGGCCCATGATGGCCGTCACCCGGCCTCGGGGAATAGTGAGATCGACGCCATCGAGAATGGTTCGCGAATCGTAAAGGAAATGCAGGTCGCGGACTTCGATCAGGTTGTCATCGGGCGCTGTCCGGTCGGTCACGGCTTTCACTCCGGGAATGCATCCATAGCAAAACCGAGTCGCCTGCTCGGGTCATTGATCTGGATCAAGCAGGTTGCCGCCATTGCCATTTTTAATGTAAAGGGTCGATGTTCGCGAATAACGCCGAGTCTGACAGCGCAGACTTGATACAGTTCAGGTTGTCAGACCACAGGCGCTCAGACCACAGGCACTCAGACCACAGGCACTCAGATTACAGGCATTCTGACCACAGGCAATCGGGAGAGACAAACCCATGGAAGAGCAGCAGCTCAGAATCAAGACCGCCGGCGTCAACCTGGAAGGAAACCTGTGTCTGCCGGCCGGGGCCACGGGCCTGGTGATTTTTGTTCACGGCAGTGGCAGCAGTCGACTCAGTCCCCGCAACCTGCAGGTGGCCCGGTATCTGACCGATCGCGGACTGGGAACCCTGCTGTTTGATCTGCTCACGGCCCGGGAAAACAGCGTCGATGAATTTACCCGGGAGTACCGGTTCAATATTCCCCTGCTGAGCGAACGCCTGGTGGGGGTGCTGGACTGGCTTTCCGGCCGCAAATCCCTCAACAGTTTAAAACTCGGCCTGTTTGGCGCCAGTACCGGTGCCGCCGCAGCGCTGATCGGTGCCGCCCAACGTCCGGCGGCAGTGACGGCCCTGGTGTCCCGGGGCGGTCGGCCTGATTTGGCGGGTCAGTACCTGAGACAGGTCCAGGCGCCCAGCCTGTTGATTGTTGGCGGTTACGATGAGCAGGTAATTGAACTCAACGAGGAGGCAGCGGCACAGCTCCACTGCCCTCATGAAATCGCGATTGTTCCCGGCGCCACGCATCTTTTCGAGGAGCCAGGCAAGCTGGAGGCCGTATGCTCACTGGCCGGCGACTGGTTTGTCAGGTATCTGTCGGAGTCCTGACGGCCGCTGCGGGCCCAATGCGCCGCCCAATGAAACCGAGGTTGTCAGTGCCGGGGCGACCATGGCCCCGGTACATGCTGTAATCCTTCCCGTCGGCCGATGGTGGCGCCAGCGCCACCATAAAATTTCAGGGCACGTGGTGCTTTACCCCGAGGTAGACCGTGCTCGCCTGTGGTCCCCGCAGGCCCTGCTTCTCGACAAAGCGAACCTCGTCACCCGGTTCCAGCAAATCGAATTCGGCGTTGACCAGACTGTTGCGGTGAAAATAGATCTGCCGCTGTTCCGGGGTCTCGATAACACCGTAGTCGCTGTTCTCCCGAGTATTGGCCACTCGACCCAACTGCAGGGCAGGCTCATGAAATTTTACCCGCTGCCGGCGTTTTCTGGTGTGCTCTTCCAGCTGACGCCGTAGCGCGCGAAAGCTGTCCTGAACGGCGGCATAGGAGGCCTCCCGGGCCAGCTTGTCCTGGTGCCGGCGACTGCTGACTATCTCGGCCTCGGGCAGGGTCAGTCGAATCCTGATCTCGTAGAAATTGCCGTGGTGCTGCCGCTGGCGCTGGGCCCCCAGGGTAACCTCACAGCCGATGATGGATTGACAGAACTGTTCGAGTTTATTGCACTCGCTCTCGATGCTGGCCTGGATGGCAGTGGAATGATCGATATTGTCAAAGTTGATCTGAACGGGCTTTTCCATGGTCACCCTTTTTATAATGTGAAACTGTTTGTCTGTGAAAATTTGAAAATGAAAGCGTTTCAAGGTGAAAGAGCCCTGAGAGACTACGTATGACCCGGGGCAATCGCTTATTTAACGCCCGGCAACCGAAAACCATTTTGATCAAAGTCAAGAATTGCTCGTCTCGAGGGGGGATCGAAGGCCGTCTGGCGCCGATCAGAGCTGCAGTTCGGTCACCAGCGGCAGATGATCCGAGGCCAGCATGACCAGCTCACTGCGGGGGATTTCGATATCGGTGACGCCGATTTCCGGCGAGATAAACACATGGTCGATGCGGGCCCGGGGCAGCCGGCCGAAAAACGTACCTCGCGGCTTGTGGCTGGCAAAGGCCACCTGGGCATCCACCAGTCGCTGGTTCA
Source organism: Gammaproteobacteria bacterium (assembly GCA_003235325.1). Lineage (GTDB taxonomy): Bacteria > Pseudomonadota > Gammaproteobacteria > Pseudomonadales > Porticoccaceae > SZUA-272. The sequence goes on along the minus strand of QJWQ01000010.1, from coordinate 11,450 downwards.
ACAGCCGATAGCTGGCGGAACCGGGCCCGGCATTGAAGTCGCCACAGACAATGACCGGACCCCGGCAGTCCGGGTGCTCGAGCCACTGGTCACCGGCCAGGGCGGCCGCCTGGAGCCTGCGCTCGGACCCCAGCAGGCCCAGGTGGGTATTGATCACCTGCAGGGACCTGCCGTTGAATTCGATGGCGACCCAGACAGCACCCCGGGGTTCCAGGCCCGGCCTGTTGGCCAGGCCGGGCAGGGTGCCGGTCTTTATCAGCTGCATCGGCAGGTGGGAGAGAATGGCGTCGCCGTATTGCTCGCTCTCCACATGGATCGCAGGATGAAATTGAAAATCCATGTCCAGCAGGCCGGCAATGACCGCTGCCTGGTCGATACCCCGGGTTCTGCCCCGGCCCACATCCAGTTCCTGCAGGGCGACGATATCCGGGGCGCAGCGAGCGATAACCCGGGCGATGCGTTCCGGCGACAGTCTGCCGTCCATGCCGATGCAACTGTGAACGTTGTAGGTTACCAGTCGCAGCGGTCTCGACTGAATGGCCCGGCCCGCAGGTGCCTGCCCGGCTTCCCCTGGCTGGCGCTGGAGAAAACGCCGGGCGGCGAGATGGATATCCCTTGGCCGCCAGTAGTCCCGCCCCCCCGCCGGCGCCGGGATATCGTCCGGCAGCAACAGAAAGGCATTGGTCTCACGGGGGCCGAAACCGCCATGGGCGCCATTCTCCTCGGCGAAGCTGATAGCCTGTTCGCCGGCCCGCCAGCCGAAAACGATCACCTCGCCGGCGTCCCGGTGGTGGCACAGGGCCATCAGGTCGTCGATTGCCTCATCGAGGAAGGGGTGGTCCGGGCCCAGCAGACATGGACCATCCGCCGGCAGGCTGACTTCGCCCTCCCGGCAAAAGCCGCGGACAGCGCCGCTGTGGTCAAGATAGAGCGCCAGTGGCACGTCGGCCTGAGTCACCGACAGGCGGGCCAGCTCGGCCCGGTCCAGGTGCGGAAGATTGCGACAGTAGATATGGGCAACGGGACCGAGGGCCGCCACTTCCAGCCCCGGTTCCGCCTCTGCGGTCTCGACAGTGTTGTTCTTACTGCGGTTCACGGCCAGCAGCTGCTGTAATCTGCGGCCGCCGAACTGGCGCACCCGGTGCAATTGCATGCCCTGCTGCCCGGTGGAGCGCAGGGGCAGTGGCCCTGGCTGCCAGGTGGCGACGGTCTGCTCCAGGCGTTGATCGAGGCTTTCGCCGTGAACCGATGCGTAGGATCTGCTGGATTGCTGGCCGTGATCGGAGTAGACCCAGACATCGTAATGGCGATGGGAGGCCCCATGGCCCGCTCTCCAGATCGAGGCGATGCAGCGGTCGATACCCTTCAGGGTCCAGTGGGCGAATCGGGCCGAGGGGCCGCGCCGGTGAGCCTGCTCGTCGTAGCCGAGAAAATTCAGGTGAATGACCGGTAAACCCCGGGCGATGTCGATTCTGGCGCCCATGGTCACCAGGTCCCGCAGCAGAATGATGATCACCGCGCGGGTGGGCACGAACAGCAACTCCTTGAGAATATCCTGGCCCTGGATCAGACCCCGCAGGCAGTCGATCAGGGCCAGCACCAGTTCCACCAGCATCAGCAGGCCGGCGCGCACCAGGGTGACCAGGTGGCTGAAGAACAGGACCAGCAGCGCCAGGGGGTTGGCCTCCCTGAGGCTCGGTCCCCAGCCCAGGGCCGCGGGACAGAAATGGGGTTCGGCGGCGCCGCCACAGTAATTGCCCGAGTAACAGCTGCCTCCGGCCAGCAGTTCCGGGTTGCCGGCGGCCTGCAGTTCCCGCTCCACCTGTGCGGCGGCCCGGGGCTCATACATCCGCACCAGCCGGCCGCTGACTTTTTCCCGGAAGCTGAATCCCGGCACGGCGCCGCGGACTCCGTAAAACAGTTCCGCCTGCACCGCCGGGGTGGTGGAGGGGACGCCGGAGTAGTGGTGGTGCAGCCGGTAGTGTTCCCGGCCCAGCAACCGTTTCAGGAAAGGCATTTCGCCGGCGTCCAGAGCCCGGCTGATTTCCTCGTGGGACAGGCCGTCAATCTGGATCAGCACCAGGCCAGCGCCGTTGTCGCCATCGCCCCCGGGATGAAACCCCAGCAATCGCGCCAGCCAGTGACTGCGGCTGAAACGCCGGCGCCAGAGCCGTAGCCAGGCTTCGATGCGCCCGATCATGTCGGTTTTCCGGCACCCCCGGGATTGACGCCGGACAGGTTCAGTGCCGCCCCCGCGGCACCGGCCAGCCCCTCAAGGATTTCCCACTCGGCCTTCAGCAGTTCCTGGATACGCAGCCACTGACTGTAGTGGGCCTCCTTGGCGTCATAGGGCCGGTCGAGCAATTTCCGATAACAATCCAGGGCGCGCCTTGCGGTCACGGCCATGGAAAAATCACCGGCGGTAGCTATCGCCGCCTCGGAAAACTGTTGCCGCCGGGTGCCGGGCAGATTCCTGAACCATTGCAGCGCAGCCACGAAATCCGCCCGGCTGGCCGTCGATGCCACCAGCCTGCCGTTGTAGTCATCCCTGACCACGTCGCGGACGCCATTGGCGTCCAGGGCCACCACCGGCACACCCGCCGCCATGGCTTCAGTGATCACCATGCCCTGGGTTTCGCTCCGGGAGGCGAAGGCGAACAGGTCCATGGCGTGGTAGGCATCCACCAGCCGGCCCTGTTCCAGGTTGCCCACCAGGTGCAGGCGGCAACCGAGCCCCCGGGCTTCGAACAGGTCGCGGATTCTGGCCTGCAGGGGACCGACGCCGACGATCAGCACCTCTGCGCGGTCTTCCCTTTTGACAAAATCGATCAGACATTCGCTGAGGAAACTCAGGTTTTTTTCCGGCGCCAGGCGCCCCAGATGGCCAACCAGGAAGGCGTCCGGCGCGATCCCCAGCTGTTGTCTGAAGGTGCCACCATTACCCGAGGCGAACCTGTCCACGGCGACGCCGGTGGGAATCACCGCCATGGGTGTGTGTACCCCCCGTTTGCGCATCAGGGCGGCGATGCTTTCGCTGGGGGCGAAGACCTGGTCCGCCAGATTGGCAAAGCGGGTGGCCAGTTCGATGACGAAGCGCTGCAGGGTCGGGGAATCGCCGGGTACATAGTGGGTGTACTGTTCGTAGAGGGTATGGTGGGTGAAGACCAGGGGCAGTTGCCGATAGCGGGCGACCCGCACGGCGGTCATGCCCAGCAGATAGGGATGATGGGCATGAACGATATCCGGCTGAAACCGGTCCAGTTCATCCCTGAGCAGGCCCGATACCGGCAATACCGCGGAAAAGTCGCTGCCGTTGAAATTCTGGATTGCCGCGATCCGCACCACGCCCTCCTCATTGCGCGGCTGGTTGGCAAATTCCGGAGCCACCACCAGCACCTGATGTCCCATTTCGCGATAGGCCCCGCTAAAGGCCGCCACGGACCTGGCGACGCCACCGACGTGGGGACTGTAGGTGTTGGTCAGCATCAGAATCTTCATAACAGGGTGTCCCGTTGCAAGTGAATGTGCCCCTGGTCATCATCGACCGCGGCCGGTATAAATCCGGGCAGGCGAATTTCGATGGACGGTCGGTGCCGGTGCCAGTGGCCGGACAAGTCGACCCTGACCCTGCCGCTAACGGGGTCAACAGGGTAAATTTTAAGGGTGACGGGTCCGAACCGGGTCGGTGCCGGTCCAAATTCCACGGCCGCGGCTTCTGCCGGCGACTGGTCAGTGGCTTGCAGCCACTCCGGCGCTATGCCGGAGCCGAGAATCAATCCCTCCGCTTCCTCGCGAACCAGGCAGTTGCGCAACATCAGCAACCACTCGGCGGCGGCCCAGGCGTGCTGGCCGTCGCCCATGCAGCCGCCACCGGTACGGGGATGAATGGCCTCCGGCCACTGACCGGTTTCCGAAGCCAGGCTGGCGATGGTCCGCATCAGTTCCAGGTGACGCCGGTCCCCGGCCCGGAGCAGCACCTGGGCGACATGCAGGGTCAGGTAGGGGTTGATCCCGGAATGGATGATGTCCTGGAAAAAGCCACCGCGAAAAAAGCACGATTGCAATAAAAATTCGGCGGTATCGAGCAGAGCCGGATGCCCGGGATCGTAGAGACGCAGGGGGTAACCCGCCGCCAGGGAGCCGATGGCGCCGTGATCCAGCCGGCGGTGGGGAGATGCCGGCATCGCGGCCCTGCCAGCCTTTTTTGTCGCCTGGGACAGGCTGCGGTCGACACAGTGCTGGAAATCGTCGGCGGCGGTGCTGAAGGTCGTGGCCAGGTTGCCATCGTTCGGCTGGCACAGCCTGGCAGCGGCCCGCAGGCCGGCGATACCCCAGAAATCATCCCAGTAGTAACAGTCCGGGGGGCCCAGATGTTCGGCGCTGAAGCCTGCGGGCAAGAGGCCGGCGCTGCTGCTGTCAGTGTCGCTTCGCGTGCGCTTGGCCATGATCCAGCGGCCCCCCTTGATGACTGCCTTGAGCCAGTCGTCCTTGAGCGGTCGACCACTCATTTGCTCGAACTCGCTGAAAATCCACAGGGCCTCGCCGTTGCTGTCCCATTCCCCCTCCTGGGAGTGAAAAAAGCCGCTGCGGGTCTGGCGACTGCCAAACCGGTCCAGGGCCCGCTCGGCCCGGTCGGTTAGCCCGGCGCAGAGCAGGGCGTAGATCATGAAGGCCGCATCCCGAAACCAGAAGCGCTTGTAGGTGTAGGGTCCGGGATAGACATCGGTCGGGGAATGCAGCACCAGGGTTCGCACCGCCGCATCGTAGAGAAACTGGAAACCGGGATCGGGGATTTGCAGCCGGCAACCCCAAGGTGCCGTCCATTGTGCCGGGGGCGACGAGGTGCCGGCGCCGCTATCGCCGGTGGGGTCGTCCTTGTTCTCAAGGATTGCCGAGACCGTCACTCTGCGTTCGCTTCCGGGCTGCAACCGGTACAGGGCGGCCGCAGTGGCCATCCCGACCCCGCATTCCACCTGCAACGATGTCGGATTCGGTGACCCCTCTGGCGATGGATTTTGCTGCAGATATGCAGACTGCCGCAGGTGGGCACCGACATCGCCACTGTGGTAATCGGAAAAAAAGACCCTATCCGCCGGCTGGTCAAGCCTGACCGCCTGGTGGTCCACTGTCCACTGCCGGTGCTCGGCATCCATGGCGATCCTGTGGATGAAGCTGACGCCCTCGGGATTGCAGGGCCTGAGGGCAATGGCCAGCCAGCCACCGGAATCACTGCGGGCCGCCAACTGCAATTGACAGTCGGGCTCGCCATTCCGCAGGTAGACACTGGCCTGACTCGCCAGGCTGCAGCCCTGACTATGCGACCGGGTCACCACCGCGAATTCCCGGTTCATTACCAGTTCCTGGTGGCTGTCCGGGTTGCGGGACGGGAACAGCCCCGGTCCCTGGTCCGGCAGCACCCAGGCATCCAGGGACCAGCCGTCAAAGTGGGGCGTCAACAGTCCCCGTGGGTCGACAATGGCCAACTGTGGTACATCCGGCACGCCGATGGCAGTCCAGTTGCGGTGGCTCAGGTTGCAGTGGGTCATGGAGAATGCCCGGGGTATAAAGGATTCGCTGGCGGGATCGAACTGCTGTTCGATCCAGTAGGGCCAGACCCAGTCAAGATTGTGCTGGATGACCCGGGCGTTGATCAGCCCCCGGGCGTGGAAGATCATTCCTGCCCGCAACAGTTCCACCGGTTCGCCGACTTCCGCCGGCTGGGCAAAAGCCCGCACCCTCGCCAGCAGGGCGATGGGATCCAGGAAGCCGTGGGCCCGGGCCGCACGCTGCAGGAAAAAACGCCAGGGCAACCATTTCATCCAGGGCATGGGTTGTTGACTCCCGGTTCAGGGCTCCAGGGACTTGCGGGCATAGCGGGCCAGCCAGACCAGGGCGACCACCAGCAGCACGAATCCGGCACCATAGAGGGCCCATTCCAGCGGCGAACGGCTCTCGCCCCGGACACCGAGGGTGGTAATGTCCGCCGCCAGGGACCCCAGGTAGGCGTTGTGCAGGGAAAACGGCACGATGCCGATGCCGGTGCCGGCGCTGAAGTGCTTGAGGGATACGGGTGTAAGGCCGAAGACATAGTTGGACACCTTGAACGGAAAAAAGGGTATCAGGCGCGTGAACAGCACGATCTGGAAACCCCGTGTCTCCAGCACCGGGCCATGGACCTGCAATCGGGTTCGAGCCATCAGCCATTGGCCGGCCCGCTGTCCCAGCAGGTGCCTGGCCAGTAAAAAGCTGACGCTGGCTCCCAGGGTTGTACCCACCACCACCAGCAGGGTGCCTGGCAAGATGCCAAAGACAAAACCCGCACCGGTGGTGAACAGCACGCCGGGAAGCAGCAGAACCACCACCAGCGCCATGATCAGCATGAAAATCAGCGAGGCCTCCAGCCCCCGTTGGTCGAGCCAGCGCAGCAACTGCAGAACCTGTTGCTCGGCATCGAAGTAGAGCAGCACCGCGATGGCCAGTGCCGCGATCAGGATGCTGATGCCAATACCGGTCAGGGCCGACATTGCGGCCTTGTCGGTTCCCTGATCCTGGTTAGGCATATGAGGTTTCTGGTGCTACGGGATTGATCGGCGATCCGGAACCGGTTGCGCAGTGCCAACCGGAGCTGCAGCGGCATGACGTCAACGGCATTTGCGGGCAATGGATTCGCGCGCCGATGAGGTCGCGGTTTCTGAGTAGGATCATGGCATTAACTCCACGCTGCCTGAGCTGAACAGTGTGCACCGGGGGCCGTACAAGTCATTGATCGGTATCAAACAAGGGCCCGATTGCCGAAAAGTCACCGGTTTTGGCCGGCGACGGCAAGGGGCGAATGGTTTGGTCTCCGCGACCGGGAGTCCGAATCAGCCGAAGCTGTCATTGCGGACCTGCGTCAGCATCAGGATCAGCTGGGCCAGGGTCCTGCAACGCATTTTGTCCATGATCCGGGCCCGGTGCACCTCCACGGTGCGGGGGCTGATACCCAGGTCGCTGGCAATGACCTTGGTCATGTCGCCGATGGCCATGCGCTCCATTACCTGCAGTTCCCGTTTGCTCAGGGTTTCAAGGCGGGCCTCTATCTCCCGCTTTTGTTCCAGTTCATCCTGCTGTTGCCGGTCGAGTTCCAGCGCCCGGAAGATAATATCGAGCAGAACCAGATCGCTAAAGGGCTTTTGCAGAAAATCCATGGCGCCGTTCTTCATGGCCTCGACCGCCAGTGGCACGTCACCGTGTCCGGTGATAAAGATGACAGGCAGGCCGAAGCCGGCATCCTTCATCCGCTGTTGCAGTTGTATGCCGCTGATATCCGGCATACGGATATCCAGCAACAGGCAACCTCGGGCGGCTGGCGAACATTTGTCGATAAACTCGGCCGCGGAGCCGTATACCTGATGGTCCAGGCCCACGGATTTCAATAGCAGCGACAGCGAATCGCGAATATCGGCATTGTCATCGACTACATAAACGGTTTGTTCGCTGGACATCGGTCGTCTTCTTCAGGCGGTGCGGATGGGCAGGGTGAAGTAAAATTCGGCGCCGGCACGGTAATCCTCGTTGAGCCTCAGTTCGCCACCATGGTCACCGATGATGGTCTGGCTGATGGCCAGGCCCATGCCCATGCCGTTCTTCTTGGTGGTAAAAAAAGGCTGGAAAATCCTGGCAGCAAGCGCATTGCTGATACCGGGGCCATTGTCTCTGACTGCCACCCTGAGCCATAGATCAGACAGCCTCTCACTGCGGATGACAATCCATTTCGGCCCGGTGCCGGTCTCACTGGCCAGGGCGTCTGAGGCATTGCGCAGCAGGTAGAGTACGACCTGCTGGATCTGTACCTGAATCACGTGGACGCTGGGCAGGTTCGGGGCCAACTCCAGCTTCAGGCTGATATTGCGGGAAAGAAGGTCGTGCTCGATCAGTGTCGGACAATTTTCTATCAGCCTGTTGATGTCGACCTGTTCGTGGCCGGCCTTATGCCGGGAGACCAGGCCTCTGAATTCACGAATGATCTCCCCCGCCTGCCGGGCTGATTTTTCGATCCGATCCAGAGCCTGCAGTTCCACCGCCGGGTCGCCGGCGCCATTCTCGATCAGTCGCCGGCAGGCCTGGGCGTAGAGTGCAATTGTGGTCAGGGGCTGGTTCAACTCATGGGCGATGCCCGTGGACATCTCGGCAGAGATATAGAGGCGATCCAGGCGGGCCAGGTGTTCGCGGGTCCGAAGGGTTTGCTGGTCCCGCTGCCGGATCAGGTCCTCGGCGAGCTTGCGTTCACTGAGGTCGCGAAGAATGGCGGTAAACTCCCTGGTGCCGTCGACCCTGATGGCCACCAGGGTGAGTTCGACGGCAATCCTGGCGCCGTCCGTGCTCCGGCCCGACAATTCCCGGCGGCTGATAACAGGCGTGTCTGTACCGGTTTCAAGATAACTCTGTATCGAGTGCTCGAGTTCCTCCCCCGGTGGCGCCGGAATCAGCAAGGCGATACTGGACCCGATCAGCTCACCGGGCGGGTAGCCGAATATTGCCGTGGTTGCCGGGTTGACGTGCGTAACTATGCCATTTTCGTCCATCGTGATAATGGCTTCGACGGCATTATCGACGATGGCCTTGCAGCGAGCGGCCTGCTGCAGCGCTGCATCGTCGGGGCTAGCAGGCATGGAAATACCTCTGGCATTTGGCCCGGTGGCGAGGTGCTGGCGATGTCCCGGTAATCAACATTCGCCCAACATAGTGCCCACATCATCCGGGGTCAAGGATTGAACCAGGGGCAGGTGTTCCAGTGTCCCGGCTTCAGGGGTCGCAAACAGGATCTGATCTCGCACCCGGCACCCGGCGCCGGCATCCATCTGGCGTCATCGGTCGGCATCCCCCGGCCGCTCCAGCATGTCCGCTGTCACCAGGACGACTCCGTCCGGAGTCAGATGAAACCGCTGGGCGTCCAGTTCCAGGTCCTCGCCGACGATGCTGTTGTCAGGCAATCTGACATTGGCGTCGATCAGCGCCCGCTTGATCCGGCAGTTTTGGCCAATACGGGCATTTGGCAGCACCACGGAATCCTCAATGAAGGAATACTGTTCTACCCTGACATTGCTGAACAACAGGGATTGTCTGACGGTGGCGCCGGAGAGGATGCAACCATCGGCAACCATGGAGTTGAAAGCGGTGCCCCGGCAATCCGGCTGATCGATAACGAACCTGGCGGGGGAGAGCTGTTCGTGGTAGGTCCAGATCGGCCAGTCTCGATCGTACAGGTTCAGCTCCGGTGACATCTCGACCAGTTCCAGATTGGCACGCCAGTAGGCGTCGACATTGTCTATGGTGCGCCAGTAGGCATGTCGACCCTGGATTTCATGAAAGGGATAGGCAAAGACCCGGTGCTCGGCCAAACGTGCCGGAACCAGTCCGGCCGCATCTGCCCAGGACGCCTGTTCGACGTCGCCGCCGCCCACCAGTTGCCGGATCAGAAAAGAGGTGTTGAAGACGTAGGCAGACATGCTCACCAGGGACCGATGGGAATTATCGGGAGTGGCCTGGGGTTGTAGCGGATTCCTGGTCAGACTGAGAACTCGCCTGTCATCATCGATGCCAATGAGGTCGTGGCCCGCCGTGTCCCGGTTCGCCAGCTCAATACAGGCAATGGTCAAATCGGCGTCGTGTTCGGCGTGAAAGGCCAGTAGCGGGCCGTAGTCCATCTTGTAGATATGATCGCCGGCAAGGACCAGCACCTGGTCCGGGTTGCGCCGGCCCAACATGGCCAGGTTCTGGGAAATTGCCTGGGCCGTACTCAGGGCCCGGTTGTCCTGGTCGTCATTTTGTATTGGCAGGAATTCGATAAATTCGTCGAACTCGCCGCGCAGAAAGGGCCAGCTTTGCTGTACGTGCCGGATGAGAGAATAGGCCTGGTATTGGGGAAGCAGGCCGATCCGGCGAATTCCGGAGTTGACGCAGTTGGAGAGGGCGAAATCAATGATTCGAAACTGACCGGCAAAGGGCAGGTCGGCCTTGTCCCGTGACCGGGTCAGATGGTGCAACCTGAGGTCAAAACCCCCGGTGGTAATCAGCGCCATGGTTTTACTGGTCAAACGGCTGACAAATCGGGGAGAGTGGTATTCGTTCGTCGTGGTACTCACCTGTTTCGGGTCAACCTTGTATCGGTAACCACTGAAAACTGGTTAGCCGGATTTATTGCGGGTGCTGAATTACCCGGCTGTCTGTTCAGGGTGCGACAGCAACAGTTTTCATCCGCGCAGACTTGCGCTGCGCGACTTGCTTTCCGCTGTTGTCGGTTTTTAGTCGCTGATGACATCGGCACTGCTTTACCTGACCTGTATGACGCCGGTGCGAGCAATCCCGGATTTTTGATCATAACCGGATATGCCCGGATCAATCATCGCCATCCCGTGAGATCATTGATACATATCAATTTCCGATTTCCCTGCCGGCCTTTTATACGCACATTCACCGGATAATTGATGTCAATCAACGCCGCGATCCGGGTTTATTTCCATGATGATTTTTCCTAAAAGCCCTCAAACTGAAGCCCGGAGAATCCGAATGAAAATTGAAAATGCCATGATCAAAAACGTATGCAGTTGTTCGCCGGATACGACCCTGGAAGCTATCGCCATGATGATGTGGACCAACGACTGTGGCTGTGTACCGGTGGTTGATGCCGACAACAAGCCCCTGGGCATTGTGACCGACCGGGATATTACCATCGGTCTTGCCCTCCAGCACAAATCCATGTGGGAGGCCCGGGCCCGCGACATCACCAGCAGTCGTACCCTGTTCCTGTGCAGAGACATTGACGATATTCATGGCGCGCTGGACATGATGAGGCAGCACCATATCCGACGGTTGCCGGTGGTGGACGGCGAGGGCCGGCTGACGGGAATTATTTCTTTGGGCGATATTCTTGCCTGCGCAGAAATCAATACCGGTGCCGAACTGCCAATGGCCGATACCGTGCCTATGCTCAGGGCAGTCTCGGGTCACCACACCGCTTCGGCGCTGGCGACCTGAGTTGAATGGCGGCAATATCCCCGCGCGGGGAGGCAGGGATGGCGGCGGTGCCGGAAACCGGGTGCGAACAGGGCTCTTTCTGGACAGTTGCTGCCGCTTCGGGGTATCAGTCCGCAATGGCTGCCCGGTGGCCGTTAACGTAGGTCTTTAACACAGTCACATTGCCCCGGTGGTCCGTCGCGGAGCACTTCCAGGCTGTGGTTAGCTGTTGCCAGGCCCAGGATGCCGACCCCCGACATGGGCTGTATTGGCCGCCTGCGGCGGCCCCTGAGCCCGGCTGTCGTCAATCCCGGGTGGCAGGCATGGCGCAGCGCAACAAAAACTTCATAAAAAATTATAATATATTGATAATTAACAATAAAAAAACTTGTGCTGCGCACAAATAATGCTTGACATCCTCTCTCCGTTTGTCTAAAGTGACACTCAAGTTGTGC
>QJWQ01000008.1 GCA_003235325.1 Gammaproteobacteria bacterium | reverse complement strand
AACGAGACAGCCACTGATGACAGCATTACTACTGGACGGCAAGTCCCTGGCGCAAAAAACCGAGGAGGCACTCAGGGAGCGGGTGGCGCGTCTTCGACAGGCCAATGGCAACCGCCCGCCGATTCTTGCCACCATCCTGGTGGGCGACGATCCGGCCTCTGCGACCTATGTGCGCATGAAACAGAATGCCTGCGGGCGCATTGGCATGGCTTCTATTGCGGTGGAGATGCCGGCCACCACCACGACCGGGCAGTTACTGGAGAAAATCCATGAACTGAACCACAACCCGGACTGCCACGGTATTCTTTTGCAGCACCCGGTACCCGGTCAGATCGACGAGCGGGCCTGCTTTGACGCCATCGCCCTGACCAAGGACGTCGATGGCGTCACCTGCCTCGGCTTTGGCCGCATGGCCATGGGCGAGGCAGCCCACGGTTCGGCGACACCCCAGGGCATCATGCGACTGCTGCGGGCCTATGACATTCCCCTGTCCGGCAAAAATGCCGTGGTGGTCGGTCGCAGCCCGATTCTGGGCAAACCCATGGCCATGATGCTGCTCAATGCCGATGCCACCGTCACTGTCTGTCACTCCCGGACCAGGGACCTGCCGGCAATAATCGGCCGGGCCGATATCGTGGTCGGCGCCGTAGGCCGGCCGGAATTCATCAAGGGCAACTGGATTAGGGATGGCGCCGTGGTTGTCGACGCCGGCTACCATCCCGGTGGTGTCGGCGACATAGAACTGGCGGCGATCATGCATCGCTGTGCCGCCTATACTCCGGTCCCCGGGGGTGTCGGCCCCATGACGATCAACACCCTGATCCTGCAGACCGTCGATGCGGCGGAAAAGGCGCTGTAATCATGAACATACACCCGCTCAAGGAAGAATTGATCGAGGAACTGCACGCCCGGCCAATTCTGAGTGCCTCGTCAACGGTGCAGTTATCGCACCTGGTGCTGTTTCTGCCCAGCACCGAAGAACATGAGATCGAACACCTGCAACTGCTGGCTGATCACCATGGAGTACCCGGCCCGGAGATGGGCAAGGGGTCCTACTACCAGTCCATGGGCGATTACGAACTGCGCTGGGAGCGACACACGGAATTCTCTGCCCTGACCGTCTTGCGCCACGCCCTCAGTGACGTCCCTTTCACGGAAATCACCCTGGATCTGGTGCCGAAGGATTTCCTGAAAAATCTGCCCGGCGAGGTTATTTCCATAACCAACATGGAAATCCGTCCCGGCGATACCGAACCCGCCGACCCGGCGGAACTGGCTCCCTGCTTCGATGGCCACAGCCTGATCATCAGTCACCTGGAAAACCGCTTTGCCAAGATCTGGACGACCGTGCGCAGCAATGCCGACGGCGCCATGCGCCTGCTGATCTACGACTTCGGCATGACCCATACCGAATCCGGACGTCTGATTCGCAATCTGCTCGAACTGACGGCCTATCGCACCATGACCTTCCTGGCCTTGCCGACGAGCAGGGAACTGATTCCCAGGATCACGGCGATGGAACAGGAGCTGGCCAAACTGACCGGCAAGCTGACCCGGCTCAAGGGCATCGACAGTGAAAAAAAGTTGCTGAAACGCCTGACCGCGCTTTCAGCCTGCCTGGAACTGGTGATTTCAGAAAACAAGTTTCGATTCGCCGCTACCGAGGCCTACTTTGAATTGACCATGGACCGGCTTCGGGAACTGCGGGAAACCGCAATGGACCATGGCCGAACCCTGGAACGATTTCACCACCGTCGATTTATTCCGGGTTTTCGCACCTGCATGTCCGTGCGCAGGCGTATGGAAGACCTGAGCCACCGGATCAGCCGTGCCAGTGATCTGCTGCGCACCAGTGTCGACCTGGGACTGGAGAGCCAGAACCAGAAAGTGCTCAAGTCCATGAACAAGAGGAGTCAGTTACAGCTCCGTTTACAGGAAACGGTCGAGGGTCTGTCGGTAGTGGCCATCAGCTACTATGCAGTCAGCCTGCTCGGGCACCTTCTCTACGCACTGCCCAAGGGCCTGATCCCCTACAACATGCACCTGACCATCAAGGGCATTGCCACCATCCCCGTAGTGCTGCTGGTCTGGTACGGCATCAAGCGCATGAAAAGGAAAATCCATAAATAGCGCCGGACCTGCAAACTCCCGGTGCTGCACGGAGTACGAACGATATGCTGGCTCAACGACTGGTCGCACACCGGGGCTACCAGGCCCTGTATCCGGAAAACACCCTGCTGTCCCTGAGTCGGGCCATCGAGGCTGGCGCCCGTTATATCGAAACCGATATCCTGTTCAGCGCCGACGGCCAGCCGGTGCTGTACCACGATGTCCTGATGATGCGCATCAGCGGCATGAAAAACGGTATCCACCTGATGACACTGGCCGAATTGCAGCGGTGTCCGGCTTTTGAACCGGAGCGTCTCGGCAACCGTTACACCGACGAAAATATCGCCACTCTCGAGAACCTGGCGGCGCTTTTGCAGACCCATCAGGACACCACCGCTTTCGTTGAACTGAAACGGGCCGGCTTGCACCTGGTGGGCGCGCAAAACGCCTTAGAAAAGATCACCGCGATTCTGGATGAGGTGCTGGACCGGGTGGTGCTGATCAGTTTTGACAATGCCTTTATCGAATACGCCCATCATCGCGGCTTTTCCCGCCTGGGCATGGTGCTGCAGCAATGGCAGGATCTGGCAGCCCCGGTGGTCTCCGCAATCCAGCCGGAATTTGTTTTTTGTGACCAGGAAAAAATTCCCGGGGACGTCAGCCTCGACCTGCCAAATACCAAGCTGGTGGTCTATGAGGTAACCGATCCGGAACAGGCTGTCGATCTTTTCCAGCGGGGTGCCGACATGGTGGAGACCTTTGATATTGCCGGCATGCTCAATGGCCTGGCCCACCACGCCCTGTGACCGACCAGACCAATTTTGATATCGCCGTCATTGGCGGCGGCATTCACGGCGCCGGCGTCGCCCAGGCCGCCGCCGCTGCCGGTTTCGCCACGGTGGTGATCGAGAAAAGCCACTGGGCCGCCGGCACCTCCAGCAAATCCAGCAAGTTGATTCATGGCGGTCTGCGCTATCTGCAGCAGCGACAGTTTCGACTGGTTCGGGAAAGTCTGCGGGAACGGAACATTCTCTGCACCATTGCGCCCCACCTTGTGGCGTTGAACCGGTTCTATATTCCGGTATACCGCGATTCCCGGTACCGGCCCTGGCAGCTCAGGCTCGGTCTGTCCCTCTATACCCTGCTCGGTGGCCTGCAGAAAGAACACCGGTTTTTCCGGGTGCCAAAATCGGAATGGTCGTCCCTGAGCCAGATCAGTACGGAGAACCTGCAGGCGGTCTACTGCTTTCAGGACGCCCAGACCGACGATCGAAAGCTGACCGAAGCGGTGATCCAGTCTGCCGCATCACTGGGCGCCCATCTGCTCTGCCCCGCCAGGCTGGAAAGTGCCGAAAGCACCGGGCAGGGTTATAAGTTAAGCGTCGGCGAACCAGGTCGGCAACGGACTTTGCACGCCAGGGTACTGGTCAATGCTGCCGGACCCTGGGTCAACCTGGTGGCCGAACAGCTTTCGCCGCAACCGCCAATGCCGGCCATCGACCTGGTCCAGGGCACCCACCTGGTGCTGGATCGGCAACTGAGCCAAAGCTGTTTCTATCTGGAATCCCCCGAGGACGGGCGCGCGGTGTTTGTCCTGCCCTGGCACGGACGAACACTGCTGGGTACCACGGAGACCCGGTTCGAGGGTTCCCCGGATCAGGTGGCACCTCTGCCGGATGAGGAGCGCTACCTGCTCAACGTCCTTCAAACCTGGTTTCCGGCTTTTGCCACACAACCGGAGGCACAGGTGGTGGAACGGATGGCGGGACTTCGCGTGTTGCCGGACAGTGACGGCAGGCCCTTTGCCCGCAGTCGCGAGGTCAATCTGGTCACCGACGACAGGGCAAGGCCCGCCTATATCGCCATTTACGGCGGCAAGCTGACCGGCTACCGCGCCACAGCGGAAAAAGTCATTGCTCTCGCCCGAAAAAACCTCGGCCCCGGCAAGTCCGGACTGGATACAGCCGGGATCAGGCTGCCTGACCCCTCAGGCTGACGGAATGGGCGGCATCCGTAGCCGCCATAAGCGGTAGCGGCGGCGAATGGCCGATGACCGGTGTTCGCCGGATGGATCGTCCTCTGAGCAAAACGTCACCCCGGAATCCGGTCGCCAGCGATCAATACCCTTCGGCCGGGCTGACAGCAGCTGAAAGGCAGCGCCCCTGGCGGTAGCTTCAACCGTATCCGGCCGGAACACCGGCAGTCCGGACAGGTCAGCCAGGGACTGGCAGAAGGCGCCAAAGGCCGACACACCGCCGGACACCACCAGTCGATCCACTGGCATGCCGTGGCGAACCATAATCTCCAGGTTGACTGCCAGCAGGAAAACGATACTTTCCAGGATCGCCAGCATCTTCAGCTCGTTGTCACAGGCGTCTTCACTGATATCAGCAAAAACAAATTGACTGTTGAAATCCGGTCGCCAGAATGGCGAGCCCAGCCCACCTATGCCGTTGAGAAACAGCGGCATCGGCGCCTGCAACTCGGCTTGTTGCGCCCACCACCGGTCCAGTTCCCGGTATTGCCCAAGCCCCAGCGCCCTGGCACCAAAATCCAGGGCGTCAGCCGCTCCGTTGACCGTGCCTTCGCAGACAAACCGGCAGCTATCGGCCTGGCAAACCACCGGTGTTTTTAACAAACCCGGCGGCAGGCCTGATGCCACAGCTCCGGGCGAGGGGTCCAGAGTATGGGCTATAAAGGCACCTGTACCTGCATTGATATAAGCGGCGGTCGGGTTCAGGTCACCGTTGGCAAAAAAGGCGCTGCACTGGTCGCCATTGACCAGTTGCAGGGGAATCCTGCGATCACCGATATTGAGCTCGCCATAGGCATGGAGGGTAGGCCGCAGCACGGGCAGCACGTCGGCGGGAATGCCAAACAGTTGCAGCAGTTCCGAATCCCAGCGAAGACTATTGCAGTTCAGCAGCAGTGTTCGGGAGCCATTGCCCGGATCCACCGCCACCTCACGGGAGCCGGTGAGGGCCTGGGCCAGGAAAGCGGCCAGCGAGGCACAGACCAGGTCGCCGCTGGCATGTGCCATTTCGACAGCAGGAATCTGGTCCAGGCACCAGCGGATCTTGCTGGCACCGTAGTGGGCATTGGCCACCAGTCCGGTTTTTTGCCGTAGCCACTCCCTATCGAAGGCCAGCGATGCCAGCCACTCTGCGGCGCGGGTATCCTGCCAACTCAGCACCGGGGTCAGAGGTTGCCCCGAACCCCGGCGCCAGCAGACCATGCTGGAACGTTGGGTGACCAGGCCGGCACAGGCAACCCTGGCTGCTGCCCCATCCGATAGTTGCGCCATGGCCTGGGCGGCAGCATCCCGCAGACTCTGCACCAGGGCCGGAGGGTCCTGCTCCACATAACCCGGCCGCGGACGACGGCTGTCGACACTGCAGCGACCGGCGCCATGCAACTGCCCGGTGTCATCAAAGATCAGGGCCCGGCTGCTGTGGCCACCCTGGTCCAGAATCAGGTAGAGTGTATTATTCATCAGTACATTAGAGGCCATTCACCGGTGAGTGACAATGTTAAAATGGCAGGCGCGGCGGGTCCGTGTCCTGAATTTTCCCGGGCAATGCTGCCGCCAGCACATTAAACGGGAGTGAGGATTGCCTATGAATCGGGAACCGGAAACCAATCAGGAAAGCCTGGGCCAGTTGATCCCCCTTCTGACCGAAATCCGGGATAACCAGCGCCTGCAGCTGGAACGTCAAAAGCAGGCCCTGGATCTCCAGGAACAACAATTTACCCTGGTGCGGGATCAGCAGGCCAGGGCCGCCAAACTGCAGGACCGGGCCGAATCCCTTCAGGAACGAAGTGCGGCCATGGTGGACCGGGCACGCAAGGTGTTTCTCATTGTCCTGCCTCTGCTCCTGGTTTTAATCGCCTATGTCAGCTGGATTCTGTTCGGTTATTTCTGATTAACCTCTCCCGCTGCAACACCGCGCTACCCACCTCCTGACAACCCGGCCCGTGCTTTTATCTGTGATCCGGCCAGCAGTTTGACAGTCGCCGCTATAGCATTCGCCGTTGACCGGGTAGAATGCCACGCTAGCTCACTGGAAAAATTCGTTGATGAAGTATATTGGGGCAAACGACTTCAGCCACCTGAACAATGGCAGGATAGGCGTGCTGATCACCAATCTGGGAACCCCGGACAGTGCGACACCGAAAGCCCTGCGCAGGTATCTTGGGGAATTTCTGGCCGACCCCCGGGTGGTGGAAACACCCCGTCTTCTCTGGTGGATGATTCTTCACGGCGTCATCCTGCGAATTCGCCCGGCCCGCTCCGCCAGGGCTTACGCCGCCGTCTGGACCGAACAGGGTTCGCCCCTGATGGTGAATACCCGCAACCAGGCGATCGCCTTGAGGACCGCTCTCGAGCAAACCTGGGGAGAACACCTGGTCGTCGATTTCGCCATGCGTTACGGCACACCATCCATAGGCGCCGTGATCCAGAAAATGCTGGACAGCGATGTCAGAAAACTGCTGGTGCTGCCCCTTTATCCCCAGTATTCAGCCACGACTACCGCGTCCACCTTTGACGCCATCGCCGCCGATTTTGTCCAGCGCCGCTGGTTGCCGGAATTGCGCTTCGTCAACCATTACCACGATTTCGAGCCCTATATAGAGGCGTGCGCTCAACATATCCAGCAGCACCAGCAACAGCATGGCAAGGCAGACAAACTGATTCTCAGTTACCACGGGATTCCCAAAAAATACCTGCTCAGGGGCGATCCCTACCACTGTGAGTGCCGCAAGACCTCACGGCTGATCGCGGATGTCCTTGGTATTAACAACGACGATTACCTGACCACCTTTCAATCCCGTTTTGGCCGGGAGGAGTGGCTGCAACCCTATACTGACGAGACCCTGAAGTCCCTGCCCCGCATGGGTGTTGAGTCGGTACAGGTATTCTGCCCGGGCTTTTCCTCGGACTGCCTGGAAACCATTGAGGAAATCGCGGTGGAAAACCGGGAGTATTTTCTCAAGGCCGGGGGCGAAAAATTCGAGTATATCGAGGCCCTTAACGACAATGCGCTGCACGTCAGTGCTCTCAAGGCCCTGGTCGAGCAACATTTGCAGGGCTGGCGAACGAGTACTGAAAATCCGCAGTTTCGGCAGAATCTGGCGAAAAAACTGGGTGCCGTGAGTTAGGGTCTGGTTCCCGGAATTTTGCTTGTAAGCTTCCTGGTCCTGCTCTCAGTCCTCGTCTTCGTCTTCGTCGTCATCCCCTGTCGCCACGTCAATAACGGCGCCGGTAACCTTGAACGGCACCTTGACCACTTCAATGGCGACATCGGTTGCCGCACCGACGATGGTGCCAACACAACCGCTGGCCAGAAGGGATAACACTGCGATCAGGGCCAGTTTCATTCTCGATTTCATCAACATGCTCATTCCATTCTTGCCATAGTGATTCAACGGTCCCACCGGTTTGCATTGTACGACAAAGCGATTTCCCGGACGTTGAAGACAGCGGTGATTTTTGTAACCCCGGCCCGGGTTTGTTAACCATGCCTCAAGCCGCCTGGTGGCAGAGGGCAGGTTAAAGTCGATGCAATCAGCCGGTCTCCTGAAAAGTCGACCCTGTGGGCTGTCGTCTCGTTCCGGCTCCGAAGATAACCCCAAAAATTGAGAGTTTTTCAAATTCCCTGTTCATGGTAGATTGTCTGAAACCATCAAATGGGGAAAATAATGATAAATACCATTCGGGAGTTTTTAAGACTGGAGTCTGCCAGCGGCATCCTTCTGGTGTTGGCGGCCATCATCGCCATGCTGGTGGAAAACTCGCCACTGAAACCCCTTTACGCTGGCCTGCTGGATACCCGGGTGGTGGTGGCCATCGGCGGATTTGAAATTGCCAAGCCCCTGCTGTTGTGGATAAACGACGGCCTGATGGCCGTGTTTTTCTTTCTGGTGGGGCTCGAGATCAAGCGGGAGATGTTCCAGGGGGAACTGTCCGACCCCGCCAAGGTCACCCTGCCTATTATTGGCGCCCTGGGCGGCATGAGCGTTCCCGCGCTGATCTACGTCGCCTTCAATCATGACAACAGCAGCGCTGTCCAGGGCTGGGCGATTCCCTCCGCCACCGATATTGCCTTTGCCCTGGGCGTCTTGTCACTGTTGGGCAATCGCGTCCCCCAGTCGCTGAAGCTGTTCCTGATGACGCTGGCCATTATTGATGACCTGGGTGCCATCGTCATCATTGCCCTGTTTTACACCGCGGACATCTCGGTGGTCTCGTTGTATATTGCTGGCGGTTGTCTTGTAGTGCTAACAATACTCAACAAGCGGGGAGTCAGTTCCCTGCCACCTTACCTGCTCGTGGGCCTGGTGATGTGGACCGCCGTGCTCAAGTCCGGGGTCCACGCCACGCTGGCCGGTGTTCTGCTGGCTTTTTTCATTCCCCTGGGCTCCAGGGAAAATACCGGCAAGTCGTTGCTGGAAAAACTGGAGCACGATCTGCATCCCACCGTTGCCTTCTTTATCCTGCCCCTGTTTGCCTTTGCCAATACCGGCATCTCTCTGGCGGGTCTGGGACTGGATTCGATCCTGTCGCCCATTCCCCTGGGTATCGCTCTGGGACTATTCCTGGGCAATCAATTGGGCGTTATGGGCTTCTGCTGGCTGGCAGTACAACTGAAACTGGCGAAGTTGCCGGAGGATATCGACTGGCTCAAGCTCTACGGCGTTGCCGTGCTCTGCGGTATTGGATTTACCATGAGCCTGTTCATCAGTTCCCTGGCCTTTGAGGGCAGCCAGGTGAACCAGATTGTTGATGACCGCCTGGGCATTTTACTGGGCTCGGTCAGTTCAGCCTTGTTCGGCTACCTGATTCTGAACTGGTGCTTGAAGGCGCCGTCAGGTGCCCCCGACAAGCCCCCGAACCAGACCTCCGCAGAATAGAAGAAGCTATTCCCGCCGCCAGCGGGTTCCCTCCCGGAAATCCTCCAGGACGATGCCCTGGGCAAGAAGCTGGTCGCGGATTCGATCCGCACCGGCAAAATCGCGGCTTTTGCGGGCGTCGTTGCGCTGCTGAATCAATTGCTCGATTTGGCCATCGTCAAGGCCTGCGGATGCACCGGTCCCCTTGAAAAAGTGTTCGGGATTTTCCTGCAATAATCCGAAAATCCCGGCCAGTGCCTTCAATACGGCCGCGAGTCGGCGGGCCTCGGCATCTTTTCCATCCCTGGCCGCCGCGTTCAAATCCCGCAGCACGTCAAACATCAGGGCCACCGCCTCCCGGGTATTGAAGTCGTCATCCATGGCCTCGACAAAGCGCCGATAAACCGGCTCCGTGGCGAGTTGATCCAGGCTTGCGGGTTGTATCTGGGCAAATTGCCGCAGGCCGCTGTAAAACCGGTCCAGGCCGGCCTTGGCCTCGATGAGGTTGTCTTCGGAATAATTGATCGGGCTGCGGTAGTGGCTGGAAATCAGAAAAAACCGGATCACCTCCGGATGGTATTTTGTCAGCACCTCGCGAATGGTGAAAAAATTGCCCAGAGACTTGGACATTTTCTCATCGTCCACCCGAACAGCGCCGGCGTGCATCCAGACATGAACATAATGTTTGCCGGTGGCCGCCTCGCTCTGGGCGATTTCATTTTCGTGATGGGGAAACGGCAGGTCCGGGCCGCCACCATGAATATCAAAGGTTTCACCCAGGTGACAGGTGGACATGGCGGAACACTCGATATGCCAGCCCGGCCGGCCCCAGCCCCAGGGGGAGTTCCAGCCGGGCTCGTCGTCATCAGCCGCTTTCCAGAGGGCGAAATCCCGGGGATCTTCCTTGGCTTCGCCGATCTCGACCCGGGCACCGGCCAGCAGATCCTCCGGATTTCTGCCACTGAGCTTGCCGTAGTCAGGAAATCGTCGGATCCGGTAATAGACATCGCCGTTATCGGCCTGGTAGGCATAGTGGTTGTCGATCAGAATCTGCACCATGTCGATGATGTCGTCGATATGCTCCGTGGCCCGGGGCTCAATGTCCGGTGGCAACACCCCCAGCGCCCTTTCGTCCTCGTGCTGCGCCTCGATCATGCGGGCGGTCAGTGCGGTGAACGGTTCGCCGTTTTCCCTGGCACGGTTGATGATCTTGTCGTCGATATCGGTGATATTCCTGGCATAGGTGACGTCCCAGCCTTGGGACCGCAAATAGCGCACGATGACATCAAAGGCCACCATGACCCGGGCATGACCGATATGGGCGTAGTCGTAGACGGTATTGCCACAGACGTACATGCGGATTTTGCCGGGCTCGATGGGGTGAAAGCGCCTCTTGCCGCGGGTGAGAGTATTGTAAATCTGTAGTGCCATGGTCAGCGCTGCTCGAGGCCGTGGTGATTAACAGTGGGCCGGTGTGCGAACCCTAGTCCTTGAAACCCGTGTCGCGCAGGCCAATGGTGCGGTTGAAAACCGGCATATCGGCGGTGCTGTAACGGCTGTCGAGACAGAAGTAACCCTCCCGCTCAAACTGGAAGCGGTCGCCGATCCGGGCCTGTGCCAGCGGCAGCTCGGCCTTGCAACCTTCAAGAATTTCCAGGGAATCGGGATTGATATCAGCCAGAAAATCGCCGCCTCCCGTGCCGGGGGATGCCACCTTGAACAGGCGGTCGTAAAGCCTCACCCGGCATTCCTGGTGGTGACTGGCGGAAACCCAGTGGATCACCCCCCGGGGCTTGATTCCCTCCGGCGGGTTTTCCCCGAGAGTGCCGGGTACCAGGGAACCGATAACCTCGACAACCTCCCCCTGATCATCCAGAACCACATCATCGGCCCTGACGACGTAGGCCGAGCGCAGACGCACCCACTCGCCGGGCACCAGGCGTTTGAATTTTTTGCGGGACAGGCTGCTGTCAGTGTTGAAATCACTGCGGTCGATATAGATTTCCCGGGTAAAGGGCAGGATTCGCTCGGGAAGATCGTCACGGTTTGGATGTCCCGGTACCCGCAATTGCTCCAGGCTGTGCTCCGGAACATTGGTCAGCGTCAGCTTCAGGGGTCGGAGCACGCACATGGCCCGCTGCGCACAGTTGTTCAGATCGTCACGAATAAAATATTCCAGCTGGGCCATGTCGACGACGCCGTCGGTTTTGGCCACCGCCAGACTGTCACAGAATTTTCGTATCGCCGCCGGACTGACGCCGGCGCGGCGAAGCCCGGAAATGGTCGGCAACCGCGGGTCGTCCCAGCCATCGACGTGGCCTTCATCCACCAGTTGCTTGAGTTTGCGCTTGCTGGTGACGGTGTAGTTGAGATTCAGGCGACCGAACTCGTACTGGCGCGGGCGACTGGGTACCGGCAGGTTATCGATAAACCAGTCGTAGAGGGGGCGGTGATCCTCGAATTCCAGGGTGCAAATGGAATGGGTGATGCCTTCAATGGCATCCTCCTGGCCATGAGCAAAGTCATAGGACGGATAGATATTCCAGCGGTCGCCGGTGCGATGGTGGGCGACGCGCTTGACCCGGTACAGCACCGGGTCGCGCAGGTTCATGTTGGGCGAGGCCATGTCGATCCTGGCCCGCAGGGTCATGCGCCCCTCTTCGATCTGGCCATCGCGCATCTGCCGCAACAGGGACAGATTTTCCGTCAACGGGCGGTCCCTGTAGGGGCTGTTGCGGCCCGGCTGGGTCAGGGTACCGCGATATTCCCGGGTTAGCTCGCTATCCAGTTCGCAGACATAGGCCTTACCCTGCTGCACCAGGTACTCGGCCCAATCGTAGAATTGCTGAAAATAGTCCGAGGCATAGCGCACCTCTCCCTGCCAGGGAAAGCCGAGCCAGGTAACATCCTGGATAATCGCCTTGACGAACTCATCCTCTTCCTTCTCGGGATTAGTGTCGTCAAAGCGAAGATTACAGACGCCGCCATACTGTTTTGCCAGGCCGAAATTAAGGCAGATGGACTTGGCGTGACCGATATGCAGGTAGCCGTTGGGTTCCGGCGGAAACCGCGTCACCACTTGTTTAACGGCGCCGCTCTTCAGGTCATCTTCAATTATTTGCTGTATAAAATTTCGGGGCTTGATCTCGTCCATTTTTGTCCTGCGAAAGGGCGACTGGCCAGATTGTCAATGGTGGCTGTCACCAGTGGGCGCAAAGGCGGCAATTATAGCCATTGGCTGGATGATGGCCAAAGGATAAACGTATTCATTTGTGCACACCCCGGAATTCCGGCCTTTGTCGCCGTTTCATCGGGTTCTTTGGCAACCCGGAACAGGGTACAGGTCCTGTCTTGACACATGTCTGATGCCGGGCTCATTCACCTCCTGCTTTAAAGCAACCATTTCCGTTTGAATTCACTTTCCATTTCAATCAGGAGCCAAACTGCTTATCATTTCCGGTTCGATAATGATGGGGACGACTTGATGATTACTCTGCACACCAATTACGGCGATATCGCTATTGAACTGGATTTTGACAGCGCACCGAAGACAGCAGCCAATTTCCTGCAATATTGCCGGGAGGATTTCTATAAGAACACTATCTTTCACCGGGTCATCGACGGCTTCATGATTCAGGGTGGCGGCATGGATGCCGAGATGAAGGAGCGGCCAACCCGCAAGCCGATCCAGAACGAGGCCGACAATGGCCTCAGCAACGATACCGGTACTGTTGCCATGGCCCGAACCATGGACCCCCACTCAGCCAGCGCCCAGTTTTTTATCAATCTTGCCGACAACCACTTTCTGAATCACCGGGGCAAGAATCCCCAGGGCTGGGGCTATGCGGTCTTCGGCAAGGTGGTTGACGGCATGGACACCGTCAACAAAATCCGACAGGTGCCCACCGGTAACAAGGGCCACCATCAGGACGTTCCCCGGCAAAGTGTCGTCATCGACAGCATCAGCATATCGGACGCCTACGCCGACAGATGAACCTGCTGTTCATCTCCGATCTGCACCTGTCTCCAGAGCGCCCGGCCGTCACCCGGGCGTTTTTCCGATTTCTGGAGCAGCAGGCCACCCGTGTCGACGGGCTCTATATTCTCGGCGACCTGTTTGAGGCCTGGATCGGCGATGACGATCCCTCCACCCTGGCCAGAGAGGTGGTTGCCGCCCTGCGCACCCTGTCGGACAGGGGCGTTGCCGTCTATTTCCAGCACGGCAACAGGGATTTCCTGGTGGGTCAACGGTTTGCCGAGGAAACCGGCTGCACCCTGTTACCTGACTACCAGATACTGGAAAGCCATGGCCGTAGACTGGTTCTGTTGCACGGCGACACCCTGTGCCTGGATGACGTCAAATACCAGAAATTCCGGCGCAAGGTACGCAATCCGGTATACCGCTGGTGTCTGCGCCACCTGCCCCTGAAAAAACGCATGCAAATCGCCAGTGAATGGCGGCTGAAAAGCAAAAAAGCCAACAGTAACAAGGCCAGCAATATCATGGATGTCACACCCGATGAAGTGGAACGGGTCATGAAGACATTCGACGCCGGCATCATGATTCACGGTCATACCCACCGGCCGGCAAGGCATCAACACAACGCCGGTGAGCGGTTGGTCCTGGGAGATTGGGCAGACAAAGGTTGGTATATCGAACTGACCGAGGATGATCTGCGGCTGGAAAATTTCGCCATAGGCATGGATGCCGGCCAGTGACAGCTATCCGACACTCTTTGCCACTATCCTCACCCTCAGACCTTAATTTACAACTTTAACTTACATCTTTATTTATTTGTTTTAATTCGAATATATAGCCAGGATTTCCTTGACCCGGCTGTTGTTTTAATTCCTGCGGCTGGATTGCGACTGAAGACTGCCAAGCCCTGGCGCTTCCTCGACCGTTGCCGTCGACGGCACTCCGGAGTGAAAACGGAAATCCTCGTCCGGTTCAAGGATAAGCCGGGCCTCCCTGGCGCCAATGCAGTCAATCCGGGCCGCAATATCGCCATCGGCCAACCCCCGGGCAAGATTAAGGTAGTCCCGGTAGTGGCGCCCTTCTGATTTCAGTAGTGACAGATAGAACTGCTGCAGTTCCGTATCCAGGATCGGCGCCAGACAGGCAAAGCGTTCGCAGGAACGGGCCTCGATGAAGGCGCCGACAATGAGCGTATCAACCAGTCTATGGGGCTCCTGATGACGCACCAGGGCACGCAGGCCGCCGGCATAACCCGAGGCGGTGATCTGTCGGTAGGCGATGCCTCGCCGGTTCATGATCGCCAGCACCTGCTCAAAGTGGCGCAGTTCCTCCCGGGCCAGACGGGACATTTTGTTGAGCAGTTCGAACTTGTCGACATAGCGATAGATCAGGTTGAGAGCAGTGCTGGCAGCCTTTTTCTCACAGTTGGCGTGGTCGATCAGCAGCAGTTCCTGTTGACGGGAGGCTTCCTGCACCCAGGCTTCCGGTGTCGGGCAAGGTAAAAACCGGCGAATTTCCTCGAGCAAAGTCAACTGCACCGGCAATCCTCAAGCTTTGCGAAATGCCTGCAAAGCGGCGCGCCATTCACTGTCGACTTCCCGGACAAAATGTCTCTCGCCGACCCGTTGCCGCCACTGGCGGTAGCCCTCAATGGCGTCACCGATATCCCACTGGTAGACGGCAGAGGCAATGGCCGCGGCAACACCGGTGGCAAAATAAGCGACGATATCGGCATTGGTGAAATCTGAACCGGCGATCCACGGGTCGAAAACCGTCACTCGCCCCAGGGCGGCCATACCTTTCTCCAGTTCCGGCCGCGCCCTGGCCACAGCATGATCCGATGGCGGCTGACCGGTTAATACGCTGCCGAGCAATGGTCGCATTGGCTGGTCCACATAAAGTTCGCAGATGCGCATGATTTGCCTGACTTTGCCGCGCTGAAAGGGATCTTCTGGCAACAGGGGGAAATCCGGATGAATTTCCTGGATGAATTCCAGTATCACATCGGTTTCCGAGAGAAATCCCTCGGCAACCTCCAGACAGGGGATTTTACCCATGGGACTGATGGCCAGAAATTCCGGCGACTGGTTTGGCCCTGTTCGGACCTCCTCGAAATCGAAGCCTTTTTCAAGTAAGGCCAGTTTGACCATGTTGTAATAACTGCTAATGGGCGCACCGTGTAGTTTCAGCATGGGTGATTTCCTTAATCGAGATCAGATAAGAGTTGTTGATTCAATGGCTGACATTTTGCTTCAAAATAGCGTCCTATCCTTTTGTTTTCTTTCTACCTTGCGCCTCAACCACCGGTGATGCCCAAATCCTGCAGCAGTCCGGGCAACACATAACGCTGATAATGGGCCCTGGATAGCTCGTAGAACTGGCGATCCACCTCCTCCCTCAGTTGAATCAGATTGCGCTCCCGGCAAGTGGGCAGCAACCTGAAACCAAAATCCTCCGGCTGATCAATCTGACTGGCACCGGCCTTTAGCAGTGCGTAGACCCAGCATCGAGGGTCACGGGATTCATCAAACAGAATCTGTTGCAGATGAAGGCAGTTTGACAGCAGCCGGCTGTCAAAAACCTCGACGTTGTTGCTCATGATTTTAACCAGAAACTGGTCCAGCCTTTGAGCAATGTAAAAACGTTGTTCATGGCTGTAGCCGTTCCAACCGGTCACTTCGTGGGCAAAGCGCTTGCACCCGCGGCAGACATCGTCGCCGAGGCCCGTAGAGCAAATTCCGATACAGGGTGTTTTTACTGGTCTGAACATGGGCGCAACTGTACACAGGCTTTGCTGGCAAGCAAAGTCGAAATACACGACCGGCTCCGGCAGGAATGGTTCGCATAGTCGGTTATTTCCGGTAGAATCGAGCCATCGGGCCACCTGAGCCCAGTCGTCAATCTGCCGCATTGACTGCGCGGCGTTGACAGTCCTGTTGATCGCCCTGTTACCGAAAGCCGTCGGAGAAGGGCAAAGCCACCCACAAGGAGATTCCTGCCGTGCTTGAAGCTTATCGCAATCACGTCGCCGAGCGTGCTGCCGAGGGCGTACCGCCCAAACCCCTGACTGCCGAGTGGACTGCCGATCTTGTGGGGTTGCTTAAAAATCCACCTCCAGGCGAAGAAGAACTGCTGCTGGATTTGCTGACCCACCGGGTTCCCCCCGGTGTCGATGATGCCGCCTATGTCAAGGCCGGTTTTCTGACAGCGGTGATCAAGGGTGAAGCCAGTTCACCGCTGATCAATCGTAGCAAGGCGGTGGAGCTGCTGGGTATGATGCTCGGGGGATACAACATTGCCACCCTGGTGTCGCTGCTGGACGACGAGGAGCTGGCAGAACAGGCCGCCGGCGAACTCAAGCATACTTTGCTGATGTTTGACGCCTTTCACGACGTCGCCGACAAGGCCAAGGCAGGCAACAGCCACGCCACCTCGGTACTGCAATCCTGGGCCGACGCCGAATGGTTTACCTCGCGTCCCGAAGTCCCGGAAAAAATCACTACCGCCGTGTTCAAGGTGACCGGCGAAACCAATACCGATGACCTCTCCCCTGCCCCGGACGCCTGGTCCAGACCGGACATTCCCCTTCACGCCCGGGCCATGTACAAAATGGCACGGGATGGACTGACACCGGACCAGCCCGGTGTGGTTGGCCCCATGGCCCAGATTGAGGCACTCAATGCCCGGGGTCTCAAGGTAGCCTTTGTCGGCGACGTGGTGGGCACCGGCTCCTCGCGCAAGTCCGCGACCAACTCGGTACTCTGGTTTTTTGGTGATGACATGCCCGGTGTACCCAACAAGCGCACCGGTGGCATCTGCATTGGTGGCAAGATCGCCCCTATTTTCTACAACACCATGGAAGACTCAGGCGCCCTGGTATTTGAAGCCCCGGTGGAAAAGATTCAGCAGGGACAGGTGATCGATATCCTGCCCTACGAGGGCAAGATTGCCGATCACGACACCGGCGAGACCCTGTCCGAATTCAGCCTGAAGTCCGACGTTCTGCTGGATGAAGTCCGGGCCGGCGGCCGCATTAACCTGATCATTGGCCGGGGTCTCACCAACCGCGCCCGGGAGGCGCTGGGTCTGGGTAACAGCGATGTCTTTCGAGCCATGGTCCAGCCTTCCGTTTCCAGCAAGGGCTTCACCCTGGCCCAGAAAATGGTGGGCAAGGCCTGCGGCACCGACGGTGTCAGACCGGGCACCTATTGCGAACCCCATATGACCACGGTCGGTTCCCAGGACACCACGGGGCCCATGACCCGGGACGAACTCAAGGACCTGGCTTGCCTGGGCTTTTCCGCCGATCTGGTGATGCAGTCCTTCTGCCACACCGCGGCCTACCCGAAACCGGTGGATGTCGAGACCCAGCACACCCTGCCGGACTTTATCCGCAACCGCGGCGGCGTCTCCCTCAAACCCGGTGACGGCATCATCCACTCCTGGCTGAACCGCATGCTGTTGCCGGATACCGTCGGCACCGGTGGCGATTCCCACACCCGTTTCCCCATGGGCATTTCCTTTCCGGCGGGTTCCGGCCTGGTGGCTTTTGCCGCCGCCACCGGCGTCATGCCCCTGGACATGCCGGAATCCGTCCTGGTCCGCTTCAAGGGCGAGATGCAGCCGGGCATTACCCTGCGGGATCTGGTCCACGCGATCCCCTATTTCGCCATAAAACAGGGCCTGCTGACGGTCGAAAAGAAAGGCAAGAAAAACATCTTCTCCGGTCGCATCGTCGAGATCGAGGGTCTTGACAACCTCACCGTCGAGCAGGCTTTTGAGCTGTCCGATGCCTCCGCCGAACGTTCCGCCGCCGGTTGCACCATCAAGCTTTCCGAAGCCTCCATCAGCGAATACCTGCGCTCCAATATCACCCTGTTGCGCTGGATGATTTCGGAAAAATACGGGGACCCCCGCACCATAGAGCGCCGCGTGCGCAAAATGGAGCAATGGCTGGCGGAGCCGAAGCTGATGTCGGCCGACCCCGATGCGGAATACAGCGCCGTGGTCGATATCGACCTGGCCAAGGTCGTGGAGCCCATCGTCTGCGCCCCCAACGACCCGGACGATGCCCGACTGCTCTCGGAAGTCGCCGGTGACAGCGTCGACGAGGTGTTCATCGGTTCCTGCATGACCAATATCGGCCACTTTCGCGCCGCCGGCAAACTGCTGGCCAAAACGGCGAGCCTCAAAACCCGCTTCTGGATCTGCCCGCCGACACGCATGGATGCCCACACCCTGATGGAAGAGGGTTACTACAGCATCTACGGCAAGGCCGGCGCCCGCACCGAAATGCCCGGCTGCTCCCTGTGCATGGGCAACCAGGCCCGGGTCGATTCCGGCTCCACGGTGCTGTCCACCTCCACCAGGAACTTCCCCAACCGACTCGGTGACGGCGCCAATGTCTACCTGACATCCGCCGAACTGGCGGCAGTGGGCGGTATTCTTGGCAAGCTGCCGACACCGCAGGAGTACATGGACTACGCCTCGACCATCAACTCCATGGCCGGCGAAATCTATCGCTACATGAATTTCGACCAGATCGAATCGTTCCAGAAGGCCTCGGAAGACGGCAAGCGCATCGGCGCCGAGCTGATCGTCGATGTCGCCTGATCAATGATTGCAGCGAGAAAACCCCGCCAAGGCGGGGTTTTTTTTGCGGCTCAGGTTTCGGCCTTCCTGTCTCCGGGTTCAGTTTTTTCGGTCCGGTTGCTGCTTTCCGCTTTCCGCTTTTCAATGGCTTCTTTTGGCAACAGCGTGATCAGGCTCCAGCCTTTTCTCGGCGTTGGTCGGGATTCAACGGTGAAGGGTTTCAGGTTGCCCCTGGTATCGACGGCAAAGAGAAAAATCGGACTTTCCCCGTACATTGTCTGGTAAGCGGCAAAATCAAAGGCCTCGGAGAGTCTGGTGGATTTAATTTCCGCCCCCTGGGCCAGCAGACTGAGCAGTTTCTGGATGGAAACTTCCTCGCCGAAAAGTCGCGGCACATGATGGCCCTCCAGTTGGCGATTCCGGTCCGAATTTTCCTTCTCCTGGACATAACTCAGGTTAAACACCCGGTTCTTGCCAAATTCACTGCCATAGCGGACACAGGCCAGGGCGTTGAGTTCCGGGCGTGTCGATACCGCCAGCAACATGCCATAACCGACGAGGTCCAGGTGACGATCGGCGTGAGAAGACACCGGATTGCCAAAATAACTGCTGAGGCCGGCCATCCTCGCCGCCTGAACCTCGGACCAGGTGCTACTGGTCAGCATGATTCGAAAGCCTTTTTCCTTGAGTACCTTGCCGATGGCAATTGCCAGCGGATTGGCGCCCACCAGCAGCAGGCCCCGGGCATCGTCCTCGGCGATTCCCAGTTTTTTCGCCAGGGTTCTGGAGGTGAGACTTTGCAGCAGCACCGTGACAATGATCACCACGAAAGTCAGGGCCGACAGCAATTCCGCCTGGTCATAGCCCAGGTCCTTCAGTTTCAGGGCGAACAGGGAGGACACGGCGGCGGCGACAATGCCCCGGGGGCCGATCCAGGAAATCAGGGTTTTCTCCTGCCACTTGAGACCGGAGCGCCAGGTGCTGACAAACACCATGACCGGCCGGGCCAGGAAAATTGTCAGCAGTACGCCGTAGGCGCCCCAGCCGGTGGCGGCAATCAGACCGAGATCAATGCGCGCCGCCAGGACAATAAACAGCACCGACACAATCAGCACCGACAGGCTCTCCTTGAAGGTCAGGATATCCTCCATGTCCAGTTGTCGCGAATTGGCCAGCCAGATACCCATCACCGTCACCGCCAGCAGACCCGATTCCTCGGCGAAGTGATTGGACAGACTGAACACCAGCAGCACCAGGGCCAGGGTAAAGACATTGTGCAGGTATTCCGGCAGCCAGTGCCGTCGCAACAGGGGCGTCAGAAACAGGGCACCGCCGATGCCAAACAGGCTGCCGGTAAATATCTCCTGAAAAAACAGCCAGTAGTCGCCACCCTTGGCCTCGGAAATGATCAGTTCAAAAACGATAACCGCCAGCAGCGCGCCGATGGGGTCGATCAGAATACCCTCCCAGCGCAGGATATTACTGACATTGTGGTTGGGCTTGACGGTGCGCAGCAAAGGCATGATCACCGTCGGCCCGGTGACCACCACCAGCGCTCCAAACAGCAGGGCCATGTCCCAGTCAAAGTCGATAAAAAGCCAGGCTCCGAAGGCGATCAGCACCCAGTTCAATAACGCGCCCCATGTGACCATGTTGGAAACACTGGTGCCATGACCGCGCAGATCGGAAAATTTCAGGGTCAGGGCCCCTTCAAACAACACCAGGGCAACACCCAGGGAGACCAGGCTGAAGAGCAGGTCGCCAAACACCTCGTCGGGGCGAAGCAGGCCGGTGACCGGACCCACAGTGACGCCGATCAGCAACAGGAACAGGATGGATGGCAACTTCAAGCGCCAGGCAGCCCACTGGGCCAACATGCCCGCCATGACGACAGCCGATAGCAGCAGGGGAAGTGTGTCGTGCATGCTGTCAAAATCCCTCGTGTGTATTTTGGCCTGGTAATCGAAAGTCGAGATGCCGACGAATGCGAAATACAGCAGGATTGTACCCGGTTCGGGAGAGCATGTTTGCCCCAGCCCCCGGATTCACGCCGGCTCTGCCACGGTCAGAGCGTTGACCTTTCCAGGGTTCGGCACTGGCGGACCCGGGAGAGATTAATCGGCAATCCAACGAGTGTTAACAGGCCCTAAAGCATATTGATTCCGGAAATGCCCTGTTAACATGGCCCCTTTCAACCAAGGGGACACCTTTAGCGCGCCATGTCTCGACTTCTGATCCTTCTGATTGTCGGCTTTTTTCTCTGGTACGCCTGGCAGCAGATCCAGAAATTGCCCTCGGAAAAGCGTGCGGCAACCCTGCTCCGCTGGGGTGGACTCTTTCTGGTCATTGTCAGCCTGCTGCTGGTAGCCACCGGCAGATTGCACTGGATAGGAGCCGCAGTGGCGGCGTTGATACCGGTTGCCGGCAAACTCCTGAGCGTCGCCCTGCGTCTGCTGCCCATGGTCGGTGCCTGGCAGCGAGCCCGGGGGTCCAGCACACCCTCCCGAATCAAAACCCGCGGGCTGGATATCACCATTGACTTTCGCAGCGGCCGAATCAGCGGTCAGGTCCTCAGCGGTCCCCACGCCGGCAAACAACTCACCGACATGAGTGAAAGCGAACTTCGAGAGCAACTGGCGTTTTTCCGGCAACAGGATATGCAATCAGCCCTGCTGTTGAATGCCTACCTGAAACAGGTCGGGCAATCCGGATTTTCCGACGATTCAAGCCAACAAGAACGGTCCGGCAGCGCCACCATGACCCGGCAGGAGGCCCTGCAAATTCTCGGGTTGTCCGAAGGTGCCACCCGCGAAGATATTGTCCTGGCTCACAAGCGGCTGATCCAGAAGCTGCACCCGGACCGCGGCGGCAACGACTACCTGGCAAGCAAGGTCAACAGCGCCAGGGATAAATTGCTGGGATAAATTTTCGGGGTTATACCTCGCTGGCAGGCATCCCGGAGTGAAGGTCTCCCCGGGCTTCATGTCATGGCCGAAAGCCCTAACCGAAAGACTTGCCGCCAATCGGCACAACCGTATAATGCACAACCTCGTCCCGGTGGCACAGCTGGATAGCGCGGCCCCCTCCTAAGGGGCAGGTCGCAGGTTCGAATCCTGCCCGGGACGCCAAATTCATCGGGGTGCATTCCGGTCACCTAGGTTGCACTTTATTCCGTGGCATGGACTTGCTGTGACCTGGCCAGGATCTTGTTACAGTCAGATCAGCCATCCCACCGGGACGATCGAAGCGCATCAGGCTGCTGTCGCATCATCCTCAGTTCCCGGTTCCGGGCCGGGGCTAGTGTTGATCACCATGGTCATGCTCACTATGGTCGTGCTCAGTATGGTCATGCTCGCCGTGATCATGGTGATCGGAAGAACCACCCTCCGTGCCCATCCGCTCCGGAGCATCGTCCACTGCAGTCGGCTCGGGTTCCCCTGAATGGTTTTCCGATTGTGATCCGGGTGTGGCCCCGATGTCTGATTCCGGGGCTGGCTCCTCGTCGAAATGCCGGTGGTGGTGGCCGTCGCCAGTGGCACCTTCACCCATCAGCTGATGACCGGCTTCCCTGGCCTCCAGTAAATACTGGCTGTACCCGACTGCGTCAAGAGATTCGGCATAACCAATAAAGCTGACCAGCGCCCAGATCTGCCCCTCACTGTGGGTGGGGCCAAAGGCCGGCATCCCGGACATGCGCACACCGTTACTGATCACCCAGAATAACTCCGTTGCGGAATGGTCGCCCTTGATATTGACCAGCTTCGGCGGCGACGGATTCAGACCGCGACTGACCACGGAGGCTTCTTTGCCGGGAGGTGTGTGGCAACCGCTGCACATGCTGGCGAAGTTGCGCGCACCCTCCTGAATACGCTCCGGAACATCCAGGCCGGCAGGGAGCTGAATCGATGTCGCCTCCCGGGAGACACGGCGCTCAAAGGCGGTGTGTAACAGCCAGGCCACAAGGGTGGACTCCGGCTTTGCCGCAGCGACCGGTAAGGAGCCACTGGCCACCAGCCCGGTAATCCCGGCGATCGCCAGAACCAGGGTACAAAATACGCCGTAACCAAAAGCTTTCATCATCAGATATCCGGAACAAACAGGTGTGCATTATAGCGGCATCGGGCCCGGCTCCGCGGGAAAGGCGTGTCCTGGTGCGGCCCCCTACTTTTTAAGTAGCAAGCGCAGGGCATTGCTCACCACCGAAACGGAACTGAAACTCATGGCCACGGCGGCGACCATCGGCGATAGCAACAGGCCGGTAAACGGGTAGATGACACCGGCGGCCACCGGTACACCGATGCTGTTGTAGAGAAAGGCAAAGCCCAGGTTCTGGCGCATATTGGCCACGGTCAGGTCGGACAGGTGCATGGCCTCACCAATTCCCCGCAGATCGCCCTTGACCAGAGTCACCTGGGCACTGCTCATGGCGACATCGGTGCCGGTGCCCATGGCTGTGCCGATATCGGCTTTGGCCAGCGCCGGGGCATCGTTGATACCGTCACCGGCCATGGCGACATGGCGGCCCCGTGTCTGCAGTTGACTGATGATCTCCAGCTTGGCATCCGGTGTAACCTCGCCATGGAACGCGTCGATACCCAGCTCTTCTGCGACAGCGCGGGCCCTGATTTCACTGTCCCCGGTGGCCATGACGATCCTCACCCCCGCCCAGCGAATCGTTGCCATGGCATCCCTGGTGGTTGCCTTGATCGGATCGGCCACGGCCAGCACTCCCGCCAACCCGCTGTCGACACCCAGGTAAACGACACTGGCACCCTGCCGCCGCAGGGATTCTATTTCGTCACTCAACTGACCCAGTTCGATGCCGGCCTGCTGCATCAAGGCCGAATTGCCCAGCACCAGTTGGTGGCCGTCGACGCTGCCGGTAACACCAATCCCGGAACCGGATTCGAAATTCTCGAGTTCGCCCAGTGTCAGTTTTTTTTTGCCGGGCGGCGTCGACGATGGCCTCGGCAATCGGGTGCTCGCTGCCCTGTTCCAGACTGGCCGCCAGACGCAGCACCTCGTCGGCGCTCCAGGACGACACGGGTACCGCCTGCTTGAATACCGGCCGGCCTTCGGTCAGGGTGCCGGTCTTGTCCACCACCAGGGTGTCAATCCGGC
This sequence comes from Gammaproteobacteria bacterium, assembly GCA_003235325.1. GTDB lineage: Bacteria > Pseudomonadota > Gammaproteobacteria > Pseudomonadales > Porticoccaceae > SZUA-272. Next base: position 24,212 of record QJWQ01000008.1, on the reverse strand, counting down.
GCAGGGCCTCGATGGCAGCGGCGTCGCGGAACAGAATCCCCTGGGTCGCCGCTCTGCCGGTGGCGACCATGATCGACATCGGCGTCGCCAGGCCCAGGGCACAGGGGCAGGCTATGATCAGCACCGCGACGCCGTTAATCAGGCCATAGACCCAGCTGGGTTGCGGCCCCCAGAGTCCCCAGACGACAAAGGTCAGCAAGGCAACAAGGACGACGATGGTGACAAAATAGCCCGCCACCCCATCTGCCAGGCGTTGCATGGGAGCCCGGGAGCGCTGGGCCTGGGCCACCAGGGCCACGATTCGGGACAGGGTACTCCCGCGGCCCCCACCCGCTCGGCGGCAATCACCAGGGCGCCGCTGGTGTTCATGGTGGCGCCGATGACCCTGTCCCCGGTCCGCTTGCTGACGGGAATCGGTTCACCGGTCAGCATCGATTCGTCGACCGCGCTGCTGCCCTGTTCCACCACACCGTCCACCGGCACCCTTTCTCCGGGACGGACCCGCAACCGGTCGCCAATCTGGACCGATGACAAGGGCACATCCTGCTCCGATCCGTCACTGTTCAGGCGCCGGGCGGTATCCGGCGCCAGTTTCAGCAGAGACCTGATGGCATCCGAGGTCCGGGACCGGGCCCGTAATTCGAAGATTTGCCCCATCAGGGTCAGGGAGATGATGACAGCTGCGGCCTCGAAATAGACGCTGACCCGGCCCTCGACGGCAAAGGACGGGGGAAACAGCCCGGGGGCCACCGTCGCCGCGACGCTGTAAAGATAGGCTGAAGCCGTACCGAGGCCAATCAGGGTCCACATATTGGGGTTCCGGCTGCTGATAGACCTGATGCCCTGTCTGAAAAACGGCAGGCCCGACCAGAGCACTACCGGCGTCGCCAGCGCCAGTTCCAGCCAGTTTTGTAAATCGGCCTGGAACCAGTGCCGGCCGTGGCCTGCCATGGCCAGGAAGAATACCACCAGGGTAAAGGGTAGACCGATCCAGTAGCGGCGCTGAAAATCCAGCAATTCCGGATCTTGCTCCTTTGTCAGGGAGGGTGCTTCCGGTTCCAGCGCCATGCCGCATTTGGGACAGGTACCGGGCCCCAACTGCCGCACCTCCGGGTGCATGGGACAGGTATACCAGACATCTGCATCCGGTGTCGGCGCAACCGCCTCTCCCTGTTCCGGATTGCTGTCAGATTCCCGCCAGGCTTTGGGATTGCTGCTGAATCGCTGCCGGCAACCGGCGCTGCAAAAATAGTAATCCTGCTGACGGTAATGAAAGTGATGAAGTGAGTCCGGTTTGACTTTCCTGCCACAGACCGGATCCTTCAGGTCCGTCGACGACATGCCCGGCTGAACGGCAGTGTGTTCGTGGTGGCCGGGATGCTTGTGCTCATTCATCAATTGCCTCCCTCAGGGATGAAACTTCGATCCGTCACGGTGACTGGTGGCCGAGATCTACTTGAATAGAGCTTGGACCACCAGTTTCGAAACCGTTGTTCTGAATCCCGCTTCCCCTCTGACAGGGGATCGTGGCAAAAATTTGGCCGGTTGACTTGATCAGGAACAAGGACCCGCGCGATAACCGGCTGTAATCTTGTAGTGTTATCCGGTCACGGCCACTGGCGCCAAAGGTTCGAGTCCACTGGCCAAATGCAGTAGCCAACCCCCTCCTCTCTCACTGATACCCCCAAATTTTCAAGGAGTTAACCATGAAAAAACTGATACCCTTACTGATGGCAACAGCCCTGGCTGTAGCCTCACTGCACAGTGCCACAACCCTTGCCTCCCCTCTTCTGGCCGCCAAAGGCAACGACGGCAAGCAGGGACAGATGCAGGGCCACATGGGGAGCCATATGGGTGGACAAATGCAGGGTCCGGGCACAATGCAGGACCAGCAGCGCAAGGATATGACCATGAGTGGCCAGCAGGATCGACTGCGACAACACATGGAGCAAATGCAGCAGATAATGGATCAGGCCAGGGCCAGCAAAGATCCGAAACAGCGTCGCCAGCTATTGCAAAAGCACATGGAAGAAATGCAGCAGGGAATGGGCATGATGCAGGGGATGATGGGTCAGGGACAAATGATGGGCGGTGGTATGATGGGCGGCGATGGCAGCCAGGCCGGCGAGCCCATGACCGAACAGCAAAGAATGCAATGGATGCAACAGCGCATGGAGACGATGCAAATGATGATGGAGCAGATGCAGCAGCACCAGAATATGATGGGGCAATAGTGACTGTGTGATTGAAAGTGTCAGGGCCTGTTAACACTAATGGGGTTGCCATTGACCCACCTGAAAAATTACCAGTCAAAGCCTGCGGAGGGTTATTTGGTGATATTTAACCTGCAACTGCCACCGGTAATCCCGTTAGTATTAGGGCCAACAGGTCCTGGCATTAAAGAGAACAACAATAATGGAAATACACTTTCTCGGCGCCACCGAAACCGTTACCGGCTCGAAATTCCTGCTGCGAGCCGGGAGCAAATCCATACTGGTGGACTGCGGTCTGTACCAGGGCTACAAGTGGCTGCGGGAACGCAACTGGCAACCCCTGCCCTTTGACGTCAGGCAACTGGATGCCGTGGTGCTGACCCATGCCCACATCGATCATTCCGGGGCCATCCCTCTGCTCTATCAACAGGGTTACCGGGGTCCGGTTTTCTGCCACCACGGCACCAAAGCCCTGTGTGACATCATGCTGCGGGACAGTGCCCATTTGCAGGAGGAAGACGCCCGTTTTTACCATCGCCACAAACTGACCAAGCACGAGAAGCCAAAGCCCCTCTACGACACCGCCGCAGCGGTTCACAGCCTGGAACTATTCCAGCCGGTGGAGTTCAGGGAAACGGTTGGCGTCGGCGACATTTCCTTTTATCTGCAACCGGCGGGACATATCCTCGGCGCCGGCAGCCTGGTGGTGGAGACTGAAGGCAAGCGCATCGGCTTTTCCGGTGACGTCGGCAGACTCGAGGACATCATGATGTATCCGCCCAAGCCACTGCCGGAACTCGACCTGTTGCTGATGGAATCCACTTACGGCAATCGCCTGCACAGCGACGTTGACCCCTGGCAGCAACTGGCGGATGTGGTCAACAGCACAGCCAGCGCCGGTGGTGTCCTGGTGGTACCCAGTTTTGCCGTGGGTCGCGCCCAGACCCTGCAGCACATGTTGACCACACTGATTCAGGATGAACGGATTCCACCCCTGCCCATCTTCCTGGACAGCCCCATGGCCATCGATGTCTCGGAGCTCTACTGTCACTACAAGGTTTTACACCGCCTCGACGCCAGCCAGTGCCGGGCCATGTGCGCCAGGGTGACCTACTGTGAGAGTGTGGCCCAGTCCAAGGCCCTCGACGACATCCCTTATCCCCATATCATTATCGCCGGCAGCGGTATGGCCACCGGCGGCCGGGTCCTGCACCATTTGAAACGGCTGCTGCCCGATTATCGCACCACGGTTCTGTTCACCGGCTTCCAGGCTGGCGGCACTCGGGGCGCGCGAATGCTGGGCGGTGTGGAAAGCGTCAAGATTCACGGGGAGTACATACCCTGCAAGGCCAAAGTGGCCCTGCTCGATGGCCTCTCGGGCCATGCCGACTACTTGGAGCTGACCCGATGGCTACAACAGTCATCGCTGCGGCGCGGCACCCAAATCGAACTGGTCCACGGCGAACCCGACGCCGCCGATGCCCTGCGGCTGTATCTCAAGGATCACACCGGATTCAGGGTCAATGTCGCCCAGTATCGCCATATTTTCCGACTCTGATGCTGTCTGTTTTTCTCCATGCCAGAGGAATCCTCTGAACGCCCAACAAGGCCCGTTGTCGAAGGTGGCCACTCCGGTCGTCTATTTTTGTTATCAGGCTGGGCCGGATGGCATTACCTGTTGAGCAACTTTTCCGTGTTTCAGTCACCGGTTAATTGACGACAGGCAGCTGCTTGACGGGAAGGGAATTACTTGACGGCAAGGTAACTGTGGCCGGCCATTTTCAGTAAAATGATGTCCAAAATCAGTAGAGCAAGCCTTCACAATTGAGGTAATCCGGCGTTATGAACAAGATTGCAATACCTTCAATGAGACAGGTCATGACACCCAGTCCATCCAGCATTGCCAGCGACAGCACACTGTCACAGGCCAAGGCCCTGATGGAACGGCTGCAGGTAAATCACCTCCCGGTCCTGGAAAAAGGCGTGGTGGAATCCGTGATGTCAGACCGGGATATCAAGCGCTTTACCCTGCCCGCCCATGTGATCAGCCAGGATGAAGAACTGCTGGTCAGTGATATCTCGCCGCCAGGTGCATTCCTGGCGGATATCGACGACCCCCTGGACCGGGTTCTGGACTGCATGCTGGAACACCATCTCGGCGTCGTCATCGTGCTGGATCAGGGAGAACTGGCCGGCATATTCACTGAGACCGATGCCTGTCGCATTCTCGCCGAGTTGTTGCGCGCCAATGGCTGACGCCCCGGGCAGTCTGTCTCTTGGGGCCGGGCTCTCCGGTGTACTTGGGTAAAACCGCCCGGTGAACCTGCTACTGATCGAAGAGCGCCAGCTCAGCGCCAACAACCAGGTGGTACTGACCGGGCGTCCCTTTATTCACCTGCAGAAAATCCTGCATACCGGTCCCGGTGATCGGCTCAGGGTGGGCAAAATCAACGGTTCCATGGGCTTTGGCAGGGTCCTGACCATGAGCGAGGACAGGGCCGAACTGGAAGTCGAGCTGCTGGACTCTCCGCCACCGCCCCTGCCCCTGATCCTGGTGCTGGCCTTGCCGCGACCGAAAATGCTGAAACGTATCCTGCAGACAATTGCCACCCTGGGCGTCAAGCAATTACACCTGATCAACAGTTACCGGGTTGAAAAAAGTTATTGGCAAAGCCCCTGGCTGGAACCCTCCCGGATGCGGCAACAACTGATACTAGGTCTCGAGCAGGGTCGGGATACGCTGATGCCCGAGGTGACATGCCATCAGCGGTTCAAGCCCTTTGCCGAGGACATACTACCGTCGATGGCTGCAGACAGCCTGGCACTGGTGGCTCACCCCTGCGGCAGCCATCCTTGCCCCCAGGCGGTAACAGGGCCGATAACGCTGGCTGTGGGGCCCGAGGGCGGGTTTATCGACTACGAACTCGAGAAGTTCCGGGACGCAGGTTTACAATCGGTAACCCTGGGGCCGAGAATCCTGCGGGTGGAAACAGCAATACCGGTGCTGTTGTCCCGACTGTTCAACTGAATGCCATGGCCGGAAGCAGTTCTGACAACCCCGGCGTCGTTATTCCGCCCCCCACTTACAGCCTGGTCGCCGTCGGCCTGGGCTACTTCCTGAACCGTCACTGGCCCTGGCCGCTGGACTTTCCCCATACCGAACTGGTTGCCAGCCTGATGCTGGCGGCTGGTCTGTTTCTGATGAGTTGGGCGGCGTTGGGTTTCCACCATTATCGGACCACGATCCTGCCGCACAAGGCCAACAGCGCCCTGATCCAGCAGGGCGCCTTTCGCTACAGTCGCAATCCCGTCTATCTCTCTTTTCTGTTAATGCTGGCAGCCGTGGCATTTGCCGCGGCCAATACCTGGCTACTGGTGCTGGTTCCGGCTAACTGGTTGTGTCTGCACTGGCGGGTAATTCCAAAAGAAGAGGCCTACCTGATTCGATTCCACGGTGACCTTTACCGGCAATATTGTCACAAGGTCAGGCGTTGGCTGTAATTTTCGCCGCTGGCGGCAATAAAAAAACCCCGCTTATGCGGGGTTTTTTTCTGGAGGAAAACCGCTTCAGGGTAGCAGATGGCTGACCGCATCCCGCTCTTCAATCAGTTCCTGCTCCGAGGCTTTGATCCGGGCGGAGGAAAAGGCATTGATGTCGAGTCCCTGTACGATTTGCCACTCGCCGTTTTTACAGGTGCAGGGGAACGAGAAGATAAGGCCTTCGGCAATGCCATAGCTGCCATCGCTGTATATTGCCATGCTGGTCCAGTCACCCTCAGCGGTGCCCATCACCCAGGTGCGCATGTGGCCGATAGCGGCGTTGGCGGCGGATGCCGCGCTGGAGGCGCCCCTGGCCTTTATAATGGCCGCACCCCGTTGCTGGACTTCAGGAATAAATGTATTTTCGTACCAGTCGTGCTCCACCAGATCGGCGGCAATCTGGCCCTTGACCCGGGCGTGGTAGAGATCCGGATACTGGGTTGATGAATGATTACCCCAGATGGTCATAGTGGTGACATCATTGACGGTGGCACCGGCCTTTTCGGCTATTTTGCTCTTGGCGCGGTTGTGATCCAGGCGAGTCATGGCGGTGAACTGGCGGGGATTGATATCCGGCGCATTGCGCTGGGCGATCAGGGCATTGGTGTTGGCGGGATTGCCCACCACCAGAACGCGAATATCCCGGCTGGCATTATCATTGATGGCCTTGCCCTGAACCGAGAAAATGGCGGCGTTGGCTTCCAGCAGGTCCTTGCGCTCCATTCCGGGCCCCCGGGGCCGGGCACCTACCAGCAGGGCGTAATCGGTATCACGAAAAGCGACATTGGCATCATCTGTCTTGACCATTCCCGCCAGCAGCGGAAACGCACAGTCTTCCAGTTCCATGGCGACACCGTTCAGTGCTTCCAGTGCCGGTGTGATTTCCAGCATCTGCAGGATGACCGGCTGATCGGGTCCGAGCATTTCACCCGCCGCGATTCTGAACAGAAGGGAATAACTGATTTGGCCGGCCGCTCCGGTAACAGTAACGCGTACAGGTGCTTTCACTGGAAGTCTCCGCTTGATGGATGCTGGGTTATATAAAAAAAGGGAACTGGGTAATCAAGAAAGGCGACATTATACGGAAATCGATAAAAGAATCACCCGCCACGAACGCTGGATTGCGGCATCAGGCCTTGGTCTGGTAACGGTCCTGCAGGGCCCGGTAGAGATTGTCCTTGAAGGCCCGGTGACCGGCATCCAGGCCTTCAATGATCTCCACCAGGTGCTCATTGTCCTCGCGGCCCTGCCAGGATTTACAATAGGTACCTTCCTGGTAGCCGTTATCCTGGCGAAAAAAATTGAGGACGTTCTTGCCCACATAGCGGCGATACAATTGGTCAAACTCAAAACCGATATCGTCCATCAGGCGCACAAAACCGTCCGTGTCGAACCCCCTGCTGCGCAGGGTTTCCAGGGCAAATGCCTCAAGATCCAGTCGAAAATCACCGGGACAGCGATTCCGGTTGAATGCGGCCTCCAGGTCGATCGCCAGGTGCTCACGGGATTTGTCCTGCAGCAGCAGGAGGCTCAGGCCAAAGTGCCATATATCCACCAGCTCGAGTTGCACCTGCTGTTCGTCGGGAGTCTGTTTTTTCCACCACTTCCAGCCATAGTGATCCATCAGTTCGGCGCACTCGACCCAGATTGCCCGGTACCATTCGAATCCCTTCTGTCGCCAGTCGGCATTTACTTTGCTGTTCATCGCATCCTGCAGGTCAAGCATGGTCAGAATCTGTTGTCTCACGGAAGTTCTCTCGTATTAATGGGTTAAATTGAAAAAATTCGGTTGCCGCTGTCGGATCAGGACCTGACAAACCGGTTGGACTGTTTTTCCAGGCCGATGCTGGTACCGGGTCCGTGACCGGTGATTACGGTGGCGTCATCGTCGAGGCTGTAGAGCCGCTCGCGAATGGATTTGAGGATCGCCCGGTAATTCCCACCCCAGAGGTCGGTGCGGCCGATACTGCCGCGAAAAAGTGTATCCCCGGCCACCAGGGTTTTGGCAGACTGAAACCAGAAACTGCTCGATCCCGGCGTATGGCCGGGAGTGTGCAACACCACACCACCACAGCAGCCCAGATCCTGGTCATCTTCCAGGTAGCGATCCGGGTCAGGCAAGGGCTTGTAGGGCACACCAAACATGGCGCATTGCTGCTCCAGGATATCCCACAGAAACTGGTCCTCCCGGTGCAAATGGATGGGCGCCCCGGTAGCCCGGCGAATATCGCCGGCAGCCAGGATATGATCCAGGTGGGCGTGGGTGTGGACGATGGCGACTACGGACAGACCCAACTCTGTGATCAGGCCCATGATTTTGTCGGCATCGCCACCGGGATCGACCACAATGGCCCGGCGCGTCAGCGCGTCGCCGATGATACTGCAGTTACATTGCAGGGGACCGACCGGAAAGGTGCGGACAATGATGCCGGTACCGGCAGATTCACTGTTATCGTTTTCAGAGGATTTGGCTGTCACTTGAGCGGCCTCCATGATTTTACCGGGGTGAAGCATTCAGCGAGATCGGTGACGACGGGTGAGCCGGCAACGGTGGTGGCTATGAGTGCCGGATCAGGCTTGTCCAACCAGCCGGGAGTCTTAATTTACGGTGTCCTAGCCAAAGTTCGGGCCAAAGTTCAGGCCAAACAGCCGGTTGGCATTGGCCGTGGTGACACTGGCGATCTCTTCAAGTTTGATGCCCTTGAGCTCAGCCACCGCCTTCGCAACCTCAACCACATACTGTGGTTCATTCTGTTTACCCCGGTGAGGTACGGGTGCCAGCCAGGGTGAATCAGTCTCCAGCAACAGCCTGTCGAGGGGCATTTTTTTGACCACCTCTCTCAGCTTCGAGGCATTGCGAAAAGTAATAATGCCGGAAAACGAAATATAAAAATTCAGGTCCATGGCAGCACTGGCCGTGGCCCAGTCCTCGGTAAAGCAATGCAGAACCCCGCCGCTTTCACTATCACCGTGGGCTCGAATCAGGTCCAGGGTTTCCTCAGGGGCCTGTCGGGTATGGACTATGACAGGTTTTCCCAGGGTTCCAGCGGCTCGCAGGTGGCGAATAAAGCTTTCTCTCTGCCAGTCGGCGGTCTCGGCGCTGTAATGATTGTCGAGTCCGGTTTCTCCGATTGCCACCACCCCGACACGGCTGCCGAGGTCCACCAGTGTCTCGACCTCCGGCAACGGTTGCTGTTGCCGTTGCAGGGGGTGGACACCCACTGTAACCGCCACGTCGGCGAACCGGCCGGGCAATTGCAACAATCTGGAGGAGGACTCAAGATCGACGCCGACACTGATGAATCCGCCCACGCCTCGCTCTCTTGCAGCCTCCAGCAACCTGTCCAGCGAGCCTTGCCAGGCCGACAGATCAATATGGTCAAGATGGCAGTGGGAGTCTACCAGCACGGATTGTAATGAACTCAGAGGGTATGGGTCGGCCTGTCACTCTTCAGCATGCCGGCCAGATAGGTTTCGATTCTGGCTACCAGCATGGAGCTGTCGTCGGCAAACTGAACACCAATGCCCTGCTTGCGGTTGTTGGTAACGCCCTTGGGCGTCAACCAGATAATCTTACCGGATAAAGGGATTTTCTCCGGCTCATTCATCAGATCCAGCAGGACGAAAACATCGTCACCCAGCATGTACTGTTTTCGTGTCGGAATAAACAGCCCTCCGTGGGAAATAAAGGGCATGTAACAGGCATAGAGTTCATTGACATCCTTGATGCTGATATTGAGGATACCGTTGCGCAAACCACCGCCAATGGATTTCATCACTGCCCAATTATCTCCGTGGTCGATAAATAACGGCGAAGGTTAGCACAGGCTTCAGGCTCTGTCAGTGTCTAATACCGCACGCCAGTCCAATAACAATTCTTCCCACAGAAACTGCCGATTGGGATTGGCGGTGCTGAGCATCAGACGCCGGGTATTGGTCAGTCGGTCCAGAAACAGAAATGCCAGGCGCGTACCGGAAATGTCCCGGCCGGCCCGGTTGTAAATCGCCCTGTAGACATGTTGTTGCAACCACTCCAGTGCTTCGGTTTCCGGTAATCCCTGCATCTGCCGGGCAACCGCGATCGCCGATTGGGCTCCGTTCTCCAGATCGGCAATGATTGTGGTGAATTGCCTGAATTTCTGGTCCAGGTCGCTTTCGTGAAAACGCAAGGCTCTCAGGGGCCTGCCGCCGGCCTGGTCCAGTAATTGCTGTGCCAACTCATCCTCGTTCCCGACCAGGGTACGCAACCATGGCAGCGCGGACCGCCGTGGCGGCATCGGAAAGGTCAGCAGACGGCATCGACTGCGAATGGTGGGCAAGACCGAACCGGGTTGGTGGCAGACGAGAATTAACAGGGTCGATTTCCCGGGTTCTTCCAGCGTCTTTAAAAAAGCATTGGCGGCATTGATATTCATCGCTTCCACCGGGTATATCAGGGCAACACGCCAGCCACCTTGTTGCGCAGTTTTTGCGGCAAATTCCGCAAGCTCGCGAACGGCATCGACCTTGATGGCCTTGCCGGGTTCTTCGGGGCAAAGATTGAAAATGTCCGGGTGATTGCCGGTCAGGGACAGTTGACACTGCTTGCAGCGACCACAGGCCACGGTATCCCGTGGCTCTGTGCACAGCAATCGCCGGGCCAGGGCCCGGGCGAACCGCAACTTGCCGATTTCCTCCGGGCCGACAAGCATCAGGGCGTGGGGCGTGCGGCTGATTGAAATCAGCCGGTCAAGCTCCAGCCAGTGCCCCTCCTGCCAGGGTAGCGGCGTGATTTGCATGTTGCCATGAGAAGTCGCGGAATCCTGACCGGCACTAGTGGACACGATCGAAAACGCCTCGAAAATTCCGTTGGCAAATGTTGTCAATGGTTGTTTTGATCATTGTCATTATCAAAGCAATTCAGTCAAAACGGCAGCGATATCACGCTGCACTTGATCAAGGGCTGCGGAAGCATCAATAACCCGGTACCGGTCCGGTGTCGCCCTGGCCAGTTCCAGGTAGGTGGAGCGGACCTTGTCGAAAAAGCCTGCCTGCTCTCGTTCAAACCGGTCAAGTTCACCTCGCCGGGCAGCCCTTGTCATGCCCAGTTCGGGATCAATGTCCAGGATCAGTGTCATGCCGGGCCGAAGCATACCCTGCACCAGGTTTTCAAGCAGCGCTATGTTGTCGCGGTCGATACCTCGGCCACCGCCCTGGTAGGCATAAGTAGCATCGGTGAAGCGGTCACATAGTACCCAGCGCCCGGATTCAAGGGCGGGTCTTATCACCCGGTTCAGATGCTGGGCCCGGGCGGCAAAAATCAGCAGCAGTTCCGCCGTGGCATCCAGCTCTTCTTCGTGGTGAGCCAGCAGTAATTCCCGGATTTTCTCGGCGCAGGGCGTGCCCCCGGGTTCCCGGGTGCAGAGATGGTCTATGCCCTGTTGAGCCAGCCAATCGCTGATAAAGCGGATATTGGTGCTCTTGCCGACACCCTCACCCCCTTCTACGGTAATAAATTTTCCTGGCATAGCCGCTGCCTTCTATTGCCGGTGCATTGTCGGCCGGTTAAGACTGACCGGAGTTAACGTTTACTTTCCGGTGTTGACTGGCCCCGGAATTGTGCTGACCTATTTGGGTGCGGGATCTGAACGGTAATCCGGACGCCGGTTTAGTTGGTACTGTCTCACCGCTCGTTCGTGATCCTCCAGCGTGGCCGAGAAGGCATGGCTGCCATCACCCCTGGCAACGAAATACAGGCTGTCGCCGGGTTCCGGGTGCAGTGCCGCTCGTATCGATGCCAGCCCCGGATTGGCAATAGGTGTCGGCGGCAATCCCTGGATCCGATAGGTATTGTAGGGACCGGACTGGGCCAGGTGAGACCTTTTCAGATTGCCCCGGTAGCTGTCCCCCAGACCATAAATGACAGTGGGGTCAGTTTGCAGGCGTATGCCCTTCTGCAACCGGCGCACAAAAACGCCGGCAATTCGGCCGCGCTCTTCGGGCAAAGCGGTTTCTTTCTCGATGATCGAGGCCATGATCAGTGCCTCGTAAGCCGAATCATAGGGCAACCCGGGGTCCCGATTTTGCCATTCCTCGGCCAGCACCTCGACCATACGCTCCCTGGCGACGGACAGAATATTCAGCGCATTATCGCCTCTGATATAGGAGTAGGTATCAGGGAAAAGCCAGCCCTCGGGATTGCCGTCACTCTGGGGAGGCAGTGACTGGTTGAATTCGTCCAGTTCATCCCTGGTAACGCTGACCAGGGGTTCCTCCATGGCAAGTATCCCGAGCCACTGGCGATAGGTTTTACCTTCCGGAAAAGTAACCTGGTAGTGAATGACCTGCCCGTCCACCAGTTTCTCCAACAGAGATCTTGCGGTCTCACCGGCTGCGATCAGGTATTCTCCGCGACGAATGGGCCTGTTGCCAGTCAGGCGAGAGTGGAGCAACAGGGCATAGGGCTGTTCAATAATTTTTTCCTCGGCCAGTTTTCGGGCCAGGGAGGATAACGAACCACCGCGCTCGACATCAAGCCGATAGCCAGCCTCGTCAATGTTCAGGGGTCGGTTCAGTGATACCTGCAGCCACAACACAGTGCTGCCCAGGCCAATAACAACCAGGGAAAATAGTAGTAGAAAGAGCCTTCGATTCAAGCGCGAAAGCACGGCAGTCGATTTTCCAGGTGTCGGCTGACCCCCCCGGTCGCGGGTGTCTCTGTCCACGCGGCGAGTTCAACGCCGTTTTCGTCATTAAGTGCTCTGACAACCGTTATGCCGCGGACTGCATTACAAATAAATATCTCATCGGCGCTTGCCAGAGTCGTTAACTCAATCCGTGTAACGTCCACCGGTGCAGAACCAGACCGTGCTGCAGGGATGACTTCATCTATCAGGAACTGTCGCATGACTCCTGCCACACCGGAGCAGGCCAGGTCCGGCGTCAACCACCGGCCCTGGACAAGACAAAAAATATTGCTGCTCAAGGCTTCGATAACATTGCCCTTTGCGTCGAGTAACAGACCATCCCGGATCGATATACCCCGCTCATATTCCAGTTCGAGACTGGCCAAAACCTGATCCAGTCGGTTCAGGTGCTTGATGCCCGCCAATGCCGGGTTTTCGGGCAATCGGTGAGCACAGACCTGTAACCGGATTTCGGCGACCGGATCAAGTTCGGCGAACCACTGCAAAATGATATTTGCCCTTTGGGTATTGGACGGTCGGTAGCCCCTTTGCCCGGCCCCGGCAGTAACGGTCAGTTTGACTACGCCATTTTCGTTGCAGTCTGCCAGAAATCCGGAAATATAGTCATCCACGATGCCGGCATCCAGGGGAATAGTTAATTTTCGTGCGCCAGTCAGCAGACGATCCAGATGGTAATTGATTAGGGGTATGTCGCCGGAAGCCAGGCGCATGGTCTCGAAAAGACCGTGACCGTACATAAATCCTCGGTCATTGACACTTATTTCTGTAGCGGCAATACCATTTATATGTGTGAGTACGCCACTCATCATCGGCAATCAACTGGCACCAGGTGCTCGCAGATTTACAGGTCTAGATCAATTTTGCGGACAATGGGGCTGCGCTTCGGCGAATAAAATTTTATCCGTCAACACGCATCGCTAACACAGGGTGGCAAAAACAAAGCCGCTCCTGGTCAGGAGCGGCTTTGTTTTCAGTGACAACAGTTAAATCAGCTGAGGTTGTTCTTGATGTAATCAACAGCCAATTGGACGGTGCTGATTTTCTCAGCCTCTTCATCGGGAATTTCAGTATCGAATTCTTCTTCAAGAGCCATGATCAGCTCAACGGTGTCAAGGGAATCAGCCCCCAGATCCTCCACAAAGGATGAGTCCGGTTTTACATCTTCTTCTTTTACACCCAGTTGCTCGGCAACCATTTTGATAACGCGTTCTTCGATGCTGCTCATGATGCAAATTACTCCTGTTTATAGAGATTTTCGTTATTCTGTTCCGGCACTGGAAACCCGGTAACGTTTAAACACCCTGATAACACTAGGCTTCGAGGCGGGATTTTACCCCAAAATCATATCTTCGTAACCGCTTTTATAAAAAAAGTGGGCAATCTATCTATTGCTTCTATTACGCCATATACATGCCGCCGTTGACATGAATCGTCTCTCCGGTGATGTAACCGCCACCTTCACCGGCCAGGAATGAAACAACCGAGGCGATCTCTTCCGGCTGACCCAGACGGGCCAGGGGGATCTGCGCGAGCATGAGTTGCCTGTGATCCTCGGCCAGTTCCTTGGTCATATCGGTGTCGATAAACCCGGGCGCCACGGTATTGACCGTGATATTTCTTGATCCGAGTTCCTTCGCCAGTGCCCGGGCAAAGCCGCCGACACCAGCCTTGGTAGCCGCGTAATTGCACTGTCCGGCATTCCCCATGGCGCCCACCACAGAACTGATGTTAATGATCCTGCCCCAGCGAGCCTTGCTCATGCCGCGAATACTGTGCCTGCAAAGTCGGTAGATGGCATTGAGATTGGTATCGATGACATCAAACCACTCCTCGTCTTTCATCCGCATCAGGATGTTGTCCTTGGTGATTCCGGCGTTATTCACCAGAATGACCGGTGTGCCAAATTTTTCCTCGATACTCTTGAGAACACTGACCACGGATTCAGTATCCGTAACGTTCAGTTTCATGCCCCGACCCTGAATTCCATTTTCAGCCAGCCTGGCACTGATTTTTTCGGCGCCGGAATCAGAGGTGGCAGTTCCGACCACGATGGCGCCATCGGCTCCCAGTCTGTCTGCGATTGCAGCCCCTATACCTCGACTGGCGCCGGTGACCAATGCAACCTTACCCGCAATACTCATGTTGATTCCCCTTTGTTATGAATTTGCCATTGCCCCGTCGAAGCTGGCGCTATCTTCTGTTGCCAGGGCATTAATGTTGCGATTAATCCGCTTCACCAGACCACTCAGGACCTTGCCCGGACCGCATTCAACCACCGTGTCGACACCCATTTTTACCAGGGTATTGACACAGTCCACCCAGAGCACCGGGCTGTAAATCTGTTCAATCATCAGGTTCCTGATGACGCCCGGATCAGATTCTGTTGAGGCGTTGACATTGTGAACGACAGGAACAGTCGGGGCCCTGAATTCAACGGTCTGAATATGCTGTGCCAGGCGATCGGCAGCAGGGCGCATCAGCGAAGTATGAAATGGTGCACTGACCGGCAGCGGCATGGCGCGCTTGGCCCCCGCCGCCTTGCAGCCTTCGATGGCTCTGTCCACGGCCACTGCGTGCCCGGCAATCACCACTTGCCCCGGTGAATTGAAATTCACAGGCGCAACGACTTCCCCTTGTGCTGCCTGCTCACAGACCGAAATTATCGTATTATCATCAAGGCCGATAATGGCTGCCATGGCGCCCAGTCCCGCCGGAACAGCTTCCTGCATGTAGGCTCCGCGCAGACGCACCAGATTGACAGCGTCAGCAAAATCAACGATGCCGGCACTCACCAGTGCCGACCATTCGCCGAGGCTGTGGCCTGCCATGACGGCGGGATCGGCGCCGGCCTGCTCTTTCCAGACCCGCCAGAGGGCGACACTTGACGTCAGCAGTATCGGCTGGGTGCGTTCAGTAAGATTGATGTCCTCCTGCCGGCCATTCTGGACCATGTCCCAGAGATCGTAGCCAAGTACTTCAGAGGCCTGTGAAAAAGTGGCTTCGATCAGGGGAAAACGAGGGGCAAGCTCTGCCAGCATGCCAATTTTCTGTGAGCCCTGCCCTGGAAACACAAAAGCGAGGTTGTCTTTCTGCATTGGGATACCCGTCTTATTATTAGTGTGTTTGGTCCGGTTATTTTAATAGTTATTTTTTATTATGGCGAATTGTGCCTGTTAAGTCGCGCCCTTATCAACCCTGGAACATCACGAGCTGCCTCATCCATTGCCACCTCGATAGCCCGCTCAAAGCCTCGCTGACTCGAACCGCCATGACTTTTGACCACAACACCATTCAGACCCAGAAAGCTGGCGCCATTGTAACGTGCGGGATCGATGCGTTCCTGCAATTTTCGCAAAGCCGACCTGCCCAACAATGCAGCCAGTTTGCCAGTGAAAGAACCGGCCAGGGATTGCCGCATCAGGGTACCGATCATGCGGGCCACACCCTCACTGCATTTCAATGCGACGTTTCCGACAAAGCCATCACATACCACCACATCGAAGCCACCTTTATAAATGGCGTCGCCTTCGACAAAACCCTGAAAGTTGAGCGATTTGTCACCGGCCATCAGTTCGGCGGCTTCCCTGACCACCGGGTGTCCCTTGGAATGTTCATGGCCGACATTAAGCAGGCCGATAACCGGGGCGGTGATTCCTTCAAGACTGGACACCAGCAATGAAGCCATCAGGGCGAACTGGAACAGTTGATCGGCGCTGCATTCGAGATTTGCCCCAAGGTCGAGCAGATAGGCTTTTCTACCCAAGGTAGGCACAGACGTACAGATGGCGGGACGATTGATGGCCGGCAACAAACCCAGGGTCGCCATGCCCATGGCCATCAACGCACCGGTATTGCCGGCGCTGACACAGGCTGAGGCGTCACCGTCAGCAATAGCTTGTAGGGAAAGCCACATGGAGGATTGGCGCTTGCCACGCAAAGCTGACGACGGCTTCTCCTCCATATCCACAGCCTGGCTGCAGTGATGGATTCGCAATCGCTCAGCCAAAGGTGTGGCCAGTGGTGGCATGAAACCGTTGATCTGTTCCGAATCACCGAAGAGGATGATGCTCAGATGCGGTTGAAGTTGCAGACTGTTGACTGCAGCGGGAACTGTAAGGCGGGGCCCGGCATCCCCGCCCATGGCGTCAATTGAAACTGTTAGATCGTCAGCCAAACCTGGTTATTCGTCGTTGCTCTCAATGACCTTGCGACCACGATAAAATCCATCCGCCGTCATCTGGTGACGACGGTGCTTTTCGCCGGTGATGCTGTCCACGGACAGGGTCGGTCCGCTCAGGCTGTCATGCGCCCGGCGCATTCCGCGTTTTGAACGAGTTTTACGACTCTTTTGTACAGCCATTTTGCTCTCCTGATAGATAAGGTTAAATTCTGTTCCCGGATTCGAATCAACCGGGTTTTTTCCATTGCTTCAACACGCTGAACGGGTTTGCCGCCGGTTCGGCTGGCTCGCCGGTTGAATAGCCGATGGCGGCTGCGCATTCCGATTCCCGGTGAAAACTGACAATCGGCAACGCCAGCAGCAACTCCTCTTCAAGAAGCCCAGCCAGGTCGGCAGAATCCGCATCAACAATCCAGGGATCGATTTGCTCAGGCAGTTGTCGACTTTGTTCCTCGGTCCAGACTACTGCCAATCTGAATCGGGCGGATAACTCCGAGTCCAGGTTTTCCAGGCAACGCTGGCATTTCAGCGCCACGTAAATGTTAACAGTCCCCGACACCAGGTACCGGCCCTGTTCGTCCCGGTCAAATTCCAGCTCAGCTACAGCATCGCTCTGGATGTCGGCTACAACCGAAGCCAGCCGGGGCATAGCCCCTGAAGGCACCTGACCGGCCAGTTTTGCGCCCTGAAGCACCAGCTTTCGAGGATCAATATAGCGCGGGAGAACTATTTTCGATGGGGGTACCGACATAGGCGCGCAATTCTATGGATATGCTATTGAACTGTCAAAGAAATATGGTTGAAGATTGTCGCTGTTGCCAAATTTTTGCCCGCAGGATCTGAATTAGTGACATTGCCGCTGGTACTCGCGTCTTCATCCCCCTATCGAAGACAACTTTTACAACGCCTGACGCCGGACTTCGTTCAGGCCAGCCCGGCTATTGACGAAACGGTACTTCCAGGCGAAAGCCCTGCTCAACTGGCCCCGCGGCTGGCGGCCACCAAGGCGCTGGTGCTGTCAAGGATCTACACCAACCATCTGATTATCGGCTCGGATCAGGTTGCCAGCCTGGACGGGAAGATACTGAACAAGCCTTCAACCCTGGCCAACGCTGAAGTTCAGTTGCGCAAACAGTCCGGCAGGACAGTGCAATTTATCACCAGCGTCTGCCTGTTAAACAGCGCCACCGGTGAACATTCCGGCGAGTCTGTTCTCACCGAAGTCCGGTTTCGGGAATTGACCCCCGTTCAGATAAGACATTACCTGGAGTCTGAGCGTCCATTCGATTGTGCCGGCAGCTTCAAGGCAGAGGGCCTCGGCATCGTACTTTTCGAGGCCCTGCGTAGCGAGGATCCCACCGCCCTCATTGGCCTGCCACTGATCGCCCTGCGTCGCCTGTTGAGCGCGCAAGACCTGGAATTCATCTGAGATAAACAACGTATCATATTGTTATTTATTGTTTAAATATTCTAATATCTGAGGGAAGTAATCGAGACAACCCTGCAAATCATAGGGGTACAGTCGCTCGACGTTATGAGCGCCATAACTGACGCCGATCCTTGGCACCCCCGCTTGACGGGCCATTTCCATATCGTATTCCGTATCACCAATGACCACCGCCTGTTCGGGTTGGACGTCGAGGAAATCGAGCAACTCTTCAACCATCAGCGGATTCGGTTTTGACGCGGTTTCATCGGCACAGCGGCTGGCGTGAAAAAATCCCGAAAGTCCTTGGGCCCTGAGCACGCGATCCAGCCCCCTGCGACTTTTACCCGTGGCTACGGCCAGCAGGTATCCCGCTTCCTCGAGGCGAATCAGGGTTTCCATCACGTTGGGAAAAAGCGGCGCGGGAGCAGCGTCCTGGCTGAGGAAGTGCCCTGAATAACTTTCCCGAAGCCTGTCAATGGCAGCATCACTTATACCTGGAAACAGCGTCGCCAGGGCTTCTTGCAAGCCAAGCCCTATTATGTCCCTGGAAGCGGATACGGAGGGTATTGGCATATCCACATCCCGGGCCGCCAGTTGCAGGCATTCAACGATACGAGCCAGGGAATCGGACAGCGTTCCATCCCAGTCGAAAATCAATAACCGGGTCATCTCATGTCCACCATTCGTTTCAGCAAATTTTGCAGATCCTCCGCCAGGGGCGCCTCGACTTCCAGCACATCGGCAGCTTCCGGTGCCAGGAAACTCAATCGCTTCGCGTGCAGAAACAGTCGTTTCAATCCCAGGTCCTGAACCTTCCGGTTAAAGACAGAGTCTCCGTATTTTTCGTCACCAGCCAGGGGATGGCCAGCAAGCTGGCTGTGAACCCGTATCTGGTGGGTGCGCCCCGTTTCCAGTTCGACTTCAACCAGGGTGGCATAACCGAATCTTTGCAGCACCCGAAAGTGAGTCACCGCCCTCTTGCCTTGCCGATTTGGCCTTACGATACGCTCGCCCGACTGCATGGTGTCCTTGCGCAGGGGCGCATCCACCGTCGTCACACCCCGGGGCCAATCCCCCGCCACCAGGGCTTGATAAATTTTTTGCACACGGCCTTCACGCAGTTGTTGCTGGAGGTGTCGCAGTGCGCTTCGCTTTCGCGCCAGCATCAGACAGCCGGACGTCTCCTTGTCGAGTCGGTGCACCAATTCCAGAAAACGGTCATCGGGGCGACATTGTCGCAGGGCTTCAATCAATCCCAAATTGACACCGCTGCCACCGTGTACCGCCAGTCCCGCGGGCTTGTTGATCACCAGCATCGAATCCAGTTCGATCAGAACACTCCCGGCGAGATGCTGCCTCAGCCCCATACCCGGTGCCGGGTCCGGTACCCTGTCGCTGACTCTTACCGGCGGAATTCTGAGCAGGTCGCCACCCGCCAGGCGATATTCCGGCTTGACCCGGCCCTTGTTGACCCGCACCTCACCCTTGCGCAGCAGTCGGTAGATGCGGGATTTGGGTACACCTTTGAGCCGGGCCAGCAGGTAATTGTCGATTCGCTGGCCGGCCTCCGCCTCATCGATTCGAACCGTGCTGACTGCCGGCGCCGATACTTCGGACAAGTCAGTGGCTGCCACATCGGAATTGACAGATGACGTGGCGTGTCTTCGCGGGAGTTCGGGAATCATGGCGGGTTTCTGAACAAAGAGGCGGATTCTAGCAGTTGCCGTCGCACCTTCAAAATCTTCCGGGACCATAACCTTTCAATTGAAGGGCTTAGGATTCCCTGTTATAGTCCGCAGGCTTTGCTCCGGGGCTCCATGCCAGTCAAAATTGACAATGGCACCGCCCCTTATGGGCACCGCGAAATGGCGTTAACACTCGCCAACTATTAAAAATTACCGGTGCATCTGTCCTCAATCATACAAGGACAGATGCCTGTTACAACCCCGCCAAGGTCGCAGAGGTTGTCGCAAGAGTAGCTAAAGATAAAGGTTTCAGAACATCGGGGTAAAGAGAGACCGCCCGAGAGCGGCACATAACGCTGAACCCGTTCCTCTATATTTCCGGTGTCCGTGGTTGACGCCGCGTGGCGTCTTAAAACTCTACAATACCAAGGTTCCAGTAATCAGACTGGCAACCTGCTTTGGATATGCTCACCAGGCATCGCCCGGTGTGGCAGCCTTACCCTGTTGAAGAATCCCACAGTCTGACCTGTCCCCTCTCCTCTTTCGGTGCTTTCGGCTCATCTTGGCACTTGAAGGAAAAAACCCTATGAGACGCATGTTAATCAATGCCACGCAACCTGAAGAGTTGCGCGTGGCACTGGTCGACGGTCAAAGACTGTACGATCTGGATATAGAAAATCGAACCCGTGAGCAGAAAAAGGCCAACATTTACAAGGGTAAAATAACCCGGGTTGAACCCAGCCTTGAAGCCGCTTTTGTCGACTATGGAGCGGAGCGACACGGCTTCCTGCCCCTCAAGGAAATTTCAAAGCAGTACTTCAAGAAGCAGGCCACCGACACCAAGGGTCGACTGCGGATTCAGGATGTCGTCAGTGAAGGCATGGAAATTGTCGTCCAGATTGAAAAGGAAGAAAGGGGCAGCAAGGGTGCAGCCCTGACTACCTTTGTCAGCCTTGCCGGCCGCTACCTGGTATTGATGCCCAACAACCCCCGGGCCGGAGGCATCTCACGTCGGATCGAAGGCGATGAACGGGTCGAACTCCGCGAGGCCTTGCGGGACCTCAATATTCCGGAGGGCATGGGTGCCATTGTTCGTACTGCCGGCATCGGTCGCTCCGCCGAAGAGTTGCAATGGGACCTCGACTACCTCCTGCACCTCTGGACCACGATAGAAAACGAGGCCAACCAGACCCGAGCGCCGCACTTCCTGTTTCAGGAAAGCAACGTCATTATTCGGGCCATTCGAGACTACCTCCGCCCCGATATTGGCGAGGTTATCATCGACGGTCAGGATGCCTACAATCTGGCTGCGGCGTTTATTCAACAGGTGATGCCGACTTTCCAGAGCAAGGTCAAGTTCTACCAGGATGACATCCCCCTGTTCAATCGCTACCAGATCGAAAACCAGATTGAAACGGCTTTTCAACGAGAAGTGAAACTGCCATCCGGCGGCTCCATCGTTATCGACGTAACCGAAGCGCTGGTCTCCATCGATATCAATTCCTCCCGCTCCACAAAGGGTGGTGATATTGAGGAGACAGCCACCCAAACCAACCTTGAAGCTGCGGATGAAATTGCCCGGCAATTGCGGCTCAGGGATGTTGGCGGTCTGATAGTGATCGATTTTATCGATATGTCCGCCAGCAAGAATCAGCGGGAAGTGGAAAGCCGCATGCGCAAGGCCCTTGATCTCGATCGGGCACGGGTCCAGGTGGGCAAGATCTCCCGATTCGGATTATTGGAAATGTCTCGGCAAAGACTGCGCCCATCCCTGGAGGAAACCATTTTCAAGGTCTGCCCCCGCTGCAGTGGCCAGGGAACGATTCGTGGTACCCGATCACTGGCGCTATCGATACTGAGGTTGGTTGAAGAAGAAGCGCAGAAGGAGTACAGCGCTGAAATCCGGGCCATCACGCCGGTACCCGTCGCCACATTCCTGCTCAATGAGAAACGACGTGAAATTCATGATATCGAAAGGCGCAACGGTCTCAAGGTCATGATCCTGCCCAATTTGAACATGGAAACCCCACAGTTCGAGGTCCAGAGAATACGAGTGCAGGACGAGGCAGAGAACCTTGAAAGTCATGAACTGGCAGAGAACATCGTTGCCGAGCATACTGTAGACATCATTAAACCGGAAAAGATGCCGGTCGCTCCTGTACCGGCAGTGCAGATGCTGCCCCCTGCATCCCCGGCCCCAACCCCCCGCCCCAAGCCGGTGGCAGAAGTGGCCAAGGTCGTGGAACAGGAAAAACCTGGATTATTGCAGCGGCTATTTGCACTGCTTTTTGGACAGGCACCAGTCAAAGAGCCCCAGGCTGTCGGCACATCCGGCAGCAGCAAAGCTGAAATCGGCGAGCAAAGGGCCAAACCCCAGGCCCGGCGTACCTCTTCTCAGGCGGGCAACAGAAATAGACGCAATAACAGGAGCAGAAGCACTGACAGGGATACTGAACAATCCGGCGCCAGCAGCGACCAGGCCGTTTCAGGCCAAAAGCCACAACAGGACCGTCGACGACCAAATCGCCGGCGTCAGCGGCCGGAGAATACTCAGCCCCGGGACGCAGACGTGGAAGTGTCCGAAATAGAAGCAGGACCTGTCCAGGCACCCGAACAGACTGCGGATACCGCTGCATCTGACTCTACTCGTCCACCTCAGAGGACCAGTGACAAACGCCGCGACCCGCGCCGCAAGCGTGAACGTCGAGAAGTGCCCGCTGAATTACTGGCCACGGCCGGATTAGAGGCTGCGGACTCGGCAATTCCGGAGCAGACTGTCAGCGATATCACAGCCAGTCAGCCCGCCGGCAGTGAAGCTTCGGTTACCGCATCCAGTGAAACCGATGTTCGTTCTGAAGATATTACGGTAAGTGCTGGCAATGCACTTGCCGAAACAGTTGAGCCTGCGTCGATACCGGTAACGCTCAAGGCCGCTGAAATCATTTCGATGGATAGGGAGCAAATGCGCCAAACCAAATCACAGGCACCCGTACAGCAAGAGCCGATACAGGTTCTGCCACAGGATGGGGAAGCCGAAGCTGAAACAGGCATCATTGCATCTACTCCTGCTCCGGACACCGAAACAGATACGATCATTGTCGAGGACCAGCCCAAAAATGAAACTGGCATTGACGGCGGCATCCAAGCTGCAATGGAATTCGATGGTGGTGGTGATGCTATCCCACAAGGGAGAGTGTCTACCGATGCCGAAAGTGTCGAAGCCGAAGCTGTTGTTGAAGAATGTGTGGCAGATGAAGGTGTGGTGGATGAAGGTGTGGTAGAAAAAGCACCAAATACCGAAACAGGGAAAGATCAGCTACCCGTCGGCACAACTGCTGACATTGAATTTCAGGCCGAAGCCGGAGATATGTTCGCCACAACGTCTATAACCACGGAGAGTTCCCCGGAACCGGCGCCAGTGGCACAGTCATTGACACCGGACCAACCGGCTGTAACCGCCAGCTCTGTTGAAACATTCAAGGTGGAAGCCACCATCGAACAAACTCCTCCGCTTACAGGCTCGGAGCCGGAAGGCGAAACACCAGAGGTTGATTCCGAAGTAAATGCTCAGCAAGTGAGCCCCTCAGATGCAAGCCATGCAAATGAGGAGCACACGAGTGAGGAGCACGCGAGTGAGAGGCGCGCAGCTGAACTCCACGAAATGGAACATCCTGTGGAAGAACTGTCTCTGGATGCAACCTCCGAACAAGAGACCAGCAACGAGGAAATTGCCGGTAACACCCCCCCCGGTCTGGAAATTAGCCAGGATTCCGACGACCAGGAAACAGTGACTCGGGAACCATTCGTGGCGTCAACTGATCTCGATGCTGACGCCAGTAAAACTGAAAGAAAAGCGCTTACCAGGCCACCCAATGATCCGCGCGTGAACCCGGTCAAGGTTGCTGCTGTCGAGATTAAAACTGTCACCAGGCAACAACCGACTTCTCCACCACTTGATACCAGGAAACCGGCACCCCTGGAGATCGTACCGGTGACAGTGGTCCGACCGGCTAATGATCCGCGGGTTAAACATGCAATGGATAAGCACTGAAATTGCCCGGCTACAGCCTGAATTGCGGGTATTGAGATCAATTCGAGGCGGCGTTTTTAAATACTAGCCGATGCGTAATAATGGATTGCGCTACTTGCCTGCTTGTTAGGGGGCTGTATAATCACCGCCTTCGTTTGGAGGGATGGCTGAGCGGTTGAAAGCACCGGTCTTGAAAACCGGCGTATCGAGAGGTACCCAGGGTTCGAATCCCTGTCCCTCCGCCAAGCATTAATGGTTGATGTGGCACTTGGGGCTTTTACCGCCATCATCGAAAATCTGACC
Source organism: Gammaproteobacteria bacterium (assembly GCA_003235325.1). Taxonomy (GTDB): domain Bacteria; phylum Pseudomonadota; class Gammaproteobacteria; order Pseudomonadales; family Porticoccaceae; genus SZUA-272. The sequence goes on along the minus strand of QJWQ01000008.1, from coordinate 146 downwards.
ATTTTGAAATCAAGGGCCTGCAGCAATGCAGGCCTTTTTTCGTTTGATGAAGAAGGTCACACCTTCGCTTCACCAAAAAAAAGCGGTGTCCATGGACACCGCTTTTTTTTGTTTACAACAGTACCGCTTTGGCTTAAGGCTTTCGC
>QJWQ01000030.1 GCA_003235325.1 Gammaproteobacteria bacterium | reverse complement strand
GGGAACCTCATCACATCCCCAAACAAATTTTTTTTAATCAATCAAGCATTTTTTTAAAAATGGGCATGGTTTGTGCAGTTACTTTTGTAACGGCATCAAAAAGCGAGGGTTCGATGGCTGTTTCTCTCAGGCTTTGGCGCTGTAAGTAGTTGAAAGGTAACTGGTAGCGAAGTTGCGATCCCCTAGACCGGGGTTGTTTGCCTGGCCAGATTTGATGAAACACGTCAGGTACTTCTGACTTTGTCACTTCTACATGTACCTGGCAATTTCCCTTGCATTCGCAGGAGGTTGTGATGGGTATTCTAGAAAACATTCGGGAGCATTATCTTAATTCCCGGGAAGAGGAAATGTCACTGGAGGAGTACCTTGCTCTGTGCAAGGAAAATCCGATGGTGTACGCAACGCCAGCGGAGCGCATGCTGGCGGCAATTGGCGAACCGCGTCTGATCGACACCCGCAAGGACCCGCGGCTGTCGCGCATTTTTTCCAATCGCGTCATCCCCGTCTACCCGGCTTTTGCCGAGTTCTATGGCATGGAAGACGTCATTGCCCAGGTGGTGGCCTACTTCAAACACGCCGCCCAGGGACTGGAAGAGCGGAAACAGGTGCTTTACCTGCTGGGACCAGTGGGGGGTGGTAAATCCTCCATCGCCGAACGGCTGAAGCAGTTGATGGAGACCTACCCCATCTATGCCGTGAAGGGCTCGCCGGTGAACGAGTCGCCCCTGAGCCTGTTCGACGCCAAGCAGGTGGGTGCGCAACTGGAAGCCGAATACGGCATACCGGGTCGCTACCTGAATACCATTCCTTCTCCCTGGGCAGTCAAGAGGATCAAGGAATACAACGGCGACCTGAGCCGATTCCGGGTGGTCAAACTCCGGCCCTCGGTGCTGAACCAGTTGGCCATCGCCAAAACCGAGCCCGGCGACGAAAACAACCAGGATATTTCCACCCTGGTGGGCAAGGTCGACATTCGCAAGCTGGAATCCTACGGACAGGACGACCCGGATGCCTACTCCTACTCGGGGGGCCTGTGCCAGGCCAACCAGGGCTTGCTGGAGTTCGTGGAAATGTTCAAGGCGCCGATCAAGATGTTGCATCCGCTCCTGACTGCGACCCAGGAAGGCAACTACAAGGGCACCGAGGGATTCTCCGCCATCCCCTTCCAGGGGATTATTCTGGCCCATTCCAATGAATCGGAATGGCAGAGCTTTCGCAACAACAAGCACAATGAGGCATTCCTCGACCGGGTCTATATCGTCAAGGTGCCCTACTGCCTGCAGGTTTCCGAGGAAGTGAAAATCTACGAGAAACTGCTGCGCGGCAGTTCCCTGGCAGCAGCCCCCTGCGCCCCGGGCACGCTGGAGATGCTGGCCCAGTTCTCGGTGCTGACCCGGTTAAAGGAGCCGGAAAATTCCAACATCTTTGCCAAATTGAGGGTCTACGACGGCGAAAGCCTGAAAGACACCGACCCGGCAGCCAAGTCCTATCAGGAGTATCGGGAATTTGCCGGTCATGACGAGGGCATGGAGGGTATGTCCACCCGCTTCGCCTTCAAAATCCTGTCAGCCGTATTCAACTACGACAGTGACGAAGTGGCCGCCAACCCGGTACACCTGATGTACGTGCTGGAACAGCGTATTCTCCGGGAGCAGTTACCGGAAGAAACCCGGCGCAACTACCTCGAATTTATCAAACGCTGGCTGGCGGTGCGTTACGCCGAATTCGTCGGCAAGGAGATTCAGACCGCCTACCTGGAATCCTACTCGGAGTACGGGCAGAACATCTTTGACCGCTATGTGACCTTTGCCGATTACTGGATTCAGGACGAGGATTTCCGCGATCCGGAAACCGGGGCCATCTTCGATCGCAGTACCCTCAACGAGGAACTGGAAAAGATCGAGAAACCCGCCGGCATCGCCAATCCCAAGGATTTCCGCAACGAAATCGTCAATTTCGTTCTTCGCGCCCGCGCCCAGAACGGCGGCAAGAGCCCCCGCTGGACCAGTTACGAGAAGCTGCGGGAAGTGATCGAGAAGAAGATGTTTTCCAGCACAGAGGAGTTGCTGCCGGTCATTTCGTTCAACACCAAGGCTTCCGCCGAGGACAAGGAAAAGCACGACAGCTTTGTCAACCGCATGGTGGACAAGGGCTATACACCCAAGCAGGTACGACTGCTGTCTGAATGGTACCTGAGGGTGAGAAAGTCATCCTGATGAGACAGCTACACAGTGGAGATTGTTTGTGATTATCGACCGCCGACTCAATGACCGGAACAAGAGCGCCTCCAATCGACAGCGGTTTATTCGTCGCTACAAGGCGCAATTGCGCCGCGCCGTAACCGATGCCGTGGCCGAGCGCTCCATTACCGACATGGAGCAGGGCGCCGATGTCGGCATCCCGGTACGGGACATCTCCGAACCCCAGTTTGGCATGGGTCCCGGGGGTGACCGGGATTTCGTCCTGCCAGGCAACCGGGAGTACAGCCGCGGTGATCGTCTGCCCAAACCCCAGGGCGGCGGTGGTAAGGGCGACGGCTCCGGCCAGAGTGGAGACGGTGGGGGCGAAGAGGACCAGTTTACCTTTACCCTGTCAAAAGAAGAGTTCATGAATCTCTTTTTCGACGATCTGGAATTGCCGCGCCTGGCTCGCACCACCCTTGGCGAAAGTGAACACTTTCGATACAAGCGTGGCGGCTATACCCCCAACGGCGCGCCCATGAACCTGAGCATTCCCCGTTCATTGCGCAACGCCCTGGCCAGGCGCATCGCCCTGGGGGCACCCCTGCGCCGGGAGCTGGAACAATTGAAAGCGAGCGGGGGTTCTCAGGACGAAATAGAGGCCCTGGAAGACCGCCTGAATAACCTGCCCTTTCTCGACGACTACGACCTGCGTTTTCGCAACAGATACCGTGTAGCCGAACCGGTGAGCAAGGCAGTCATGTTTTGTCTTATGGACGTTTCAGCGTCCATGACCGAACAAAAGAAGGACCTGGCGAAACGTTTCTACATCCTGTTGTACCTGTTCCTGACCCGCAAATACCGAAGTGTGGAACTGGTATTTATTCGCCACACCGAAAATGCCGAGGAAGTCAATGAACAGGACTTCTTTCATGACCCCAAAACCGGCGGCACCGTGGTGTTATCGGCGCTGAAGATGATGGAAGAAATTGCCCTGAGCCGCTACGACTCGTCAGACTGGAATATTTACGCCGCCCAGGTATCGGACGGTGATGCTTTCGGCGCTGACGTCGAGAAAAGCCGCGCTTTCCTGGCCGATCATCTCCTGCCCCTGTGCCAGTATTTCGCCTATGTGGAAGTGCCGGACCGGAGTGACGTCGCAACACCGTTGGGGGCAGCATACAGCGCAATTTCTGATGAACGCTTTGCCATGTCGGAAATATTTGACCGCAGCGAAGTCTACCCGGCCCTGCGGGACCTGTTCCACAAGGAGGCCGCATGAATACTGCCAGTCCCGTAAAGATCGCCCCTCTGTCCAGGGGTGGCGAGTGGACCTTTGATCTGCTCGAAGCCTACGACGACGCCATCGCCGATATTGCCCACAACGAATTTGGCCTCGACACCTTTCCCAACCAGATCGAGGTCATCGCCTCGGAGCAGATGCTGGACGCCTATGCCTACACCGGGCTGCCCATCTGTTACCCACACTGGAGCTACGGCAAGCAGTTCATTCAGCACAGTGAATCCTATCGCCGGGGCCAGCAGGGCCTGGCCTACGAGATCGTGATCAACTCCAATCCCTGTATCGCCTACCTGATGGAAGACAACACCATGCCCATGCAGGGGCTGGTGATCGCCCATGCCTGCTACGGCCACAATTCCTTCTTCAAGGGCAACTACCTGTTCCGCCAGTGGACCACACCGGACGGTATCGTCGACTACATGGTGTTTGCCCGCAATTACATCCTTGAATGTGAGGAGCGCTACGGCATCACGGCGGTTGAGGACATTATCGACGCCTGCCACGCGCTGATGCATCACGGTGTCGACCGCTACCATCACCCATCCCCCCTGTCTTCGGATGAAGAACGGGCCCGACTCCTGGCCCGGGAAGAACACAACTGGAAGCGCTACGACGAGATCTGGACCACTGTGCCGGATGCCGACGACAAATCCACCGATATTCAACAGCACAGCGGCCGCTTTCCGAAGGAACCCCAGGAAAACCTGCTGTATTTCATCGAGAAACACTCGCCGGTGCTGGAAGACTGGCAACGGGAAATCGTGCGCATAGTCCGCAAGGTGGCCCAGTATTTCTACCCCCAGGGCCTGACCAAGGTGATGAACGAGGGCTGGGCCACCTTCTGGCACTACACCCTGCTCAATCGCCTTTACGACAAGGGCTTGGTGGACGACGGCTTTATGTTCGAGGTGCTGCAGTCCCACACCAACGTGGTGACCCAGCTGCCCTATAACCATCGGGCCTATTCCGGAATTAATCCCTATGCGCTCGGTTTTGCCATGATGCGGGACCTGCGCCGCATCTGTGAAAAACCCGACGACGAGGATCGCCACTGGTTTCCCGATATTGCTGGCGGCAACTGGCTGGAGGTCATGGACTTTGCCATGCGCAATTTCAAGGACGAGTCATTTATTGCCCAGTACCTGTCGCCCAAGCTGATCCGGGAATTCCACCTGTTTGCCATTGCCGATCGTGCTGATGATGACATGCTCAGCGTGTCGGAAATTCATAATGAACAGGGTTACCGCGAAGTGCGTCGTCTCCTGTCCCGGCAGTACAATCGCGACACCAATGTGCCGGACATCCAGATCGTCAACTACAATTACCGCCGCGACCGCTCCCTGGAACTGGAGTATCGCCAGCACCGCAACCGGCCACTCAACAAGGAAGCCAAAGAGGTCATGAAACACCTGGCGCGACTCTGGGGCTTCACGGTGACGCTCAACACCGTTGATGACAGCGGCAAGGTCAAGGAAACACTCAGCGTCGAAGCGCCGAAGTATTGACGATGGCTGTCGGCTTCAGCCGCACCCGGTAAGTGACTGCCAATCGCGGGATTGTTGTCATTCCCGAGGCTAGCAGTAACGGCGTTATGACCTGGTCAAACGGCAATCAATGCATCTGACAGTGGCTTGAATACGGTGCGATCTGGAAGCTGGTTCCCGTTTTGTCATCAGGGCACTGTCTAATCAGGTAAAATTGTCTCATCCGGGATTACTTTCTCATCAGGGATTATTTTCTCATCAGGGAAAATTGTCACTCAGGACGTGGCTGCAGGTTGCGCCTCGGCCTGCCGGGAACGCTCGGCGGCGAGAGCGGCGATATGGTCCCGGATATCGGGATAGCGACGGAGGAACCGGTGAAAGTCACGACCGCTCAGCATCGCGAACCGGCTGTAGTCGAGAGCAGTGACATCGGCGGTGCGACGGTCACCACTCAACAGGGCCATTTCTCCGAAAAATTCCCCCGGACCTCGGGTGTTGAGCCGACGTCCGTCCACCGTGACCTCAACCTCGCCCTTGGAGATGAGGTAGAGGGCGTCCGCCGTATCGCCGGCCCGGATGATGCGCTCCCCCGGTTCAGCAGTATGGGGCTGGAAATGCAGAACAAGGACTTCCCGCTGCTCGGGGCTGAGGCTGGCGAACAGGGGGAATCTGGCTGCCAGTTCTTCCGGGGTGAAGGTCTTGCCCGCGGCAGCCCGCTGCTCGGCCTGTTCATGGGCTGCATCGAGTTTGGCCTGGAGTTGAACCAGAGCCTCTGCCCGGTTTTCCTCAAGATGGCGCTTCAGGACCGGCCTGTTCCTGATCCAGGTGCTCAGCCAATCGCCACCGACAAATGTCAGGGGATTGAGCAGGATGGATACCAGAGCGCCGGCCAATATCAGGTTAAATCCCTCGACGTCCAGCAGGCCATAACTCAACCCCAATCCACCGAGAATAAAGGAAAATTCACCAATCTGGGCCAGGGCGGCGGCAACCGTGAGGGCGGTCGCCAACGGGTAGCCCAGCAACAGGACAATGGCGAGCGCGACGGCGGATTTGCCCACCAGAATCAGGCCGATAACTGCGGCTACCATGGCCGGCTCCCGAACCAGGACCGAAGGGTCAAACAGCATCCCCACCGAGACGAAAAAAAGCACCCCGAAAGCATCCTGCAACGGCAGAGAATTGGTTGCCGCCTTGTGGCTGAGGTCCGACTCGTTCAATACCACGCCGGCAAAAAATGCGCCGAGGGCGAATGACACCCCGAACAGGGACGCCGCGGCCCAGGCGATGCCGAGGGCCATTGCCAGAATGGCCAGGGTGAACAGTTCCCGGGAGCCGGTGCGCGCAACTTCCCGCAACAGCCAGGGCAGCACCCTGGGTCCCAGCACCAGGGCAATGGCGACGAAACCCGATACCTTGGCCAGGGTGATGGCGACAGTGACCAGCAGATTCTGGTCCGGCGATGTATGGGCGTCCCCGGTGTCAACTCCGCCGAGAACCTCCACCAGAGCCGGTAGCAGCACCAGGGCCAACACCATGGCCAGGTCCTCGACGATCAACCAACCGACGGCAATGCGGCCGTTGGCAGTGGTCAGGGCGTTGCGCCCTTCGAGGGCTCGAAGCAGGACAACGGTACTGGCCACAGACAGACTGAGTCCGAGCACCAGCCCGGAACCGAGCTGCCAGCCCCAGGCGAGGCTGAGCCCTACCCCCATGGCGGTGGCAATGACGATCTGTCCGATTGCCCCGGGTATTGCCAGCCGACGCACTGCCAACAGATCGGCCACCGAGAAGTGCAGACCGACGCCGAACATCATCAGCATGATCCCGATTTCCGCCAATTGGCTGGCCAGGGAGCCGTCGGCAACATAACCGGGCAGGAAAAGTCCGACCACCACACCGGCGACCAGATAGCCGATCAAGGGCGGCAATCGCAGCTTGTGGGCCAGCAGTCCGAAACCAAACGCGAGCGCCAGGCTAACGGCTACGGTGGTGATCAGGGTAATTTCGTGCATTAACAACTCACTTCATTCCAGGTAATAGGCGGAACAATCAGCCCGGCTGCGCCCCGTCCGGCAGTTGTTTCCGGCCGCCAGCGTGCCCATACACAACCGCCGCATAACCTTATGCCTGAGACTCAGGCGATGCATGACCTCTTGGAGAGACTGTCGGCACCGGTGCATGGACTGGCTAACGGAAAAAGCCTGCCACCTGATATCGGGAAATAACCGCTCCCACTTGAACGCAATCCACATGCCAACGTGCCATGGCTCCTAACAGGGTTCCCGGGAACGAAACCGGTCAGTACGCCGTCATCGATAGTCGGACCTGCAGTCTACACCGCTTGTGGCGGCCAGGGTCGAATCCAGCCGGTCAACGGCTCACCGGCCACTGCAGGCCGTCGAATAATTGTAAGGGGAAGTGGATATTTTAAACGGGTTGTGTACTCATACTCCCTTTGCGGCAAAATGCACAAAATGCTATGGGCCGGGAATCCATCAAGATGTTGATTACAGACACAACGTGCCAGACATTCCATCAAACCCGGAACTTGCCCGGCGTAAGCCAGGCAATACTGACCGGATTGAACCGGGCACTTTGCCCGACAAGAGTCATTCCGTGAAGATTTTGCTGGTTTCGGATCTGCACTACACCCTCAAGCAATACGACTGGGTGTTAAACGAGGCCGGGGATTTTGATCTCGTTGTGATCGCGGGGGATCATCTGGATATTTCCTCGGCTGTCGAAATCCGGGCGCAGGTCACGGTGATTCAGGCCTATCTGCGGCAAATTGGTGCCCGAACCCGTCTGCTTGTCTGCTCGGGCAATCACGATCTGGATGCCTTCAATAACGCCGGGGAAAAATACGCCCGGTGGATTTTGAGAGCGCGGCAGTTCGGGGTGCCCACCGATAACGACAGCATCGTCGTCGACGACACCCTGTTCACCATTTGCCCCTGGTGGGATGGACCGGACACATGTTCCCGGGTGGGCCTGCTGCTTGAACGTGACAGCAAAAAAGCCAGGAAGCACTGGGTCTGGGTCTATCACGCGCCCCCCGATGCATCGCCCACCAGTTGGGGAGGTCACAGGTACTTTGGCGATAGTCAGCTGGTGAGCTGGATGCAACGCTTCAGGCCGGACATGGTACTCAGTGGCCACATTCACCACTCACCGTTCAAGCCGGGTGGCTCCTGGGTGGATTGTATTGGCGACACCTGGATCTTCAATTCCGGGCGGCAACCCGGTCCGTTTCCGACGCACACTATCATCAATACAGGTGAACAAATGGCACTCTGGTTTTCCATTGCCGGTGCCGAAAGCGTGGCGCTGGATCAACCTCTGGTGCGTCCGGTTGCGGAGCTCACCGGGCTTCCGGACTGGCTCAAAAAATAGTCTTGTCCGGATAACGTTCAGAACCTGGCTGATGGTCCTCGACCTGCTCATGGAGCAGTGATTCCAGTACTTCGTCGACCATGCCCAGATGGTCGCTCCGGTCTTCGAACTGGTTTTTCAGGTCCGCCAGATAGCTGGTAATGCTGTTGAGTTTCCTGGCCAGAATTTTTGCCAGCTGGTAAGTCAGGTGCGGATGGGACTGGAGAAAAATTTTGGCACTGTCGACGATGTAGACCCGGGTCGGAGCCGCCGCCTTTACCGTCGCGGTGTGGGGGATGTCGAGCAACACTGCCAGCTCGCCAAAGAGAGCTCCGGGTTCAGTCAGGCAATTGACCAGCGTCTCCCCCTTGAGCACGTCCACTTTTCCGTCTATCAGGACATAGAGGGTCTTGTCCGCTTCCCCTTCGGCCAGAAGCACTTCGTCCGGCTCGAATTGCCTTTCCGGCAGTCCCTCACAAAAACTGAGTACTGTACGCATTGGAATGTCTCCGGTAAAAAGATGGACCGCCAAAACAGATTGAAACGGCTGATTTGCTCCGGGGCCTTGTTAGCGTAGGCGAAAGCCCTGTTCGGAATCAAAGTTAATTTTCAAGGACTCCGGTTTGGAAAATCCCGGAAGCAGGATGGCAGGCATACCACCCGACTCTTTTCCATGTCCCTGACAGCCTCCCGGCATCAACCGCCGGCAAGCCAGTCGTCCATGCGCTGAATCCACTCATTGAGCCTGTCATCGGGCCGCAGCAGTTGAAAACGAGACACCTTGCGTGACCACTGAAAGGTGCTGTGCAGAGCGAAATCGCCGAAACCGGGGTGGTCGCCGGTAATATAGGGTCGGGATTTGATGGCCCGTCGAGCCGGATACAACGAGGTCTGGAACGTCGGCCTGACCAGTTCCCGAGCGGCTTCCAGGTCTTCCAGTGTCGCCCCCAGCTTTTTTTCCTGGCCGGCGCGAAAAAAGTCTCGGTCCTCGGGATGGAGCGCGTCGTGGACATCCTTGACGATCATCCGGTAAACCTGTCCCATCACCGTCGCATCGACCCAATCGGTTACGAATGCAGCCAGAAGCTTTCCGCCGGCCCCACCGAACAATTGCCCCTCCGGATCCCGATGTTGCGACAGGTATTCGGCGATCTGCCAGCTTTCGCCGATTTCCCTGTCACCATCGATCAAAATCGGCACCGTCCGGTTCGCACCGGTGAACTGCTTGCGAATCCCGGTCAGGCTCAGCAGGCGGCCCTCGAAGGGAATAGCCAGCAGATGCAGGGATTCCCGGATTCTCCAGCTGTAGGGGCTGATGGGCCGGTCGGCGGTGTCACCCAGATCGTACAGTACCATGGTCATGTGTATACCTCTTCCTCGAATCTTACTGGATCAGGTCGCCATTGACCGAGAGCACCTTTTACCGAATGCTCCATTAAACCAAAGTTCCATTAAACCAAAGTTCCATTAAACCAAAGCTTCATTAACCGAATGCTACATTAACCAAACGCGCCGTTGCGCTCAGCCTGCCGATCGGTATGGTTGTGGTAATACCCAACTGCCTGATATCAGGAGCCAGCCTGAGCATTCGGCCACCGCTGGTCAGGAACAGCCATAGCCTGTTAGTGGGCACTAGAACCGAAACATCAGGCCGGCATTGGCCTGAACCTGCGTGTAACTGTCAGAGCGGAGACTGATAGTACAACCGTCCTTACAAAAGACCGTGCTGTCGTCATTGAAAAAAGTCGGCAACCAGCGAAGGTCTAGTCGCAACAGCAGATTCCGGTTCAGGCGATAATTTGTGCCGGCGCCAATCTGGGCCGAAAACCTGGCCACCTCTCGCAGTGTGGAATCCCCGGGAGCAAAAAAACCTGCACCCACGCCAGCCATAACAAAAGGCTCGAGTTTACCCCTGGGATAATAACTCATGGCGGTGAAATGCAGATGAGTAACCCTCAGGTCCCGGTCGACCAGGCCGGCGTTGTTTTCGAAACTGGTCTGCCTGGAACTCAGGTAAAAGCCGATACGCTGGTTCTGGTTTTGATTGAACACAAAGTCGACACCGAGGCTGTACACACCACCGTCGTCAATGGCCACGGAATCACCCTCTGAACCCGTCTCCGGGGTTTGTGCCGAAGAACTAACGGGACGGCGTCCCACACTGGTGCTGATCTCGACATCGCTATTGAACTGATAGCCGGCCAGCACAGTGACATCGGTGGCCAGTGAGGATGAACCACAGACGAGGCCGACAAGCAGCACGATCAGTCTGACCATAACAGTTTCCTGAGCGGGAGGGATTGATCACATTATGGCTGTATACCGGACAGCTTCAACAGGCGGGATCGATCCTGAAACTTCCGGCAATCGATCCTTCCTGTCCTGGCCCCGGAGCCGATAGCCAAAATCAGGATGCCGATCAGCCGGTCACTGACAGCTGCTCGTCTTTTCACGGGAAGTCCCGGCAATCGGCAACGCCTTTACAGCCCTATGCCTTTAGGCCATTATCCTCTCACCTTTCCTCTCACCTTTCCTCCCACCGATTCTCTCACTCAACCTGCCACCTTTCCTGCCACCAGTGCCACCTGCGGCCACCAGCGCGGCAGCAGCCGTCTCACCTGTCCCCGGGCGAAACGGTCATCGATCAGCTCGATGATGCCGCTGTCATCCGGTGTCCGGATCAGACGTCCCGCCGCCTGGATCACTTTCTGGCAGCCGGGATAGAGGTAGGCGTACTCGTAGCCCATGCCGAAACGCTGTTGCAGCCGTTCCCTGAGCTGTTCGTGGCGGCTGTCATGGGGTGGCAATCCCAGGGTGAGCACAAATACCCCGGTGAGACGGCTGCCGGGAAGATCGATGCCCTCGGCAAAGGCACCCCCCAGGACGGCAAAGCCCACCTGCTGACCCGCTTCGTTAAAACTGTCGATGAACGCCTGGCGTTGCTCAGTATTCATCCCCGGCCGCTGTCTTGTTGTTGGCACCCCGGTCCCGACCCGTTGAAAAGCATCATACAGGGCGTCCAGGTAGGCAAAACTGCTCAGGTACACCAGGTAATTGCCCGGCCGGTGCTGAAACTGGGACAGAATACGGTTCACGGTTGGCGCCAGGGATTTGTCCCGGTCCCTGAGGCGGGTACTGATGCCGGGCACAATTCGCACGCACAACTGTGCCGCCTGGAAGGGACTTTCCAGCTCGTGCCAGCGACTGTTCCCGGGCAGCCCCAGCAGATGTCGCTGGTAATCCGGGGGGTTCAGCGTGGCGGAAAACAGCACCGTCGCCTGGCCGGCCTCGAACCGCCGCCGCAAAAAGTCCGCCGGAATCAGGTTGTGAATGGCCAGCACGGCAGTGCCCGGACCCCGGTAGCTGAGTTCGCAGACAGAGTGCTCGCCAAACTGCTGAGCCAGTTGCAAGAATGCCATGGCCTCAAACAGCAGATTCTGCAAACGGGCGTCGACAGCCTGCTCGGCGAGGTAGTCCGTTATGCGGCTGATCAGACCCTGGAGTGCGCCATCGAGCGACCTGGGCACGCTCTGGAGTGGCACGGTCACTGTCGCCGGTTTTTGCCAGTTTTTATTGGCGCCGGTTTCCGAGATCAGGGAGCGCCAGCGCCTGGCCAGACTTTCGAAAGCTGTCTTCAGGGCAGCAGGCACCGTCTTTTTCAGAGCCAGCAGTCGTTGCTGTGACAACTCGGCGCTGTACATCCCCCGGGCGCGGTCAATCAGGTTGTGGGCCTCGTCGATCAGCAGCGCCACGCGCCAGTCGTTCTGAACGGTCAGGGCGTGCAACGAGGCCTGCTGGTCAAACTGGTGGTTGACATCGCCGATAACCACATCGGCCCAGCGGGCCATTTCCTGGGTGAGGTAATAGGGACATAACCGGTGCTCCAGGGCCACTTGACGCAGGCGGTTCCTGTCGAGGACGCCCTGCTGTTGCGTCAGTTCTGCCCGGGCAGCGTCCAGATTGTCGAAAAAGCCCCGGGCCAGAGGGCAGGACTCGCCATGGCAGGCACGGTCCGGATATTCGCAGGCCTGTTCCCGGGCACTGAGTTCCAGCACGCGCAACGGTACCGGGGTCGACTGGGACTCGATGATCTGTTGCAGACCATTGAGGGCCAGTTGCCTGCCGGTGATGCGGACGGTCAGGTAGAAAAGCCGGTCCAGGGATCGGCGCGGCAACGTCAGCAGGGCGGGAAACAGGGTGCCGACCGTCTTGCCACTGCCGGTGGGGGCCTGCAACAGCAGGGTACCGCCGGTCATCAGGGTTTTGTAGACAGATTCTGACAGGGAACGCTGGCCGTGACGAAAGCCGGCAAAGGGGAAACGCAAGGTCGTCAACGCCCTATCCCGGGCCACTCGATGGGCGCGCTCGGCCTCGGCCCAGTGGCGGTACTTGCGGCACAGCACTGACAGGTACAGCCAGAGCGATTCCGCGTCCTCCTGTGCCGTGATCGGCGTTTCACTGCCAGTGCTGACATCGTAATAGACCAGCGTCAATTCGATGCCGGAGAGATTTTCTGCCCGGCACAGCAGCGCGCCGTAGACCCGCAGTTGCGCCAGGTGCAAGGCCCGCTTGCCGGCCCCGAGACGGGAGAGGTCGCCTCGATGGGTTTTGATTTCCTCCAGTCGCTTTTGAACAGGATCGTAACCATCGGCCCGGCCTCGAAGCGCCAGGCCCTCGCAGACTCCTGTCAGGGGCAGTTCTGCCAGGTAGTGTTCCGGTCGGCGGCGGGTCACCTCGCGATGCCCTTCCCTGCCTTCATCCGCCGAGGGTGAGGGAGTAAAACCATGGTCCAGATCGCCACTGCGAGCGGCAAACTCACACAGGCTGCGCACCGCCACCGGGGTGGTGTCCGGTTCAACGACGGCGTTCAGACCGGCTCCCGCCAATTGACCTGGCAAACACTGGCGGCAATGCCCTGTTCGACAAAAAATTCCAGCCACAGCCGTTGATGATCCTGCAGCCGGTCGCCGGGTGCCTTGACCTCGATCAGTTCATAACTGCGGCGTCGTGGCCAAAAGCGCACCAGGTCCGGGAAGCCGCTGCGGTGGCCCCGCAGGTCGCCCAGCAGACGGCTGAATACAGATTGCAGGTGCGCCGCCGGAATACAGTCCAATGCCAGCTCCAGCAGGGATTGAGTCAGGATGGACCAGTTGACGAAAGGATTGCTGATGCCCTGCCGGCTGTGCCAGTACTGCCAGATGCGTTGACGATAGTCACCGCTTGCCAGGCTGGCGAGGGCCTGATCAATCAGGGCTTGACGGCGGGCGGCGAAATCCTCCCGGTACAGGTCCGCCGGCGCGGCCTGAAAGGGATGAAAAAAAGCGCCGGGCAGCGGCGCGAAGATCGCCGGCCAAAACAGTAGACCAAAAAGTCCGTTGAACAGGATATTCTCCACGTAGAAGCACTGGCATTGATTGCCATCGAGACAAGCCGCCACTTGCTGTTCTACCGACAACACCGGATTGGCGTCCAGGGTCAGGGCCTGTACCGGCAGCGGGATGGCTGGGGCTTCGGGTGCAACGGACACCCGGGCCTTTTTGGCAACCCGCTGGCAGATTCTTGCCAGACTGCGTCGCTCCGAACCGGTCTGGGCTGACTCCCGGGCCCGCTGCAGCAGCGGCCAGAGTTCCCCGGCTGGCTGACGTTTCTCCTGAACACGGAAATAGCGCACCCTGGCGTCCGGAGTCCAGGCGGTCCGGTAGGCCGCCAGAGCCAGGTCGCAGTCACCGGCCCGCTCGGCACATTGTCCAAATTCAAACAGCAGGCGATCACGGCGATGACTGAGCCAGGCATTGTCGGCGAGCGCCTCGGGCAGGTCCTGCCAGAGACACGCCAGTGCTTCGCCATTGTGCAGGCGCTCCCGGCAGGCATCGAGGGCCAGGTAGTGATCCACTTCGTGCCGGGTCCGAAAAGCGCGGGAAGACGCGGAAAAGGCGACAGGTTCATATTTCTGATAACCCAGGACCGTGACCACGAACTCGGACCAGTCCTGGTGCAGGTTGCCAAAAAACATCAGGCGAATGCGGTCAAACAGGGCCATGTCGTTGAGCATGACCAGGCTGTCCGGGCACGCCGGCCACCAGTGCCGCAATTCCCGGACCTGGCCCCCATGGCGATCCAGCAGCATGGCCTGAATGGCGGCCTTGCTGGCGCCACTGCCGAGGCCGGCAGCAGCCAGCTCGTCAGTAAAGGCCGACGCCAGTTCCGGTTTGCGCAACATGGCGGCGACGGTGGTTATCGACAGGGGCGGATCGGCGTCGACCCACCGCCCCTCGACCAGGGGGGCAAGAGCCTCGGCGATGGACAGACCCAATTCAGGGTAGTTGAGACTGCCCAGGCGAAAGTAAATGTTGGTGCGCATGACCAGCCGTACCAACAACCCCTGTGAAGCCCTGGGCAGAATCAGGAACTGCCGGAGCCGGTCCTGCTCGCCATCGGTCAACAGGTCCCCGTGGTGGTCGCGGACCCAGGTCAACACCGTCAGCGCGTTTTCCAGGTAGTAAAAGGGGTTGTCGAGGGGTCCCGCCTCGGGACGGCTCGGGTCAGTATCAGACTCAG
>QJWQ01000094.1 GCA_003235325.1 Gammaproteobacteria bacterium | reverse complement strand
CCCGGCGGCTGCCGGCTCCAGCTCCGGTGGCGATAATCATCGGTACGACTCCCAGAATGAAGGTTAACGATGTCATCAGGACCGGCCGGAAACGGATTCGTCCACCATCCACTGCGGCGTCAACCACCGACAGGCCATCCCTCCGGCGTTCCTGGGCAAACTCTACGATCAGGATGGCATTTTTGGCGGCCAGTCCGACCAGCAGCACCAGACCGATCTGGGCATAGATGGAAAGCGGCATATGCAAAACCCACAGACCGGCCAGGGCCCCGAGGGATGCCACCGGGATGGAGACGATGATTGCCAGGGGAAGGTTCCAGCTTTCGTACTGGCCGACCAGAAAAAGGTAGGAAAAGACCAAGGCCAGGACAAATAGCCACACTACCTGGCCGCCTGCTTCGCGTTCCTGGTAGGATATGGATGACCAGTCATAACCGAAGCCGGGCGGCAGGGTTTTGGAAGCCACCTGCTCCATGGCTGCCATGGCCTGGCTGGTTGAGAAGCCCGGTGCAGCGTTGCCGTTGAATTGAGCGCTGGGAAACTGGTTGTAGCGGCTGACGAGCTGTGGACCGAGTATCTGCTCCATAGTCACCAGCGTCTTGAGGGGAACCATTTTGCCGCTGTTGCTGCGCACGTAGAGACGTTCGATATCTGCTGTCGAATTGCGGAAAGGGGCTTCGGCCTGAACCTTGACCTGATAGGTTCTGCCTTTCAGATTGAAATCATTGACGTAGGCCGAACCCAGCTGTGCGCGCAGGGTGGAAAAGATTCGGCCGACCGGCACGCCCATATATTCGGCCCGGGTGCGGTCAATATTCAGAAAAATCTGTGGGGTGTTGGCCGTGTAGGTGGTAAAGACGCGATTCAGCGCCGGTTCCTGATTGGCCGCCATCATCAGAGCCATGGCTACGCTGAACAGTTCCTGAGGAGGCTGCCCCTCCCGGGCCTGGAGCCGGAAGTCAAAACCGCCGCTGCTGCCAAGTCCACGTATGGGTGGTGGCGCAAATGCAAAGCTGTTGGCAGTTGAAATGGCAGACAATTTTTCCTGGGCCTGCCCGACGATCGAATCCAGCTGCAGGTCGGGGCGTTTTCGATCTTCCCAGGGTTTAAGAATGGCTATGGCGAATCCCACATTGTCGGCGTTTCCGCTCAGCAGACTGAAACCCGACACACCGATCACATTTTCAACCCCGTCGATCCCTTTGATATCATCGGTCACCCTTTGCATCACCGTGTTGGTCCGGAAAAGAGAAGCGGCCTCCGGCAACTGAACGTTCATGAAGAAGTATCCCTGGTCTTCATCCGGAAGAAAACTATTCGGACTATGGAAAAAGAGAAACCCGGTACTGCCGATAATGGCCATAAGAAGCAGCAGCGCGACCAGGAGCCGCCGGATAAGCAGAGCAGAGCCCGCAACATAACCCCGCCGGCTCAACTCGAGAAGGCGGTTGAACCAGGCGAACGGACCATACCGATGGGGTCTGGGCGGAAGCAGCACCGTGGCACACATGGCCGGACTCAGCGTCAAGGCACAGATCGCCGAGAGCAGCACCGACGTGCACATGGTCACAGCAAACTGCCGGTAGAGCTGGCCGGTGATGCCGGGCATGAACCCAACCGGGATAAAAACGGCGAAGAGCACTAGCGTCGTCGCAATAATCGGTCCTGTGACCTGGCTCATGGCCTTGATGGCCGCCGCTTTGGCGTCAAGGCCTTCTTCATGCATAACCCGATACACATTTTCAACCACCAGGATGGCATCATCCACCACCAGGCCGATGGCCATAATCAGGGCAAACAGAGAAATTGTGTTGGCATTGTAACCCAAAACCAGCAGCACTGCAAAAGTCCCGATCAATGATACAGGTATGGTCAGCGCCGGAATCAGGGTCGCACGCCAGTTCTGCAAAAAAAGAAAGACGACACCGATGACCAGAACAGACACCAGAACCAGGGTCAGGACAATCTCATCAATGGCTGCCGAGACATATTTGGTGGTGTCCAGGATCACCCGGTATTCGATATCTTCAGGCATCCGTTCTTCAAGCCGTTTGAGTTCGGCTTTCACCGCTGCCACTGTCTCAAGGGCATTTGCTTCGGTGGACTGGTAGACTGCTATCGTCGCTGCCGGGATCCCGTTTAAGGCCGACTGGCTGCCGTAGGACTTTGCGGCCAGCTCAACCCGACCAATATCCCTCACCCGTACCAGACCACCCTGACTGTTGCCACGGATGACGATATTCTCGAACTCTTCAGTATCCGTCAGCCTGCCCTTGGCTCGAAGTGTATATTGAATCTGCTGACCGAGGTCCACCGGCTCCTGCCCGACAGCACCGACCGAGGCCTGAATATTCTGGCTGCGGATGGCATCAATCACATCATCTGCAGTTAATCCCAGGGCAGTCAACCGAGCGGGGTCCATCCAGATACGCAGGCTGTACTCCTGCTCTCCGAAGACAAAAATATCGCTGACCCCCTCCAGGCGCACCAGAGTATCCCTGACGTTATTGCTGACATAGTTGCTTAGAAAGAGCATGTCCTGGCTCTTGCCCGGCGAAAAAAAACTGATCGCCGCCATCATATCGGCAGACCGTCTGCGGACATTGATTCCCTGCTCCACCACTGCCTGTGGGAGTTTTGGAGTCGCCAGCTGCACCCGGTTTTGCAGATTGACCTGGTCGATATCGGGGTTGGTCCCCACCGCGAAGGTGACGCTCAGGGTATAGGTGCCGGCATTGGAACAGGACGATGACATGTAGAGCATATTTTCTACGCCGTTGACTTCCTTTTCGATGGGCGCGCCCACTGTATTGGCTAAAACTTCAGCGCTGGCGCCCGGATAGGTGGCCGTAACCCTGATCTCCGGTGGGGTAATCTGCGGATACTGGGCGACAGGGATGTTCAGCAAAGCAATCAGTCCGGCCAGGGTAATGAAAATAGACACTACCGCCGCCAGGCGGGGCCGGTTGATAAAAATCTTTGAAATCATCTCTTATTTCTCCTGCGGCCGGCCGGGATTGAAGTTTACCCGTTCACCGGGCTGGACCTTCTGAATTCCCTCCACGACCACCAGTTCACCGGCTTTCAAACCGGATGTCACAGCCCACATGGTACCGACAGCTTCACCAATGGTAATCGGGCGTGCATCGACGATATTTTCACGGTCGACAACCATTACGTAGCGGCCCTGCTGGTTTACCAGGACCGCCGCCTGGGGGATTACCGGAAGCATTTTGGGCTGGGTCAATGTGACCCGTACGTTGACATACTGGCCTGGAATCAATAAGTTTTTTGGATTATCAAATTCCGCCCATATGGCAATGGTGCCGGTAGTGGGATCCACCTCGTTGTCTACAAAATCGATTCGTCCCTCTGCGTCGAGAATGGTGCCGTCGGCCAATCGCAGGCGCGGAACCAGGGCGTGGTGGTGTTGATCTCCATCCGCATCGTTAAGGGCCATCCGGATGGCAGCCAGATCATTGTCACTGATGGAGTAGACCACGCGGATAGGATCCATCTGAACAATCCGGGCCAGGGGTTTGGATGCCGGGCCGACCAAATTGCCGCGAGTATAGGTGGTCCGCCCAATACGTCCACTAATAGGTGCCTTGATGGTGGTGTAGTCGAGGCCGAGCCGGGAGCGCTTCAAGGTTGCTTGAGCCATCGCTATTTGTGCTTTGGCGCGGAGTTGCGCGGCAACGGCATCGTCAAGGTCCATGGCCGGGATGCTGGCCGCGAGGGCCGACCGAAGACGCTTCAAATGCTGATCGGCCCGGATCAATTCCGCCTCGGCCTGAGCCACCTGGGCCTTATCGACAGCCACCTGGGCCAGATAAGGCGCCTGCTCAATCACGAAAAGCAATTTGTCGGCAGACACATTGTCGCCTTCCTTGAAATTTATCTGCTCCAGGAATCCTTCGACCCGGGCCCTTAAGTCCACGGCCTGAATAGCCTCAACGTGACCGATGTATTCGGTGGGCGGATTGACATCCTGAATGGTCACCGGCGCTACCGTCACCAGAGGCAGCAATTCACTTCCGGAACCCGGTTGATCAGCGACGGCAAGGAATGGAATGGTAGATGGAAATAAAAGCATCAGCAGCAGTATAAATAATCTGCGGCGACGGACTCCTGATTTAACCGGTTTTGCATTCATGCGGACAGTAGTGGTTTGCAGCCCGGCTGCTGCCGGTGAGGGATCTTTTTTTAAAGGTCGGGACCGCATTAGATTTGCTCCTCATGTTGGTTACGTGCGCTTTTGTCATCCTCACCGCTCCGGCCAATTAGAGGTTGACAAGTTAAAACGGTTATTTTAAACAACTATTTAAGTTGGCGAAATTAGCACAGACGAATGATTAATTCAATCTTTTATATAACCCTTAGCATTAGGTCGGATCCTTATTTAAACGACGGCTTTTTTGTAAAAAGTTCAGGGAAAATGCGATGGCCAAACGAGAACACGGCAAGGAAACCCGCCTGCGGCTTTTAAACGCAGCCGGTGAAGTGTTCGCTCAAAAAGGGTATCGCGACGCCAAGGTGGCCGAAATTTGTAAACTGGCGGGCGCCAACGTGGCATCGGTGAATTATTATTTCGGAGATAAAAAAAGCCTG
>QJWQ01000132.1 GCA_003235325.1 Gammaproteobacteria bacterium | reverse complement strand
AAACAATATGTTAAGAACAATATTTGATGTTCTTTATAATATATGGGGTGTCACTTGACACGAGAGAACCTGGAACAGAAAGTCCGGGACAGTACGGAAGCGGTCAGGGAAAATGTCATTGTCAACCTGCCCAACGTCATCAGTGCGTTGCGCATGGGCCTGGCGCCGGTGCTGATCTGGCTGGCCTTTAAGGGCCGGGGTGATTTCTTTCTGATGGTGCTGGCCCTGTCGATCTTTACCGACGCCATCGACGGTTACCTGGCCCGGCGCTTCAATCAGGTGACCGAACTTGGTGCCCAGCTGGACAGCTGGGCGGACCTGATCATCTATGCTGTGATGCTGCTCGGTCTCTGGAAGCTGTGGCCCGAGATCTTCGCGCGGGAAGACATCTACCTGCTGTTTGCTTTCAGCGGCTGGCTGGTGCCACTGCTGGTTTGCCTGGCGCGATTTCGCAAATTTCCCAGTTTCCACACGCTGGGGGCCAAACTCGCGGCCCTGTGTCTGACCCCCTGCTATTTTATTGCCACCATCTGGGATTTCTCCCTGCCATTCAGACTGGTATTGGTTTTTTACCTGCTGGTGGCCCTCGAACAGCTGTTGATTACGGTGGTTCTGCCCCATTGGCAAAGCAATGTTTCCAGCCTTCGCAGAGCACTGGCAATTGCTCGTCGGGAACATCAAAAGGCAGAGTCCGCCGAGAACAACAACATTTGATGGCCGATTGCTACAGGGTGGCTGACCAGTGACCGGCGTGCACCCCCGGCCCACCTTTGACCAGCGACTGCTCACCCAGGCGGTGCGCAATGTCGAGGAACGGGAGGGATTCTCGGCGGCCGCTGCTCCCCTCGAAAACCAGCTGGCTACCGCTGAGGACAGTCTGGAGACCCGGATTGTTTACCGTGCCGGGCAACTGGACCTGGCGCCTGGACTGAAAGCGGCCCTTGAGCAATTGAGAAAACGGGTTCGCTGGCTGGTGATCATTGCCCTGGTGGTGATGCTGTTGGCGGGCGCGCTGGCGGTGAGCCAGGCCTTTGTCCGGTCGCCGGATGGCACGGTCAATTTTTTCTGGCTGTTGCTGTCCCTGCTGGGTATTAACCTGCTGGCACTGCTCCTCTGGTCCCTGGTCATGGTGCTGCGCCCGGCGACGGCCCAGGGCAGTTCCCTCGCGGCGCTGGTGTTCGCCGGGTTGCGCCGGTTTCTGCCGCATGGCGCCGAACCCCATGCGCTGGCAGCCTGGTTCCGGGTCTACACCACGGAGCCGCTGCTGCGCTGGTTCCTGGGTTCCCTGGTCCAGGGGATCTGGCTCGCCTACCTGTCGGGCGGCGTGCTGATGGTGTTGCTGCAATTGCTCAGCCGACAGTTCGATTTTGTCTGGGAGACCACCCTGCTCGGCGATCAGGCCTTTATCGGCCTGACCTCCTGGCTGGCCTCGGTGCCGGCCATTTTCGGGTTTGACAGCCTGTCGCCGGAGCAGGTCGCCGGCAGCCGGCTCGGGACAAATCCCGAGATGCTGGCCTCGGTCAGGAGCCAGTGGGCGGCACTGCTACTGGCGAGCCTGGTCTGTTACGGCCTCCTGCCCCGGCTGCTGTTGCTGCTGCTGTGCGGGTGGCGGCTGCGCCGGGCCGAGGCGCGGTATCGGCTGGACCTGTTCGAACCCTACTTCATCACCCTGCAGCAACGACTGCACCCGCTGTCACGGCAACTGGGTGTAGTCGATGCCGATGACGCTCCCCCCGGGTCCGCCGACGTGATGGTGAACACACCGGCCTTTATGCCGCCATCTGGTGAAAAGATAGCCTGGTTGGGGCTGGATCTGCCGGAGGAACAGCGGGGCTGGCCACCGGCCAACTACCCGGAACCGCGACAGGTCGGTGTCGCCAGTGACAGGGCTTCAAGGGAAATTGCACTGCAACGGGTGCGAGAACTGGATGCCGGACCCCTGGTGGTGGAAGTGCTGTTGTCCTGTTCTCCGGATCGCGGCATTGGCCGGTATCTGCAACGCCTGCTGGAAAAGCGGGACCCGTCCCAGACCTGGCTGGCGCTTTCCGGTCGGGAACAGTTGGCGGGGCAGCTTACCGGCCCGGATGTCGAGCAGCGAATCTGGGACTGGCATCGTCTGGCCGGTGAAGCCGGGATCGCCGCCGATCACATCATCCACCTGGAGCCCCCGAGTCGGGGTGAAACCGGGTTGCTGTGAAGGAGTCCGCCGTCATGTCTGCGAAAGGGGTGCGGATCGCCGTTGTCGGCCATACCAACACCGGTAAAACGTCCCTGTTGAGAACCCTGCTGCGGGATAGTGAATTTGGTGAGATTTCCAGTCGTCCCGGCACCACCCGCCACGTGGAGGCTGCGGAAATACTGGCGGCCGGCGTGCCGGTAATCACCCTCTTCGACACGCCGGGGCTGGAGGACTCCATGGGCCTGCTGTCCCTGCTGGAGGAACTCGGCGGCAGGCCACAGGGGGCCGGAATCGAGTCCATTCGCCGCTTCCTGGCGTCGGCTGGCGACTACCCCCAACTGGCCCAGGAGGCCAAGGTGCTGCGACAGCTTCTGGCCTGCGACCTCATGTTCTATCTGGTTGATGCCCGGGAACCGCTGCTGGGCAAGTACCTGGATGAACTGGCTATTCTGGCCCTGGCCGCCAGGCCGGTGGTGCCGGTGCTGAATTTCATTGAGCAGGGACACTACCAGGATGCCTGGCGCCGCCAGTTTGCCCGCCTGGGTCTCCACGCCGTGGTCGCATTTGACACTGTGGTCTATGACCGGGAAGGGGAGAAGCGCCTCTACCAGAAAATACAGACTCTGCTGGAGCCCCACTACGACAGTATCCAGCGCCTGATCGACGAGCGTGAACAGGACTGGCAGCAACGGCGTCGAGGCGGTGCCGAACACATTGCCCGGCTGCTGGTCGAGGTCGGCGCCCTGCGGGTCAGGGCAGACGCGGGCTTGCAGCAGCAAATGGCAGAACAACTGCAGAACCGGGTGCGGCGGGCTGAAAATAACTGTGCCCGGTCGCTGCTGGCCCTGTTTCGCTTCGCCGACCAGAAGCTGACCGGTGAGGTGTTGCCGGTCAGCAACGGCCTCTGGACCCTGGATCTGTTTGATCCGAACACACTGAAGCAACTGGGGGTTGATGTTGGTGCCGGTGCCGCAAAAGGTGCGGCCATCGGCGCCGGTATAGACCTGATGGTAGGCGGCATGAGCCTGGGTCTGGCCACGGGGCTTGGCGCACTGGTCGGCGCCACCTGGGGTGCCGCACGCCGGCACGGCAGTGATCTGGCTGCCCGGTTGCGGGGTCACCGGTTTCTCTGTGTCGACGAACCGACGCTGCGGGCCATCTGGCTGCGGCAGCGATGGTTGCTGGAAACCCTGGATACCCGGGGTCACGCCAGCCAGCGGGCGCTGGCCATCAAGCCGGAGCAGATGCCAGCCATGCCCGATGCCTGGCCGGTCTGGATCAAGCTGTTACGCGCCCATCCCGACTGGTCGACGTTGTCAGTCGGCAACGGCCCGATTGACTCCATCGAAGCGGGATTGCAGGCCGCAGTGCGATCGGCGTCCAGTGAGCTTTTGCAGCCCGATGCCGGTTTTTCCGGGCCCAAAACCCGGTCGGCCCTGGTCAGGGAAATGGTGATGGCGCTACAGGGCAGCGGTTAGGTTTCCTGTCAGTTCGCCAGGCCCAATACCTTAATGGCAGCAGGATGCAGCTTTTTCGGCCTCTGCGGGCAAAGACAGTTGCATACGTAGCGGCCATACCCTAGAATCTCGCGCCCTTAATCCATCCGAAACGGGGATGCCCGTTTCGGTTACTCCTTGCCATACCGATCAGCGGATGGCTTCAACCCGTAAGGAGGCACAATGCGCCACTACGAAATAGTATTCATGGTCCACCCGGACCAGAGCGAGCAGGTTCCCGGCATGATCGAGCGTTACGGCAAGATCGTCCAGGGTGAAGACGGCAGCCAGGGCAAGATCCACCGCCTCGAAGACTGGGGTCGCCGCCAGCTCGCTTACCCGATCCAGGATATGCACAAGGCCCATTACGTCCTGATGAATGTCGAGTGCGGCCAGCAGGCGCTCGACGAACTGACCTCGAATTTCCGTTACAACGATGCCGTGCTGCGCAATCTGGTGATCAAGCGGGACGGCCCGGTCACCGAAGAAACCCTGATCATGAAATCCGAGCGTGCCGACAAGGCCGAGAAAGAAAGCCGCGAACGCCGTGACGCCGACCGTGCCGCCAAGGCAGCCGCTGAGTCGGAGACCGAGGACGAGGCTGACGAGGATGAAGAGATGGATTCTGAAGACAGTGCTGGAGAGGAGAAATAACCATGGCCCGTTTTGTTCGCCGTCGCAAGTTTTGCCGGTTTTCCGTCGAGGGCGCTCCCGCCATCGATTACAAGGATCTCGAGACCCTGAAAGGTTATGTCTCCGAAACCGGCAAGATCGTTCCAAGCCGGATTACCGGCACCAATGCCCGCTACCAGCGGCAACTGGCCACCGAGATCAAGCGCGCCCGTTTCCTGGCATTGCTGCCTTACACCGACAGCCATCAGTAGCATTACCTGCCCTCGACTTGAGACTATGACGGTCCCGGGTCGGGGCACCCGGGCAGGGGTACTCCGTGAACTCTTGGTTCAGAAAGCGACCCTGCCGGTACTGACACTTCAGGAAACATGCCGATGCGCGCACTTGCCGAGTTTATAATGCGCGGGCGCTTTCAGGCGGCGCTGGTGGCACTGTTTGGTAACCTGTTGCCCCTGATCAGCCCGGCTGCGGTTGCCCTGGTAACACTGCGGCGCAATCTGTCTGAAGGTTTCCTGGTGATGCTGTGGGCGGCCCTGCCGTCGTTTGTTGCTTTTTACATCAGTGCCATGAACCCGCTGATCATTGGCATCTCGGTGGCGAGTCTGTTGGCAATTGTCGCCGGGGCCGAATATTTGCGGCGAACCCTGTCCTGGCCGCAGACGCTGATTCTGGTTGCCGCCATCTGTGGTCTGGGCGTGGCAATCGTCGGTTCTCTGCTGGGGGAAGATACTCGGGCGCTGGCGGCCGAGGTTCAGACTGTGGTGACGTCCCTGTCCAGGGAAGACATGGAGGCTCCAGCTTCCATATTCCACAGGCTGATGGCGGTGACCGCGCAGAATCTTGGTGTGCAGCAGATAAGCAGCACCTTTGTGCTCGGTTTCCTGGCCTGGCTGACCGAGGCCCAGGTAGTCAGTAGCCTGTTACTGGCCCGCTGGTGGCAGGCGATGTTGTACAACCCCGGGGGATTTCGGCAAGAATTTCACGGCTTGAGGCTGGACCGAAACATAGCCGTGGTCCTGGTGGCAGGCATTGTCCTGTGCTATCTGCTCTCCGGCGAATACGCCCACTGGGCCAGCCTGATGGGTATGCCGCTGCTGCTGGCGGGCCTGGGCCTGATCCACTTCGCGGTGGCGTTCCTGCACAAAAGCGGTTTCTGGGTCGCCTCGGTGTATATCGGGCTGTTGCTGTTGAGCCCCCTGAGTCTGGTGGTGGTCGGGATTGGTTTTCTCGACAGTATATTAAACTTACGCCCCCGTCTGGCTGCCTCACGCGGCGATTCCGGGCACAATGATCTGAAATAAATGATTAGAAACAAGAGGTAACCGAGATGGAAGTTATTTTGCTGGAAAAGGTTGGCAAACTGGGCAACATCGGAGAAAAAGTCAGTGTCAAGGCCGGCTATGGCCGCAACTACCTGATTCCCGGCGGCAAGGCAATCTTTGCCACGCCCCATAACATTGCCGAGTTCGAGCAGCGCCGCTCCGAACTGGAACAGGCGGCAGCCGACAAGAAAACGGCAGCCGAGGCCCGTGCCGCCAGCCTGGCTGACCTGGGAACCATCACCATCGGCGCCAATGCCGGCGACGAGGGCAAGCTGTTTGGCTCTGTCGGACCCCGCGATATCGCCGCGGCTGTCACCGATGCCGGTGTTGAACTGCACAAGAGCGAGGTCAAGATGCCCGAGGGCGCGATTCGGGAACTGGGCCAGTTCGAGGTGGATATCCAGCTCCATGCCGATGTCATGGCCACCCTGAATCTGTCAATCGTCGCAGAATAATCCTTCTTTGCCGAGACCTCGAACCCTGGCAGTGATGGCCCTTGCGGATGGTGTTTAAGGGAAGTGGCGGTATTGACCGGGAATGCCGCTCAACGGCCGATCTCTGCGATGAATGACATGATCAGTCAGCCGGGAGTGGCGCAGCAACTGCCCCATTCCCTGGAAGCGGAACAGGCCGTTTTGGGCGGCCTGATGCTGGCCAACGAGTCCTTTGACAGCGTCGCCGCCCTGATCCGGGAAGCGGATTTTTTCAGCCATGATCACCGGCTGATCTTCACTACCATGCAGCAGCTGGCTTCCCGAAATCAGCCCCTGGATGCCATCACCCTCTCGGAAACCCTCAAGGAAAATGGCGAGCTGGATCAGATCGGCGGCGACGCCTACCTGGTGGAACTGGCCCAGAACACTCCCAGTGCCGCCAATATTCAGGCCTATGCCCAGATAGTTCTTGAGCGCTCCATCGTCCGGCAACTGATTACTGCTGCCAGTGATATTGCCCGCAAAGGCTTCAATCCCCTGGGCTGGGACAGCGGCAAGCTCCTTGCTGAAGCCGAAAAGCGGTTGATGGAGATCACCGAAAACCGTCCCAAGAAAGGCGGTTTTCACCACGTCAATACCCTGCTCAAGGAGGCGGTGGATCGCATCGACGAGCTGTTCAACAGCGATGCCGATATCACCGGTCTCAGCACCGGCTATACCGACCTGGACCAGCAGACATCCGGCTGGCAGAGGGCCGATCTGGTCATCGTTGCCGGTCGGCCGTCCATGGGCAAGACCTCTTTTGCCATGAACATGGTGGAACATGCGGTATTGCACCAGAACGGCCCGGTGCTGGTCTTCAGCCTTGAAATGCCCGCAAGCCAACTGATGATTCGCATGCTGTCCTCCCTGGCCAGGATCGACCAGACCCGCATGCGCTCGGGGGACCTTGCCGAGGACGACTGGCCGAGACTGACCACCGCCGCCCAGCGACTCAAGGACCGCGCCCTTTACATCGACGACACCCCGGGTATATCGCCCATGGAAATGCGCAACCGGATACGTCAACAGGTCCGGGAACGGCGGGAACAACTGCGTCAGGCCGATGTGCCCCTGGGCGTCGAGCAACTGGACAGTCACAGCAACCCGGCCCTGATCATGGTCGACTACCTGCAGTTGATGAGTGCCAGTATTCCCGGGGACGGCAGAGTGCAGGAAATTTCGCAGATTTCCCGGGACCTGAAAATCATAGCCCGGGAGTTTGAATGCCCTGTGATCGCCCTGTCCCAGCTCAGCAGGAATGTCGAGCAGCGTCCCAACAAGCGACCGGTGAATTCCGATTTGCGGGAGTCCGGCGCTATTGAGCAGGATGCCGACGTCATCGTTTTTATTTACCGGGACGAGGTTTATAACGAGGACACGGCCGACAAGGGTATTGCCGAAATTATCATTGGCAAGCAGCGCAACGGCCCCATCGGCACCTCGCGCCTGGCCTTCCTGGGCAAGTACACCCGTTTTGAAAACCTGGCCAAGGATTATTTTGCGGACTCCCATTGAGTCCCCGATTCTGATTTGATCCCGGAATGACGTCACCCGGGTACAGGCACTCTGTAAGCGAGCCCTGAGATCAAACTTCGAGATCCTGGTTTGATATCCTGATTTGAGATTATAGTAATGCAGCTATTTCACACCATTCAAGGCCTTCGCGAGGCCCTCGGCGCAGAGCGCCTTGCAGGCAGGCGGATAGGCTTCGTGCCCACCATGGGCAACCTCCACGACGGACACCTGGCGCTGTTGCAACAGGCCCGGGAAAGCTGCCATGTGGTGGTCTGCTCGATTTTCGTCAACGCCCTGCAGTTCGGCCTCAATGAGGACTGGGACCGGTATCCCCGGACCCTTGACGCGGACATGGAGAAGCTCCAGTCCATCGGCTGCGACTACCTGTTTCACCCCGCCGATAGCGAAATGTATCCCAATGGTCTCGATAGCCAGACCCGGGTCGTCTGTCCGACCATGACCGATATCCTCTGCGGCGCCAGCCGGCCCGGCCATTTCGAGGGTGTAACCACCGTGGTCACCAAGCTGCTCAATATCGTGCAGCCGGACGAGGCAGTCTTCGGTCTCAAGGATTATCAGCAACTGGCGGTGATTCGACGTATGGCGCAGGATCTTTGCATGGCAACCAGGATTGTCGCCGCGCCCATCCATCGCGAAGCCGATGGGCTGGCAATGAGTTCGCGTAATAGCTATATTACCGCCGACGAACGGCCAAGGGCCGGTCAACTCTATAACACCCTGCAATGGATTGCGGATCAGATAAAGCAGGGCAGGAGGGATTTCTCCCTTCTTGAAGTGGAAGGAAAACAGCAGATCGGCTCTGCAGGATTCAGAGTGGATTACCTGGCTGTCTGTAATAGCCGGAATCTGGAAGCCGCTGCTGTCGATGACCAAGAGGTGACCGTGCTCGGTGCCATGTACACCCGCAACGCACGACTCATCGACAATCTATCCCTCACCCTTGATACAAGAGGAAAAGCCGATGCTGAGTAATATGTTAAAGGGAAAACTGCACATGGCGGTGGTTACCCAGGCCGAGTTGTGGTACGACGGTTCCTGCGCCATCGATTCCGAATTGATAGAACTGGCCGGATTGCGGGAGTTCGAGCAGATCGACATCTACAACGTCGATAACGGTGAGCGATTCACCACTTACATCATCCGCGCCGAGGCCGGGTCCCGCACTATCTCCATGAACGGTGCCGCTGCCCGCAAAGTACAGGTGGGCGACCGGGTCATCATTGCCGCCTACGGCCAGTACAACGAAGCCGAACTCGCCCATCACAAGCCGAAACTGGTCTACCTGAAACAGGGTAATGCCGTTGATCGCACCGCCAACACCATACCCGTTCAGGCGGTTAGCTGAGTTTTTTGCACTGCCTTGACCCTGGTCATTTGTTGCGGATTACAGTCTTTGCGGTTGCGGCAAACTTGCAGTAGTCTTTCGGCCACAGAAACATTCGGCCAAAGAAAAAGGAAAGGAGTCGAAACATGTCAGAATTTCCCGTTCATCCTGTACCGGAATCCTGGCGCACCAGCGCCTACATCGACAGCCAGAGCTACCGGGAAATGTACCGGCAGTCCGTGGAGTCCCCGGATAGCTTCTGGGCGGAGCAGGCGGAGACGTTTCTCGACTGGTATCAGCCCTGGGACCGGGTCTGCGACTATGACATGCACCAGGGCAAGGCCGAATGGTTTGCCGGCGGCAAGCTCAATGTCAGCTTTAACTGCATCGACCGGCACCTGGAGCGTCGCGGCGACCAGACCGCACTGATCTGGGAGGCGGATGACCCCTCCGTCGACAGCAAGATCAGTTACCGGCAATTGCATGAGCAGGTCTGCCGGCTGGCCAATGTCCTGAAGCAGCGGGGGGTCAACAAGGGCGACCGGGTCTGCATTTACCTGCCGATGATTCCCGAGGCCGCCTTTGCCATGCTCGCCTGCAGCCGCATCGGCGCCGTGCATTCGGTGGTCTTCGGCGGCTTTTCGCCGGACGCCCTCAAAGACCGGATTCTTAACTCCGATTGCCAGGTCGTGATCACCTCCGACGAAAGTGTTCGAGGCGGCAAATCGACGCCCATGAAACGCAACGCCGACAAGGCCCTGTCTCACTGCCCCAATGTCCATACCTGCCTGGTAGTGCGCCGCACCGGTGGCGAGATCCCCTGGCATGAAGGGCGGGATCTGTGGTACGACGAGGCCACTGCTGCTGTCGGTGCCGACTGCGAGCCGGAGCCGATGGACGCCGAGGACCCGCTGTTCATCCTTTATACCTCCGGTTCCACCGGCAAGCCCAAGGGTGTGTTGCACACCACCGCCGGTTACCTGTTGCAGTCAGCCATGACCCACAAGTACGTGTTTGACTACAAGGAAGGCGACGTCTACTGGTGCACAGCCGATGTCGGTTGGGTGACCGGCCACAGCTATATCGTCTACGGACCCCTGTGCAACGGCGCTATCAGCCTGATGTTTGAGGGAGTGCCCACCTATCCCGATGCCTCCCGATTCTGGCAGGTGGTGGACAAGCACCGGGTCAACCAGTTTTACACGGCACCCACGGCCATCCGGGCCCTGATGGGGCAGGGCGACCAGTTCGTCAGCTGTTGTTCCCTCGATTCTCTGAAATTACTGGGTACGGTCGGCGAACCGATCAATCCCGAGGCCTGGGAATGGTACTTCCGTGTGGTCGGCAAGTCCCGCTGCCCGATCATGGATACCTGGTGGCAGACCGAGACCGGCGCCCATATGCTGACGCCCCTGCCAGGGGCCATAGACCTGAAGCCCGGCTCCGCCACCGTACCGTTTTTTGGTGTGCAGCCGGCTCTGGTGGACACGGAGGGCCGGGAAATCGAGGGGCCGGGGGAGGGCAACCTGGTGATCAAGGCCTCGTGGCCGTCCCAGATCCGCACCGTTTACGGTGACCACCAGCGGTTGATTGATACCTATTACAGCACCTACCCGGGCTACTACTTTACCGGTGACGGGGCCCGGCGAGACAAGGACGGCTATTACTGGATCACCGGCCGGGTCGACGATGTCCTCAATGTCTCGGGGCACCGCATGGGAACCGCGGAAGTGGAGAGTGCCCTGGTGCTGCATCCCAGCGTTGCCGAGGCCGCGGTGGTGGGCTATCCCCACTCCGTCAAGGGTCAGGGCATTTACGCCTATGTGACCCTGATGAACGGGGAGCAACCCTCGGAGGAACTGCGCAAGGCCCTGATCGATATCTGTGTTCAGGAGATCGGGCCCATTGCCAAGCCGGACATCATTCAGTGGGCTCCGGGTCTGCCCAAGACCCGCTCCGGCAAGATCATGCGCCGCATTTTGCGCAAGGTGGCTGCCAATGAACTGGACACCCTCGGGGATACCTCGACGCTGGCGGACCCCTCGGTGGTGGACGACCTTATCGAGAATCGCGCCAATCGTTGATCCCGTGTCCGGTTTGCATCTCCAGTGCTGAAAGATATGGAAGGCCTCTGAACAAAAAGCTGTTAACCGGTGGCGGGGGATTCGGTCATGATTGGCTTTGAACAATTGCTGGCAATTGCGACCCGCAACCGGGGTGGCGCCGACAGTCTCGAGGCCTCGCTACCCCGGTCGCTACCGCCCGAACAGCTGGCGACGGTGGCCGAGGACCGCTTCCTCTCCGCCATGGCTCTCTGCGTATTTCGGGCCGGATTTTCCTGGAAAGTCATCGAGGACAAATGGCCGGCGTTCGAGCGCGCTTTTTCCGGCTTCATCCCCCCGGCGGTAGCCCATTTCTCCGATGACAAACTCGAACAACTGGCTGCGGATACCACCATTGTCCGGCACCTGGGCAAGATCAGGGCTGTCAGGGACAATGCCGTCTTTATCTGTGAGGTCCAGCGTCAACAGCCCCAGAACGGCGAACATGGTTTCGCTCGCTATGTTGCCGATTGGCCCGTGGATAATATCGTCGGCCTCTGGCTGGAACTGAAGCGGCGGGGCAGCCGGCTCGGCGGCAATACCGGCCCAATGGTGCTGCGAACCGTAGGCAAGGATACTTTTATCCTCTCCGGCGATGTTCAGGCGGCGCTGCTCAGGCACAAGCTGGTGGACAGTCTCAGCGTCAATGCCAAACGGGACCTGCTCAATGTGCAGGCGGTTTTTAACCGCTTGCAGCAGGAATCCGGGCGGTCGCTGGCGGAGATCAGCCGCATACTGGCCTATACGGTTTGAACATCAGCACAACGTCAGTCGGCACTGCCGCTGGCCAGTGGCGCCCGGTCTTCGCAGATGATCACTCGGACAATTTGATCAAACCCGGGACCGCGCCATATTGTGAACCATTCAAAAATTTCCGGCCCCGGGAATTCTTTAATCTCCTGTTGGCGCAGCCTGGATAGCGCCGGGATGGATATACGGTACGGAAACGGTTAATGTCTGCGTCCGGTCCCTGTGACCGGATCCCGAGCACAGGGACCGGGCAGACATGGACCCGATTTAACAATAAATGCCTGAGTGATGTCATTGACGATACAAAGGCCGGCGAGAAAACAGTCAAGTGCAGGAGTCGACTCGGCATGATAATCCACGGGAAACTGGACCGGGCTGCTGAAACTGAACCACATCCGCCGGTCATCCAAACCGGCAGGAACCTGACATCAAGGGCGGCATGCTGTGGCCTGGCGGGTTGCTGTGTCCTTCTGGCGATGCCGGTGGTCCAGGCGGACATGATCCGGGAAATTATCGTCACTGCCCAGAAGCGGGAAGAACTTATCCAGGATGTGCCCATGTCCATCTCGGCTTACTCCGGTGACAATCTGGAGGAACTGGGCGTGCGCAACCTCACCGACCTCGGCAGCCACACTTCCGGGGTCGAGATGCTCAATGCCGACTGCTCGCAACCGACCTACAGTATTCGCGGCATCCAGACTTTTGATTTTACCGCCGGTTCCGATCCCACGGTCGCGGTCTACGTGGACGGCATCTACGCTTCCCGGGATGCCGGGGCCGAAATCCCCCTGTCCGATATCGATCGGGTGGAAATCCTCAAGGGACCGCAGGGAACTCTGCTGGGTCGCAATGCCATAGGTGGCGCCATACACATCGTTACCCGTGAACCGGGACCGATTCAGGCGGCCGGCATGCACACTTCGGTGAGCAATCTCGGCGGCCGGGACGCCGAGGTTGTCTGGAACCAGCCTCTGAACGAATCCCTGGCGTTGCGCCTGAGTGCTGCCAGCCATCGTCACGACGGCTGGATGGAGAATATTGCCGGGTCCGACCAGAATCAGGAGGACAACCAGGCTTTCAGACTGGCCCTGGGCTGGACACCGGACGATGACCTGCATTTGATCTGGCGCGCCAGTTACGATGTCAGGGACCAGTACAGCGGCACGATTCCCACCATTACCGATGCCGTCAGCGTCTTTGGCAATCCGTCCCAGGACCGTGCCGACCCCTTTGGTCCGGTGGCCATTGACGGTCGCAACCTGGAACAGCGGGACCTGTTCACTACCTCGCTGCATATCACTCGGGATTACGAGGCGTTCACCTTCACTTCGATTACCGGCTGGCGTAATTTCAACACCGATTTCTGGCAGGACGAGGACGGCTCCGCCAATGTCGATTACACCTTCAATAGCCTGCTGCAGACCGATGACGACCAGTTTTCCCAGGAGTTGCGCTGGAATGGCGACACGGAAACACTGAAATGGACCCTGGGAGCGGTTTTTGCCCGGGAGCATATCGACCGCCTGAGCCTGGGAGAGTTGCGCCGGACGACCCTGGAAACCTTCGCCCTCTGGGAAGCAGCCAAGGCGCAATTGCTGCCTGCGGGTCTGACCGAATCACAGATTGCCGAACAGTTGCCCTACCTTCGAGCGCAAAACCGGGTCGAGGGACTCGATGGCATCGCCGTTGCCAGCTTTGTCTCGCAACTGGTGCAACCCTGTGGTGTTGGGGTACCGGTCGACACCTGCGCCCAATTGATCTTGCCTGCGGTACAGCAGGAGTTGCTGAATATGGACCCCTGGACGGAGACGGTGCGTAACACCGGCACCTTTGAAAGCAGGGCACTCTACGGTGATGTCACCTGGTCCCTGAACGACCGGGTCGATCTCACCGCCGGGCTGCGCTATACCGAGGATAGAAAAACTTTTACGATCTTCAGCGCCTACCAGAATAGCCTGCTGGGAATGCCTATTGGCATCGTTTTTCACAACAAGGGCTTGCCGTTGCTGGATAGCCGCGAATCGGATGACTGGGATGCGCTCTCGGGCCGGCTGGTGTTGGGATACAAACTGGATACCGATCGACTGGCTTATGCCAGCATTGCCACGGGATTCAAATCCGGCGGCTTCAACAGCCTCAATTACGGCCCGGGAGTACAGACCGCTTACGACAGCGAGGAACTGGTCAACTACGAAATCGGAATGAAGGGTGATTTTCTTGATCACAGCCTGCGCCTGAACGGAGCTGCATTCTTCTATCAGTATCAGGATCTGCAGGAGCTGGACCTGGTGGGGGTGCCCATCCCTCACTATAACATTCGCAATGCCGACGCCGAGGGCAGTGGCCTCGAGCTGGATTTTATCTGGGCGCCGGGAGAGCGGCTGACCCTGATGGGCAATTACAGTTACCTGGAAACCCGATACACCGATTACCAGATCATCGAGGCCATCGGCGAGACGGCCGCCGACGACAAGACGGGCAAGCCCCGTTCCGGTACGCCGAGGAACAAGGTGAACCTGTCCATGATCTTCAACCAGGCATTGACGAACCTGGGCACCATCGCCTATCGACTGGACTATACCTACATTGGCCATCGGCTCAGCGCCCGGGTAAACAGCGATGAACAGGATCCGTTTCGCAAGGTGAAAGGCTACGGATTGTGGAGTGGTCGCATCAGCCTGATCTCCCCAGCCCGCCATTGGGAACTGGCAGTCTGGGCCCGCAACCTGCTGGATGACAATATCATTGGCGATTTTGCTGACATGGGGCAGACCATCGGTTCACTGACTGCCTGGCCACTGGAGCCTCGTCGCTTTGGTCTGGATCTGAATTACAGTTTTTAACGATCACCCTTAACCGATGATCGCGGCAGCCAGTTCAAAGGCAATCGGCGCACGCCACCCTGAGATCCGCCACCAGTCGAGGCAATACCTGTTCACAGGGCTGGCTGACTTTTAAAGCCAGCAGGTCGTCTGCCCGGGTTTTGCCCAGGTTGACGGCAGCGATGGGCTTGCCCAGGTCAGCCGCCATCTTTACCAGGCGAAAGCCGGAGTAGACCATCAGCGAGGAACCCGCCACCAGTACGGCGTCCGCGGCTCGCAGGGCAGATTCAGCATCCCGGTAGCGTTGTCGGGGCACCGATTCCCCGTAAAAGACCACATCCGGCTTCAGGACGCCACCGCAGAGATCGCATTCCGGCACCTGCACGGCATTGAAGTCGATGTTGTCGATATCGGCGTCGCCGTCGGGGGCTCTCGGTCCCGAGAGGCTGGTGAAGGCCGGGTTCATCGCCGCCAGACAGGACTGGAAATGGTACCGGTCCTGGATCCAGGCACACTGCTGGCAGGACAGTGTGTCCAGGCTGCCGTGAAGGGCAATGATCTGGCGGCTGCCAGCGCGCTGGTGCAGGTTGTCGACGTTCTGGGTCACCAGGCAGGTCAGGCGGCCCATGGCCTCCAGGTCCGCCAGGGCCCGATGACCGGCGTTGGGTCTTGCCCGGGAAAAATATTGCCAGCCCACCATGCTTCGGCCCCAGTAGCGCTTTCGCGTCGCTTCCCGGTGAATGAAATCCTGGTACATAACCGGCGGATTGCGTTTCCAGTCCCCCTGCTCATCCCTATAGTCAGGTATGTTGGAGCCGGTGCTGCAACCGGCGCCGGTGATAGCCAACAGCCGGGGAAAGCGAAGGCAGAAGTCCAGCAATGACTCCGGATCCGGGTGCGTGGCAGGACGGACCGTTGGTGAACTCATGGCGTCAATTGTAATGGGTTGTCATCCTGTTGTTTCGTTTCTTGAAAATAATTAAAGACGTCATTTGGCAGAGATAACGTCTTCAATTTCTTGCTCTGTCTGGCGGGCCTTGAGCCTCACCAGGATCAAGGTAAGAAATAATAAGCCAATCGCAGGTCTTTTTGGCGGATTACCAGCCACTTTTGGCAACGACAGTATTGCTGAGGTTGGCTCTAACAGGGGTTTGAAACAGTCATCCAGACTTTTCAAACCTCCATAAAAAAACCCGGCGGTTGCCGGGTTTTATGTTCTGGTTCAGCCACCGCCAGTCGTCAGGCGTGCTCGGCCAGGTAGCGTTCCCGCGAGGCCATGATTTCGGCCCGGGCGGCATCGGCATTGTCCCAGCCCTGGACCTTGACCCATTTGCCGGCCTCCAGGGCCTTGTAATTTTCAAAATAATGGCCGATCTGCTTGATCAGCAGATCCGGCAGGTCACTGCATTCCTGGACATTGTCATAAAGCCGGGTCAGCTTGCTGTGGGGAACCGCGATCAGCTTGGCATCCGGGCCGGACTCGTCGGTCATGTTGAGCACGCCCACCGGGCGGCTGCGAATCACGGAACCGGGCATTACCGGATAGGGGGAAACCACCAGCACGTCCAGGGGATCACCGTCTTCCGACAGGGTGCCGGGAATGTAACCGTAATTGGCCGGGTAGAACATGGGGGTGGCGACAAAACGGTCGACGAAGATGGCGTCGTAGTCCTTCTCGATCTCGTATTTGATGGGGTCGTGATTGGCCGGAATCTCGATGATGACATAGATGTCGTCAGGCAGGTCCTTGCCAGCCGGAATACTGTTGTAGCTCATGGCATATCCTCTGGATCAAATGTTGGATTTGTTATCGAATAATGGCCGGGCATTATACCCTTGACGCCAAGACCATGACCAGCAAAGTGCTTTCCCGGGCTCGCGAGTTCAGTGCATAAGGCAAAATCGAAAAATGACATTGATGCCGGACTTTGTTGCCCGGCATTTATCTTTTACTGTGCCGGCGCTACAATGCCTGCCGTCACCCAGTGACGTGACAAACCTTAGGGGTGGTCCGTTCCTTCACCGGAAGGCCTGAGATGCTCTCTAGAGTGAACCCTTTGAACCTGATCCGGTTAATGCCGGCGTAGGAATAGGTATTTCCGATTAATACTTCCACACGCCCCCAGCCGGGTCTCCCTAACTTCAAGCTGTTACGGAGGCTCAATGAACAGTTTATCTTCCCGTTTAATATCCCTATCCGTTTTCGCCGGGACCGCTTCGTTTGTCACCGGTGCAATGGCCACGGAACTTCAGGAAATCATTGTCAGTGCCGATTTTCGCGGCTTGCCGGTGATGTCCATGCCCGCCAGCCTGACGGTCGTGGATGATCAGCGCATCGCCGATCGGGCCGCCCAGCACCTGGAGGAAATCCTCAATATCGCACCCAACGTTAATTTTGCCGCCGGGGCTTCACGGGGACGTTTCCTGCAGATCAGGGGTATTGGCGAGCGCAGCCAGTTCGTCGATCCCATCAATCCCTCCGTGGGCGTCACCATCGACGATGTCGATTTCAGTGCCATCGGCAACGCCGGCATGCTTTTTGATATCGACCAGGTGGAAATTCTCCGGGGACCCCAGGGCACCCGCTTTGGCGCCAGCGCCCTGGCGGGCATGGTCAACATGCGCAGCAAGGTCCCCACCGACAGCTTCGAAGCCAGGATCAGCAGCGGTTATGGCAATTACGACACCTGGAATACCGGGGCGGTCATCAGCGGGCCATTGACAGAAGGCCTGCTGGGGAGACTGGCAGTCCAGCAAAATCGCAGCGACGGCTTTATCGAAAATACCTATCTGGGCAGGGATGACACCAACGACCGGGATGAATTCAGCGCCAGGGGCAAGCTGCGCTGGCTGGCCAGCGACGACCTCAGCGTCGATGCCACCCTGTTTTATGTGAATGTTGACAACGGCTACGACGCTTTTTCGCTGGATAACACCCGGGAGACCCTGTCCGATGAGCCGGGTCGCGACCGGCAGGAGACCGGCGTGGTGTCCCTGAAAACTGTCTGGGACGGTCTCGATGTCGCCACCCTGGAAATTACCGCCAGTCGCGAACAGTCCAACCTGGCTTACGGTTACGATGAGGACTGGACGTACTCCTCCATCTGTGACGGCCTGGCCTGCGAGGGCTGGGCCTATTCCTCGACCGACAATTACCTTCGGGACCGGGACTCGAACCAGCTGGATATCCGCCTGGTATCAAAACCGGGTGGCGAACTGTTCGGAAACAGCCAGTGGGTGGCCGGAGTCTATTATCAGGGCATGGATGTCGACCTTGATCGGCATTTTTTCGACTGGGACCTGTATGCACCGGCAATCTTCACCAGTGAATATCAAACCGATAACCTGGCGGTCTACGGGCAAATCCAGACTGCCCTCACCGAAGAACTGGAATTGACAGTCGGTGGACGCTTTGAACAGTTTGACGGCGACTATACTGACAGCCGCGCGGTGGCGGCCAACCCCGATGAAAACCTGTGGGGCGGTGAAATCAGTCTCAGGTACCAGGTCAGTGATCGCACCATGGTCTACGGTCTGTTGTCTCGCGGCTACAAGGCCGGTGGCGTCAACGGCGAGGCCCTGGGCAAAGCCGAGAAAAATGACTTCGACCAGACCGTCATTGATTTCCTTGAACAACGCTTGACCTTTGCCACTGAGTCCGCCAATAACCTGGAACTGGGGCTCAAGGGCCGGTACGCCGATGACAGGCTGCAATTGCGTCTGGCGGCCTTTTACATGGACCGCAACGATGTGCAGCTCAAGGGCTGGTATAACGAGGGACCACTGTTTGTCGGCTATATCGACAATGGTGCCAGTGGCGTCAACTACGGCCTGGAACTGGAAACTGCTTTCCAGGCCAACGACCGGCTGTCAATGTTTGCCGGCATCGGTTTGCTGGAAACGGAGATTCAGGACTTCCAGGTGCTGGTGGGCAACGCTCTGGTGGATAAGAGTGGCAGGGATCAGGCCCATGCCCCGGGCTACCAGTTCAACCTGGGCGCCGAAATAGCATTGCTGGATAACCTGGTGGCGCTGGTAGAGGTGGAGGGCAAGGACAGCTTCTACTTTTCTGACAGCCATGATCAGCAGTCCGGTAGCTACGAGTTGTTGCATGCCCGTCTGACCTACAGACTGGATGCTCTCGAACTCAGTGCCTGGGGGCGCAACCTGACCGATGAGAACTACCCGGTTCGCGGCTTCTATTTTCCCAACGATCCCAGGGAATTCTACACCGATGACCGGGCCTACATTCAGCTGGGGGATCCCCGAACCTATGGTGTCAGCGCCAGTTATACTTTCTGATCCCGCGGAGACGAGATGTCCCCCGCGGATCACCCGGACTTATTGCTGTCCGCAAACAGAATCTGGAGTTTACTGTGTTATTAACTGCTGAAATCAGCATGTACCCCCTGCAGGATGACTATATCCCGGCCATCGACGGCTTTATTGCCGCGCTTAACCGGGTCGAGGGGCTGAAAGTCAAAACAACACCCACCTGCACCCTGGTTACAGGTGACTACGATCTGGTATTCCGGACCCTGCAGACAGAGATTGCCCGCTGCTATGACCAATTCGGCCGGGCGGTCTATGTCACCAAGCTGATCCCGGATTATCAGGCGCTCTAGCCCGCCCCGTTGAAGCGCTGTGAACGACTTTCTGCCGGCAATACTCAAGGCTATCGGCCAGATGTCTCCCTGGGAGGGACTGGCCGTGGTGCTGGCCATGGCCTACCTGCTCCTGGCGACACGGGAGAGCATCTGGTGCTGGTACTGTGCCCTGGCCAGTACCGCCATCTATACTGTTCTTTTCTGGAATGTCAGCCTGCTGATGGAATCCGCCCTCAACGTTTACTATATGGCCATGGCGGTCTACGGCTGGTGGCAGTGGAAGCAGGGTGGAGACCAGCACCAGGGAGTTCAGGTACATCGATGGACACTGTCGCAGCATGGCTTTGTTCTGCTGGTAATTGCCGGTTTGACCCTGGTGTCGGGATTCCTGCTGGATCGAAATACCCATGCTGCCTGGCCCTATGTGGATTCCTTCACCACCTGGGCGAGTGTACTCACCACTTACATGGTTGCAAAAAAAGTTCTGGAGAACTGGCTTTACTGGTTTGTGATCGACAGCGTCTCCATCGGGCTTTATATCGATCGGGGCCTGTACCTGACGGCACTGCTTTTTGTTGCTTACGTGATTATCGTTTTCTTCGGTTACCAGGCCTGGCGCCGGCATGAACAACAACTGCCCGCCATTGCTTGAACAGGCTTTGAACAGCTGGCGCCACTGGACACCAGCGCCGGATGAGAAGCCGCGGTTGCTGTCCCGGATTACCGGTGGCGAAACCAATCTTTCTTTCCTGGTCATCTATGGTCGCAGGGGAAAAGATTGCAGGGCCGTGGTTCGAATTAATGCCGTCGATGCTCGCACTCTCGGCATCGACAGGCAACGGGAGGCGAGAGTGCTCGCGGTTGCGGCCCGGGCAGGGCTGGCGCCTGCAGTTCTTCATCTCGACCCTGAATACCGCTTTATGGTGTCCGATTACATTGATGGCCGAATCTGGCTGGCAAATGATTTCGGTGACCCGGTAAACCGCCGACGGCTGGAAACTCTGATTCAACGGGTTCAGTCGCTGCAACTGGATTTACCGCGTTTCGATTATTTGATTCATATTGATCAGTACTGGCAAAAGGCCCGGGAAATCAACCCCGGGAAGACCGCCATGCTGGAGCCGGAATACCGGGTATTTGTCCAGTTTCTTGCGGATTTTCAGCATCAGAACTGGCAGCCTGTTATCTGTCATCACGACCTGATCCCGGGAAACCTCATTGAAAATAATGACCAGCTTTACCTGCTGGACTGGGAATATGCCGCTGCAGGCCATCCAGCCATCGACCGGATTCGGGTCGGATTGCCCATCGCCAGCAGTCCTCAGCCGGTTTATTCCCTGGTGTACTGGCTGGATCACTTATGGCATCTGGCTCAGCCGTGAAATGCCGATTTGCTGCGTGATTTCAACCGGGCAATTGTGTTTGCCGGGCAAAAAATTTCGGCCAATGTGATCGGTTCCCCGAGTTTCGATTCCGAAACGGTTTTAAAGTCGGCGCACTCTGGATGCTTCGTTGTCTGCCTGTTACTATTGTGCTGGAGGACGGGGAAGAATCAACGGTCAGAAATCTGTAGGCACTGTTTGGCGTCTGTGAAATAAGCAACCGTTGCTCCGTACCCGGATCATATGGACCAAGGGGGGGTTGGAGGATGAAATTTCTTGCAAAAACAACGGGCATCATTATTGCGTTGGGCATGGCTTTACCGGTGCTGGCGGATGAACCTGCTTTTACCTATGCCGAAGTCGGCTATGTGCGTCTGAATCTCGATGGTATTGATGCTGATCCCGACGGCTACAATCTCAAGGGATCCTACGCATTCAATGAATCAACATTTGCCCGGGGCAGTTATGCCGATCTGGAGGATGATCTGGATGGTACCGATATCGAGTCCCAGGACTTTACCCTGGGACTGGGTTACAAGGCGGCCGTCAGTGAAACTTCAGTCTGGTATATCGCCGCTGATTATGTGGAAGTAAAGGTCGACGTCGATGATTCCAGTGACAGGGGAAATGGCTACTCACTGGGTATGGGAACCCGCACGTTCCTGACGACCAAATTCGAGTTGGCCCTGGAGTTCAACTATGCCGATGTCGAGGAAGCAGAGGGATTTGCCGGTAGTGTCGGCGCCGTCTATTACTTCACCAATATGATCGGTCTTACGGTCGATGCCTCGTTGGATGACAATGATAACTCCAGCGCCGGGGTTGGCGTCCGGTTCAACTTTTAAAGCTGACATCCAACCATCAATGCTGTTAATGCGCAAACCGCCGGAATACTGATCAATATAGAAAGGGGCCTTTGGCCCCTTTTTTTTTAATAGCTGACGCGATAATAGTGCTGTTGAATAACGATAAACGTGTTAAAGGTTCCTGAACTGTTTCAATCCATGGCTTGCTGTCGTCTCGAAACCTTGATGCCTATTTCGTCGTATATCCTGAGCTGTTAAATTGAATCGGTTTTAAAGATAACGAGAAAGCCCGCTCGAAATATTTTTTGGCCTGACATTGAACAGGAGAGGTAAGTGAGGCGACGATCTGTTCTTGTTAAAGGCCTTTTCCGCCGGCTTGTACCGGACAGGTATCTGCCA
Source organism: Gammaproteobacteria bacterium (assembly GCA_003235325.1). GTDB lineage: Bacteria > Pseudomonadota > Gammaproteobacteria > Pseudomonadales > Porticoccaceae > SZUA-272. The sequence goes on along the minus strand of QJWQ01000132.1, from coordinate 27,006 downwards.
CCAGAAATCTGCCACCAAGGATTTGCCAAGTCGTGCCTTGAAAATCGGATTCACGCCCTTACATAGTTACACAGGCGCCAAGTCTCTTGAAGATTGGTGGCCTGTAAAGTCATTAATTTTATATTGCTTCTAAAGGAGAATATCTTATGGCAACTATTGATTTAACCCCGCTTTATCGCAGCAGTGTCGGTTTTGACCGCCTGGCATCTCTTCTGGATTCAGCGCTGCGCAGTGACCAGACCGCAGCAGGTTATCCACCCTACGATATCGAGGTTCGCGACGAAAACCAGTATGCCATCACCGTTGCGGTGGCGGGATTCGAGCGCAACGAACTGGATATCCAGGTTGAAAAAGGCGTGCTGAGCATTCGTGGTAAAAAAGCCGAAAAAAATGAAGAGAGACGGTATCTCTACCAGGGCATTGCCAACCGTACCTTCGAGCGCAAGTTCAACCTGGCTGATCACGTTGAAGTCACCGGCGCCGAGTTGAAAAACGGTCTGTTAACGGTGAGTTTGCAGAAGGAAATACCGGAGGCCATGAAGCCCAGGAGTATTGCCATCGGCGATGGCGACAAAGTGCTGGAACACAAATCCGACGAGGGCCGGGCGGCCTAAACAGGGTGGGATTGGCGCCTCTACATGTCGCCAATTTATACGAGCAGCTAAATATCCCGATCCGCCTTTTGTGGGCGGTTCGGGATTTTTTATTGCCAAAACCGACTGCCACGGCAGTTGAGGCGCTGAAATTTTTATCGACCCGCCACTTTTTATCGCAATAGTCCCTGGTTGCCACAGGAGTTGCCTGAAACCACGGGTCAGGCCGGCCCGTATAGCCAATATGACGTTTGATGTTATGAATCGGGACGATCCGTGATCAATCAGGATACAAAAATTGATGTGAGCAAGGCCCTGCTGGCCTATGAAAAAGTGGTCCAGTACGGTTACAGGGAAGGCGAAGAGCATCGGCTCGACGGTATCTTTGTCAGCTCGGATTTTGATGGCTATACGCTGTTTATCCATGACGACAGGGTTAGGCTGACGGTTTTTTTCCACAACAAGTTTACTGTCGACTATTCCAGCCGCCGCGCGCTAATGAGTTTTAATGAAAAACTGGACAGTATCTGTCGAACCCGGTATTCCTGAGCCTGGATTCGGGCCTGTTGACACTGATTAGATTCACGAATGGCTCCTTGGACTCAAGGCCCGGAATCCCTTCTCTGAATGCTTTGCCGACGGGAGAACCTTGATCAAGACACCACAAATTGCCGTAGTCGGCGCCGGTATTGCCGGCCTGTCCTGTGCCGAATCTCTCCAGAGAGCTGGCTTTTTAGTCCGGGTTTTTGACAAAAGTCGCGGCCCATCGGGTCGTATGAGCACCCGACGGGGTGACGGCTGGCAATGCGATCATGGCGCCCAGTATTTCACAGCCCGTGACCCGGCATTTGTCACCGAGGTGCGCCGCTGGCAGCGCGCCGGTGTCGCTGGCGTTTGGACGCCCAGGTTGACAGTATTTGGTCAGAATCCCCTGCAACAGGAACCCGAACCGGCGCTGAATCGATTTGTCGGTGTGCCCCGTATGACGGCGCCGGCCCGCTACCTGGCCGATACCCTGCAAATTTCGTTTGGAGCCGCCATTGTCCAAATCGAGCGGCAATACGAAGGCTGGTATCTGAAAACAGAGGAACAGGGTTGGCTGGACAACCGTTTCGACGCGGTCCTGTTGGCACTGCCGGCGCCCCAGGCTGTACTCCTGTTGCAGCCCGTGTCACCGGGGCTGACTGCCACGGCGACTTCAGCGCGCATGCGGGCGTCATGGGCTCTGATATTGCATTTTGCCGGGCCAGTCGACCTGCCTTTTGATGCCGCATTTGTCAATGAGGGCCCCCTGCGCTGGATAGCCCGGGATAACAGCAAGCCCGGCCGCCCGGACAGTGAAACCTGGTTGTTGCATGCCCGTCACGACTGGAGCCAGGTCAACCTCGAGGCCAGCCCCGAAACAGTAGCCGATGTCCTGCTGCAGGCCTTTGGAGACCTGGGTGGGCCGCTTCCCCGATCCTGGACAGCCCATCGCTGGCGCTATGCCGATACCGAGGCGGCATTGACCCATGGCTGTGTCCTGGACCCAGATCTGAAGCTTGGGATCTGTGGTGACTGGCTCAATGGTGGCCGAGTTGAAGGCGCCTGGCTCAGCGGGCAGGCCCTGGCCAGGCAGGTTATGCAATCACTATTTCTGTAGCAAACGAGGGCGAGATTGCGACTGGTGTCTCTGCACCATTTAGGCCGACAATCCAAATGGGGGTGACAGGGGTGATTAATTGCACCCAAAATTGATCCATTCCACTCCCTGATTTGCATCTAATTTTGACTTATATACAACGCATCCTGCCTCGACTCATTGCAGGAATATGCAGGTGTGTTAGACGTGGCGGTATCAAGCGTAATCCGATGCTGGCATTTCCGGGAGGGGACGCCGATCCGGGAGATCACAAGACGAACAGGACTGTGCCGTAAGATCGTGCCGTAATATGGTCCGCAATTTTCTGGCAACCGGTGTCGCGGAACCCCGCTACCCGCAGCGTAAAAGCCCTTCCAAACTGGATGATTTCGAACTGACCCTGACCAAATGATTTTTTCGGGAGTCCAGAAGAGATTGAAAGCAGCGCAAGAACATCAAGTAGCTACAAAGCGACCGGGTGCAACCGGGCTTTACCGGTTCCTATGACAAGGTGGCCGCCTTTGCCTGAGCCTGGCGCCAGGAGCAGCAGGATGCCAGGCGCGCCGCCGCCAGGGATACCGTCGTACCGCTGGCGTTTGCCCCAGGCGAAGCCTTTCAGTTTGACTGGAACGAGGACTACGTCCTGATCAAAGGCGTGACTACCGAGTACCTACACCAACCGGGAGGATCGCTCTTTGGCGGGCCTTTTAATGGGAAGGGGACAGTCCTTGAATTTTGGGCTGACACATCTCAATACATTTGCCTGGGGTAGCGGTTTTTCCTCGGCACCCGATACCAATCTGCCGGCAGAATTGATCCCGGACCCGAGCGCAGCAACGGCTCAGGGGAAACTGCTTTGGCCTTCCTGTGGTAACAAGGACGGCCTGTTCCGCATCAGTCAGGCATGCATGCCTATCTGAAAGAAATGGATGTGCCGCACATCTGTCATGTGGACGGGAACGGGAACGACGCGACACGCTGGTGGAACAGTTTGTATTATTTCGTGCAGCAACTTTTGAGGTAATTCTCCTTTTTGGCTGCCGCTCCGAGACCGAATACCCTGGACGTGAAAGCACTGTCTTTGGCGGGGCATAGGAAGTTAGCAGGTAGGTCCTTTATTTTTGTTTTAGTTATAAGCTATTGATATTTATGGTACCAGAGGCCGGACTCGAACCGGCACGCTTTTAAGGGCGGGGGATTTTGAATCCCCTGTGTCTACCAATTTCACCACTCTGGCAACGGATTTGTACAGGCCGGCGATTATAGCAGTGCGCATCCGCCGGTCAACAGATTTGCCGGATTACTGACCATTCCCTGGATAGGATCCTCCGTATTTCAGCCTTGAAGTCGTATTGTGATCCCCCCCGGAAGCCGAACCGGTTCGCAGTGGTCTGGGTTAACGCCTTTGTTGTTTTGATCCTGAAAGTGTTCTATTGGATTGCTTCACCCTGCGGGTTCGCAATGACGGCAATGAGGTGAGTGGCTTCACCCTGGTAGACCCAGTTACCGAACGAACCGGCTATAACCGGCAAATTATCAAGGTGAGGGGCGTGGAAAACGCTAAACCTTGCGAGTAGCCAAGTTATTCTTTCTGGCAAATGCCCGATGAAAACCTGCCGCCCGTTTTGTCGGGGGCGGCAGGCTGTTGCAGTAGATACGGCAAGGTTAGCTATCTGGCTGTAGCGCGGACTATCTGGCAATGCCCATCAGGGCTTGCCCAGATACACCCGGTACTCCCAGGGTTCCAGTTTCATTTCCTGACCTGCTTTTATTTTCACTTTCTCACCGGTGGTGAAATCGGTATAGGTGCCGGGATACAGCTTTTCCTTGAAAGTCACGGTATGGGGGTGATCAGCCAGATTGAAAACCGCAAAGATTTTGTCCTGAGCATTGGCGCGGATAAAGCTGAATACCTGACTTTCGTTGGTGTTGGGTACGAGCAGCATCTTGCCGCCGGAGATTCCGGTGTGCAGGGCCGAGTTCTGCTTTTTAAGGTCAAACAGTTTGCGATAGAGATCGCCAACCCAGTGTTCCTGCCACTGGATGGGGTCCTTGTCAAAGAACTTCAGGCGCTTGTTATTGCCGGCTTCCTGACCGTTATAAATCATCGGCATGCCTTCACTGATCACCGACAGGACGATAGTCGGCTCCAGGGCGTCGCCAAAAGACTCAAACATGGTGCCTTCCCAGGCGTTGGAGTCGTGATTGGCAACATAGAGCAGGCGGTAGGCATCTGACGGGTAATAACCCGTGTTCCAGGCATAGTAGGTGCGCAGCAGCCAGACATTGCCGTGCCCCTGGGCAATCTTGTGCATGCGTTCGTACCATTGCCAGGCATAGGTGGCATCAAAGGCCTTGGCGTGGAAGTCCCGTCCCTCCCATTCCGCGAGCATGAATACCGGTTTGATGCTGTCCAGTTCGGCGCGAACACCATCCCAGAAATCCAGGGGGACCATGCCGGCAGCGTCGCAGCGGTAGCCATCGACGCCGGCCTTCTCCACCCAGAATTTCATGGCACTGGCCATGTACCGGCGCAGTTCCGGATTGTCGAAATTCAGATCGATCACGTCGTCCCAGTCGTACCAGGGGGTCGGCGTATTGTCCCCCTTGTAATCCTTGTAGTACCAGTCCGGGTGCTCCTCGTGCATCGGATTGTCCCAGGAAGTGTGGTTGGCCACCCAGTCGAGAATCACATACATGCCCAGATCATGGGCGGTGTCGACAAAATGTTTTAGGTCGTCGAAGGTGCCGAACTCCGGGTTGACGCCAAAATAATCCTTGATCGAATAGGGACTGCCCAGACCCCCCTTGCGGTTCTTTTCACCGATCGGGTGGACTGGCATCAACCAGACAATATCGATGCCGAGTTCCCTGAGGCGTGGCAGCTGGGTCTCGGCTGCACGGAAGGTGCCTTCCTCGGTGAACTGGCGGGTGTTGATCTGATATATGATTGCATTTTCAGCCCACTCAGGATGCTTGAGCTGCACATAGGGTGTTGGCTGGTAGTAAGCCGGATCATCTGCCTGGGCAGAGACTGGCAGCAAGGCTGCCATTAATAGCATAAAGCCCACATGGATATGTTTTGAAAATGGAATCTGGAACATGGTCTTACCCCTGAAGCGGCTTGAAAGCCGTTTGTATTATTGTTAAGCAAACCTGTTGAAATCAGTCTTCACGAGATTGCCCTGGAAGGAAATACTTAACGCTCCATTATCGGGAGCGTCGCAGAACACTGTTGTCTGCTGCCCTGGAGCAATTACGTCTTTGCGAGGAGTTTACGACGAAGCAATCCAATTAACCGTTTATTGGCTTGCTTCACCCTGCGGGTTCGCAATGACGAATCGCCTGATTCAAGCAGTTTATTTCAATGCAAAGATTACCGCCTGGTAAGGCTTCAGTGTAACCGTAGAGCCATCAACGCTAACTGTGTCGTAATTATTGATTTTTATGTCGCCAGGGCTGAATTCGTTCGGCAAGGCAGCCACCGCTTCCGTGGTGGAGAAGTTCAGCAATACCAGCCAGCGATCATCACCCAGCGTTCGCGTATAAGCGAAAATCTGCTTGTCCTCAGGCAGTAGTAGGTCGTAATCACCATACACCAGTATCAGGTTGTCCTTGCGCAACTGCACCATTTTGCGGAAGTAATTCAGGCAGCTGTCCTTGTCGGCATTTTCAGCTTCGACATTGATTTTGACATGGTTCGGATTGACCGGTAGCCAGGGTGTTCCTGTGGTGAAATTGGCATTTTTGGAATCGTCCCACTGCATGGGGGTCCGGCCCTTGTCCCGGGACATGAAGTTGAGTTCTTTCATGAAATCGTCCATGTCGCGTCCCGAGGCCTTGGCAAATTTGTAGGCATTGATGGCGGCAATATCCCGGAACTGGTCAATACTGTCAAAATGCATGCTGGTCATGCCCAGTTCGTCACCGTAGTAGGTATAGGGCGTGCCCTTCATGCTCAGCAGAAAGGTGTTGAGCATCTTGCTGGAAGGCGCCCTGAATGCCGGGCTGTCGTTGCCAAAGCGGGAGACCATGCGGGCCGAATCGTGATTGGCCAGAAAAATGGCAATCCAGCCCTTGTGTTCAAAGGATTCGGCCCATTTGGTGAAATTGTTTTTAAAGTACAAAAAGTCCCAGCCCTTGTACTTGGCAATGTCCACCCCCTCGAAGTGGTAGGCCATGTTCAGTTCTTTTCTCTCCGGATCCACCAGGGAGTGGGCGTGCTCAAGGGTGGTGCCGACGCCTTCAGACACGGAAAAAACATTGTATTTACTGAAGACCTGATCGTGCATTTCCTGCAGATATTGGTGCAGATGGGGACCCATGCCGTAGTATCCCACTACCTTCATGATGTCTTTTTCATAGCCCTCTTCGTACGTCGGCCAGGTAATGTCCTTGGACACGTACTGGAATGCATCCAGACGGAATCCATCTACGCCTTTTTCCGCCCAGAATTTCATCATGTCGTAGATTTCCTGGCGCACCTTGGGATTTTCCCAGTTCAGGTCCGGTTGCTTGTCGCCGAAATAATGCAGGTAGTAGGCATTGGTCTTCTCGTCGTATTCCCAGGCGTCTGCCTTTTCATCAAAGAAACTGAACCGATGCGGGGGCTTGCCCTTTTCCGCCGGCCACCAGTGGTAGTAGTCCCGGTACGGGTTGTCCCTTGAGCTTCTGGACTGCTTGAACCACTCGTGCTCGTCGCTGGAGTGATTGACCACCACGTCCATGACAAACTTGATACCGCGATCATGCATGCCTTTCACCATGGCATCAAAGTCTGCCATAGTGCCAAAATCGGTCATGATGTTGCGATAGTCGCTGATGTCGTAACCGTTGTCGAAATTGGGTGAACTGTAGATCGGGTTCAGCCAGACCATGTCAATGCCGAGGCTCTTGATGTAGTCCAGTTCCTGGATAATACCGCGCAGGTCGCCAATACCGTCACCGTTGGAATCCTTGAAGGATCGGGGATAAATCTGGTAAATAACATCTTCCTTCCACCATTTCCGATCAAGCTGAGACTTGTCTTCAGTTGCATCTGCATTGACCGGCTTCGCGTTGGAACAGCCAAACAACAGGGCAAGGCCAAGGATGGTAATCAGTTTTATTGTTTTCATAGATTTTCCTACCAGGTAAAGATCTAATTATTTTCGAATCATATTACTGGAGTTATTTCCCGGTTCAAGTAATTCCGGTTCAAGTGTTGTCAGGGAGATCGGCTCGCCAGGGTGTCAAATTCCCGGGCCCAGGGAATCCTGATGATATTCGGAACGATATGTACTCGAAAATGCAGCATCATTCCGGAATACATTGATTCCCTGGACATAGTGTGTGGCTGGTCATCTCAGGCCACTCAGATAATCAGATATCAGTATTTCCCTGTATCCAACTAACTCAAAAGCCCTCTAACTCAAAAGCACCCCCATGGGTAGGCATGGGGGGAAAGCAGGGGATCGTAATCATGCGATTACCAGGTATTAGACGGGGCCGGGCTGAATTTAGGGACCGCTGATTATTGCTTACCCGGGAGTTATTGCCGCGCACCGGCAATGGACATTCCCGGCACCCTGACAGACTGTTGAAAGACAGTGTCTCTGGCGGTCTGATCCGGCACCACGCTCTAGGCTCGCCGCGTTGACAGCGAGAAGCAGCCGATTGGTGCAAAAAGAACCCCGCTTTTAGAAGAAGAAGGTGGCAGATAGCCTGAAGGAGCGGCCAAAGATCGGCCGGCCAAAAAACACTGCCGAGGGTGCGGCTGCAATCACACCATTGCGCACATTACCTTCGGTAACTCCGACCTCATCGGTAAGGTTCGATGCCAGCAGTTGCAGCCTGGCGGATTCACCGAAATCCCGGGTCAGGCCCAGATCGACGGTAGCATAGGACGGCAGTTTCACGGAATTGGCGGCGTCCACGTAGCGGGAACCGACACGCTGCCAGGCAGCGTACAGGCTGTAGTCACTGCCGCCAAAATACAGGGTGGGGCGCAGAGTCACCACTGTTTGCGGCTGCCGAAGCACCCGGTTGCCGCTGAAGTCAAAAACCGCTGACTCCCGGCCGGCGTCATCGACTTCGGCCTGGACAAAATCCCGATAGTTGATGCGCTGGTAAAAGCCATAGAATTGCAGCTCCAGATTCGCCATCGGCAGCCAGACCAGCTCCCACTCGATACCCAATGATCTGGAAGCAGCATCGGCGGTTTCGGTAACAATGCCGCCGCGCTCATCGACCCGCTGGTTGGACAGGGCAATGCTGGGGAAATCCGACGCAAACAACACGATATAGGCGGAAATGTCAGTTTCCGCGTATTTGATGCCAAATTCCTCCAGGCTGATATCGGCTTCAGTTGGCTGGCAACAGTCAAACCACTGGGCGAATTCCCCGGTGAACCGGAAAGCATTGCTGTAACGGCCAAAGAAAGCCAGTCTGTTCGACAGCCTGTAATTCAGCCCCAGGGTCCAGGCCAGTTCGGCATCCTCATAGGTATAGGGAGTGACCGCGCCGGTGAAAATCGCAACGTCGTCATCGGCAAGGGTCGACGGGTCCCCCAAATTGACACTGGTGGTTTGCGCCACCGTGCCCGATTTGGTGACCTGCTGGTAGCGGGCACCGGCATCGATGCGCCAGGCTTCGTTGACTTGCCAGGCATCGGTCAGGTACAGGGCCCGGTGGCGGACATTATCCCGGAAGTTCTGCAGGCTACTGTGATGTCTCCAGATGCCGCCGTCGGTATATGCGAGAGTCTCCAGGCCCTGGTTGTCGATACCGACTATATCCAGCAGTCGCGGTTGATGTCTGGCCTCCGTCACGATTCCCTGCCAGTTCCAGAGCTGCCGCTGGTCGAACTGGCTGTAGTAAAAACCCAGCATCAGGTCGTTGTAGCTCTCTTCTCCCAAATTAAAGCGCCGTTTCAACCTTAAATCGTTAATTGTGTTTTCCAGCGTAATGCGGCTTTCCCACAAGCCCTGGTCCACCAGCAGTCCATTGGGTAACTGATCCAGGCGCAACAGCATGCCGTCGCCGTGGACATAGCGATAGCGCAGGTCAACGGTACTGGTATCCTCCGCCTGCAGGGCACCGAGTTCATCGCCCAGATCATCGAATTTGGCTGCCCCGGAAAACACCGATGCAAAGTTCAGATCGCCTTTGATGTAGCGAAATCCGTTGCTGAGCTGCCAGTGGTCGCCAAGCTGGTGATCGAGCAGAACAGTCCAGGTGTTGACCCGGGTCCGAACGCCGTCCTCCAGGTCGATGATTTTATTGCGGTTGCCATTGCCATCGAATACCAGCAGGTTGGCAAAATCGTCGGATACCATCGAGGCCGTTCCCGGGTCGAGTCCGGGCAAACCACTTTTGGCGTCCGCCATCGGCATCGGAGTATAAAATGTGTTGCTGTCATTCAGGGATTTAAGGCCCAGGTACAGTTCGGTTTGGTCCAGCACAATATTCAGGCCGGCACGCACCTGCCCACCTTTATTGGCCGTAAATCCCGGATCGCGTTGCCCCTGGTCCGATTCCCGGTAGCCACCTACATGGTAAAGAACTGTGTCGGTCACCGGCCCCGACAGGTGCAGGTCGGCGCGATAGAGGCCGTAGTCACTGGTGCTCAGTTTGACCAGGCCCTTTTGCACTCTGGTTCCCTTGCGGGTCAGGGTATTGACTGTGCTGCCGGGCGCATTGGATGCGGTAATCGCTCCCGAGCCACCGCGAACGATTTCGACGCGCTCAATGGTCTCGTCAATGCGGCTGAAGATATCGGCATTGGTAAAGGCGCCCGCGTTCTCCTCGAACGTGGGCAGTCCGTCCTCGAGCGTGCGCACATAGCGGAAATTATCGTTGGGCAGGCCGCGAAAGTAGACGTTATTGCCCACCGTACCGCCGGTGCTTTCGACAAAGATGCCCGGCGTCTCCGACAGCAGTTCCGCAAGTCCCTGTGGTGATTTGATGTCAATGGCTGCAGCTTCAATGGTGCTGAGGGCATAGGAAGCCTCAAATTTGTTCAATCTGGAACTGTAGGCGATGCCGGTGACTATTACTTCTTCCGGCATCAGCCGGTCAGCGGCGCTGACTGGAGGATTTTCGGGTGCCGGTGACGCCTTGGCCGATGTCGACGCCACTTGCAGGGTCAGCGTGCGCGCATTGATAAATTTATAGGCAAGGCCGGTATCGGCCAGCAACCGGGACAGTACGGCCTCGGGTGCCAGTGGCCCGGTCTCCGATTCCCAGGCGGCTCCGGCAGTTGTCACGCCGGCTGTCAATTGCGCCTCGTAGATGATTTGCAGACCGGTTCTGGCGGAAAATTCCTTGAGTGCGTCGGCAAGCGGTTGCGCCTTTATGGCTGCCACCGGCCAGTCCTGCCCCTGAGCATGGGGCACATAACAGAAGTTGATCAGTGGCAGCAGGCAAATCAGCCTCAGCACCAGCAGGCATGGCTTCATGTATTACGTCTGGAGGATTTCTATTAGCTAGGGTGTTGAAAAAGTCTTCCAGACTCTTTCAAAACTCGCAAACGAAAAAATCCGAATTTTCGTTTGCCCCCAACATTGCCGTGCTGAGCGGCTGGCGAATATTCAGGAATTAGCGGCTTACGAATGGGAGAATGACGTCCTTCAAGTCATTTCTTCTCACGAATAACCCGAGCGCCATCGGCTCTCGTAGTGACCGTTATATCGCGAATTTGACTGATATACAAAATCAGGGAATCGGGATCACTGCTGCTGAATACGCCGCTGAGCTGAAGCGAAGCCAGCGCGGCAGACTCAATTTCCAGTTGGCGCGGGTTGTAACGATTGAATTCTTCCGCGATTAACGCCAGCGATTGGCCGTCAAACACCAGCCTGCGTTCGGTCCAGGCAATGAACCTGGTGGTATCGACATCGTTGATAACTTGCAGATCGATTGGCCTGTCCGGCCCCTCTCTGGCGCCCGAATCTGATTCGGCGACCATCAGGACTGCCTGCTGTCCGGACTGCAGTTCAACCTGCTGTAAACCCGAGGCGGTCTTTTCAACACGGTCCTTGCCACCCTGGTCCATTCCACTTTTCGGGCCCTGCCGGGTTTTTTCGGGGGTCGGTCGCGCCACAGCCCGGTCGTATGCTCCAGGCGCCACCAGTACTCTCCCTTCCAGAACGGTTACGGCGGTTTCCCGGTCTTTTTGATAGATATTGAATGTCGTACCCAGCACCTTGACGAACGCCCTCCCGCTGGCGACCCTGGTATCAACGATAAACGGCCGTTGATAGTCCGGCTTCACGTAAAACAACGCCTCGCCCCGGATCAATTGCACCCACCGCGCTTCGTCTTCAAAACTGAACCGTATTGCAGACAGGGTATTAAGCTTTACAGTAGAGCCATCTGCCAGGGATACCGTGCGCTGCTCCCCTAACCCGGTCTCATAAAGTCGGGCCGGAGAGGGCCAGAAGAACAGCGCTGACAGGGCCAGCAGCAAGCCGGCAGCCACGGCGTAATATGGCCATCTAATTCGTCGCTGGCGTGGAGCGGAAGCCGATTCCGGGGATGCTGCAACTGCCGCAGCCTGGCTGTGATCCCTGGCAACCGACACCGGGGCCCTATCTGCGCCATCAGCGCCCGGCTTGCCGGCAGCCTCGCCTTCGTCCGCCCCGACCTGTTCGATCTCGACGGGTGTTTCCAGTTCGCCGACATCCCCCCAGACCTGACTGATCATCAGGTACTCGTGAACATGCTCATCTGACTGCTTGAGCCAGTTACTGAATTCCTGCGGCCATTGCAACTCTTCCGCCGCCGACAGCTCCCTGGTATCGCGCAAGGTCACGAACCACTTGGCCGCCTCTTCGACGATCTTTTTGTTATCGTTAGCCATCTGTCTGCTCCACCCGCGCAAGCTTGAGATATTCACGGCACCGCACCAGCGCCTTGCTAAGGTGTTTCTTAACCATATCCCGCGAGATTCCCAGTTCGTCGGCAATCTCGTCGTAAGTCAAACCATCGCGGCGATGCAGCACCAATACCCGCTGCTGCACTTCGGGCAAAAGGCTGATGGCCTTCTGCAATGCCTCCAGCGCCCGCTGCTTCTCGAGGGCCTCATCCGGAGGAGTCTGCTCCCCGGGCAACGATTCGAAATCTGTCGGTTCTTCTTCCACTGCAGCTCTTTTGCTCTTGCTGGACCAGTATTCACTGACCAGATTCCCGGCGATGCGAAACAGATAGGCTTCGAGATTCCTGATCTGGTCTGCCTTTTTAAATTTCAGCATACGCAGATAGGTATCCTGAGCCAGGTCCCTGGCGACGTCCTCATCCGGCAGGCGTCGTGACAAAAACCGCAGTAATTCGGCCTTCCTGCCGAGAAAAAGCGCGGAAATCTGCTCTTTCGAGAGTTTGCTCATAGTCCGCAGCAGGCGTTTGGCAGGTCGTGGAAACAACAGAACCAGCACGCTTCGACAGGGGATTGCGGCACGCTTAATATTATTCGAACACCGGATTCCGGATGTGCGTTGCCGTGTCGATGCGGAAGCTCTAACGCCAGCATATGGCTATATACCTGTGAAGAGTCTTAAAACGCACTTTTTGGGACCTCCAGCATAGGAAAATCAAACGCCTGTTTTAAGGACCTGTTAATACTCATTGGCAGGCAGTGTTGGCGGGGCGCCATTGGCACATGTTTTCCGGAGTATCGTTGATAGCATCCCGTTTTATACTTATTTACCGTCGGTCGCGTATGATAAAGAACAACGGGCTAAAATGAAAAAAACTCTCTGATGTTTTTACTGACCTGACATACATCGCATTGTCCGCTACTGCAAAATAAAGAAAGATTATCAAAGCGCCAGGAATAGCGATAAATCGGAGAATCACCATTAAAACGGAAAAAATCAAAACACTCGAAGCTGGCGGCCCTGGTTCTGGCGGGCGCTGCTGTCAGCATATTGCTTTCACCCCTTGCGGAGACGGCTGAAACTGTGGCGGCAGCATCGGATTTATCCAGATATCAATCCTATAAGCGCGAGTGGTGGAAGGAGCAGGTGGTCTACCAGATCTATCCCCGGTCCTTCAGGGATGCCAACGGTGACGGTATCGGTGATATTCAGGGTATTATTTCCGAGCTGGATTATCTGGACAGGCTGGGTGTCGATATCGTCTGGCTCAGTCCCCATTTCGATTCCCCTAACGCCGATAACGGTTACGATATTCGCGATTACCGCAAGGTCATGGCTGAGTTTGGCACCATGGAAGATTTTGACCAGATGCTGGCCGGGCTCAAGCAGCGGGGTATCAAGCTGATCATTGACCTGGTGGTCAACCATTCCAGCGACGAGCATGAGTGGTTCCAGCAGAGCATGTCGTCAAAGGACAACCCCTACCGGAATTACTACATCTGGCGGCCGGGTGTGGACGGCGGCCCACCCAACAACTGGCCCTCCTTTTTTGGCGGTTCGGCCTGGCAGCAGGCCGGCCCGGACGGCGAGTACTACCTGCACTACTTTCACCGAAAGCAGCCGGACCTGAACTGGGAAAACCCCAAACTGCGGGAAGAGGTCTATTCCCTGATGCGCTTCTGGCTGGACAAGGGCGTCGACGGCTTTCGCATGGACGTTATCCCCTTGATTTCCAAGGATCAGGATTTTCCCGACATGGACGCCGAGACCCTGCGCCACCCGGAAACGGTCTATGCTTCGGGGCCCCGGTTGCACGAATTCCTCAATGAAATGAACCGCAAGGTGCTGTCCCGGTACGATGTGATGACCGTGGGTGAGGCCTTTGGCGTCAGCCCGGCTCGGGCACTGCGCATGACGGACGAAAGACGACAGGAAATCGACCTGGCCTTTCTGTTTGATATAGTTCGAATCGGTCGCGACAACTGGTACCAACGGGACTGGACGCTGCCGCAGTTAAAGGGCCTGTTCACCATGCCAAGTGCCCTCGATAGCCACCATTGGCCGACAATTTTTTTGTCCAATCACGATAATCCCCGGCCTGTCAGCAAATTCGGCGATGACTCGCCGGCTTACCGGATGGCTTCCGCCAGGCTCCTGGCCATGCTCCTGTTGACTCAGAAGGGCACTCCGTTTCTCTATCAGGGCGACGAGATCGGCATGACCAATTATCCATTTACTGCTTTCGACCAGTTTGATGACGTGGAAATCAAGGGTAACTACCAGCAGGTAATGGATAGTGGCGTCAGTGCCGTGGAATACCTGGCCGAGTTGAACAAGAACTCGCGAGACCACGCCCGTACGCCCATGCAGTGGTCTTCAGCGCCACTGGGCGGGTTCACCACCGGCGATTCAAGCTGGCTGGCGGTCAACCCCAACTACAAAACGGTAAATGTTGAAGCCAGCCTGAAAAATCCCGATTCGATATTCAACTTTTACCGGCAACTGCTGGATATTCGCCGGGGCAATCTCGACCTGATTTACGGCGAGTACTACGACATCGCCCCGGAACACGAGCAGATATTCGCCTACACCCGCACCGGCAGGAACAGAACTTACCTGGTGGTGTTGAACATGTCCGGCGACGAGGTTCATTTCGCAACGGGGCATGACTTCAATAATTACCAACTGGTGATTACCAATCAGAAAGTGAGCAGGAGCCAGATTGCAACCGGAGAACTGGCGCTGAAACCCTGGGAAGCACGGTTGTACCAGAGTGATTGATGGCAGTGGGCCCATGTCCGATCTGAAGCAATTACTTCATTTCTCAATGCCATCGTCTGGCCTGCAAAATGTCATGACGGATTGCTGTGGTATCGGCCAGCTTTTTGTTGGTCGTACCGGGACACGGAATGTCGTGGCACTCTGATGAAAAACTGTCATTGCGAAGACAGGGAAGCAATCCAACAAGAAGCTGTCTAACAAGCGGTAAATTGACTTGTTCCACCCTTCGGGTTGGCAATGAAGGTGGATAAGTGGGTTGCTATATTTATTTAATTACCAGGTTGCAGGGGTGGCATTGCAAAAGCGCAACAAAACATTATGGGTTATCACCATTGCGGCTACCCCAATTGCCGTTTTAATAATTAGCCCAACTTCAGGTGGCGTCTAATGAAGGTACTTACGCTAATCTGCTTTCTCGGTCTTGCCTTTATGTCTGGCTGTTCAAAATCCAATAACGAAGCTGATCCTGCCGTCGACATCGGCGGTGAATCCCGGCAAAAAACTGATCGACAATGGTGGAAAGAGGGGGTTATCTATCAGATTTATCCCCGCAGCTTCAAGGACACCGATGGCGATGGCATCGGTGATTTGAAAGGCATCATCCAGGAGCTCGACTACATAAAAAGCCTGGGGGTGGATATGGTCTGGCTCAATCCGATCTACAGTTCACCCAACGATGACAACGGCTACGATATCGATGACTACCGGGCGATCATGAAAGAGTTCGGCACCATGGAGGATTTCGATGCCATGCTCAAAGGCATGCACGAGCGGGGCATCAAGTTCGTCATGGACGTGGTGGTCAATCATTCCAGTGACGAGCACGAATGGTTCAGGCAGTCGCGCAGTTCCCGTGACAATCCCTACCGGGACTACTACCACTGGTGGCCGGCGGAAAAAGGCAAGCCACCTTACCGCTGGAGTTATTTCGACGAGAAAGGCGAGGCCTGGAAATATGACGCCCAGACCGATGCCTACTACCTGCACTATTTCTCGCAAAAACAGCCGGATCTGAACTGGGAAAACCCCAAGGTGCGCCAGGAAGTCTATGACATCATGAAATTCTGGGCAGAGAAGGGCGTCGATGGTTTTCGCCTCGACGCCTTCCAGTTTGTATCAAAAGACACCAGCTTCCCGGCTTTGCCGGCAGGTTATGAAAAGGACGTGAGGAACGTCATCAAGTATTACGGCATGGGGCCCAATCTTCACAAGTACTTGCGGGAGATGTATGACGAAGTCCTGAGCAAATACGATGTCTTTGCCGTGTCGGAAGGTGCCGGCAGCAGCTTTGAGGACGCTCACTCCCTGGTGGATGCCGATAGAAAGGAATTGCAAATGGCTTACCATTTCGAGGGCGTGGATCTTGCCGGTTATGGCGGCTATAAACTGGCGGACCTGAAAAAGTCGTTTACCGACTGGGATGCCTCCTTTGCCAAAAAAGGCTGGATTTCCATCTTCCTGGCAAACCATGATCAGGCCCGCATGGTCTCCCGGTTCGGCAACGACAGCCCGGAATTTCGGGCCCCCTCCGGCAAAATGCTCAACACTTTTATTCTCAGCATGCGCGGCACGCCATACGCCTATTACGGCGACGAACTGGGCATGACCAACATCAATTTTGACAGCATCGACCAGTACCGGGACATTGCCGCCATCAATGGCTATAAAAAGGCCCTGGCCGACGGCGAGGATATGGACCTGTTCATGAAAAAATTGAATTTCCTGTCCCGTGACAATGGCCGGACTCCCATGCAATGGGACGATTCTGAACATGCCGGCTTTACCACCGGTACACCCTGGCTTCCCGTCAACGGCAATCATGACCTAATCAATGTCGAAACTGAAAATAGAGACAAAAGCAGCTGCCTGAATTATTTCCGCAAAATGGTCAGGCTGAGAAAAGACAATCTGGTCCTTGTTTACGGAGATTACCAGTTGCTGCTGCCGGATCATAAGCAGATTTATGCCTATACCCGAAAGCTGGCACAGGAGGGCATGCTGGTATTGCTGAATTTTTCTAGCGGAAATGCCGTGGCGACTTTGCCGAAAGAAATAAGCCTGGGAGATGTACAGATCAATAACTATGACCAGGTTCGCATTGACGGCACAACTATCAACCTGGAGCCCTACCAGGCCGTCATTTTTGCCCTGAAATAATGGGTAATGCTGGCTTATTGGTCAGGGCGAAGCCGAAGGGTGAAATTGTCCAGCTATCGGGGTCCACTTCAGAAGAGATTTGATCAGGGGTGCTTGAGCTTTTATTCTTTTACCTGGGTAATACACTGGCAAAACAATTAAGTGTCAGGCGGCCGAGTCTGAAATCGTTTGACAACAATGCCGGCGATGTTATATGGCCGCTGTGGGGAATTTCCCCCGAATAAAAAATCATGCGATTAAAACGCGGGGGGATGTCGGTCAGCAGTTCAGCCAGTTCATTGGACGCCGTCATATACCGGGGCGCTTGCCTGAATGTCGCAGAATGTTCCGCGAGGAACGTCGCTGCAGCCGACGGGTCCAGTAGTTCCAGCTCCAGCGCCCGGTTGACAATATCGGGCCTTTTCCAGCGATAGAAGGCGGTACCGCCGAGTTTCTCATTGTCGTACAGGTACACCAGAGCCGCATAATTGCGCCGCCCCGGTTCGCCCCGCGGGTCGATGTGACAGAGCCGCTGAAAATTGGCCAGCCGTTCGGGTGGCAGCGTTGTCATCGTCAGCCCGGTCTTGAGTCTTGGGTCACCCCGCAGGAATCCAAACTCCCTGCTCATTCGGCTGCGGATAAACCGGTGAAAATCATCGAGCAGACCGGGGTTCAGGTTCATTACGGGGCCCGGGTAACCGGCCGGGGTCGTATAGAAATGATCGGCATTGTTGCAGGCGAATTCGATCAGCGCCTGCGGGCTTTCCAGAAAATTGTCGATAACGATGCAGAATTGCCGGTCATCGATTGGAATCCTCTGCAAGGTCAGGTCGGAGTTCAGGCGAATCATCGCTTGTCCGGCTTTCGCGCTTCACCCAGCCTGGCCAGATTCTGTCGATGACTGGCAAAATTGAGTCCGCAGCCCCTGAGAAAACTCTCAACCCCCCGGTCCCGATAGAAATCCGCGTTTGGCGGTTGCTCCCTACTAAAGGGCGGGAATGCGCCGTAGCCGGCCAGCAGGCAATGCCAGGACAGGGTGCCAAAATGTGATTCAATTTTTTGCCGCTCTATTTCCCCGGTAAGGTCACCGCGGCGATACCAGACGTCGAGGATATGACGCAGCGAGTCTGAAAGCTGCATATTGTCCCGGTTGGCCTTCCAGTAGTCGCTGTCGTCGCGGGTGTTCAATTTGTAATGGGCCACGATATAGTCGCGGACCCGCTCAAATCTTTCGGTGATTTTACTGTTGAATTCGTCCCTCAGGGCGGGGCCGAAATTTCCCTCCTGGTATTTGCTGATAAACAGCTCAATGCAAATCTGTACCAGGTGCAGGGCAGTCGCTTCCAGGGGCTCGATAAACCCCTGGGACAGTCCCAGGGCCAGACAATTGCGGTGCCAGTGCTTCTCCAGTTGACCCACCTTCATTTTCAGGTGCCGGGCCGGCTGTTCGCTGTCCAGAGTGCCGAGCAAGGTACGGAGTTCAGTCTCGGCGGCGTCAGGGGAGATAAAATCCGAGCTGTAGACGTAGCCGTTGCCAAAGCGATTGGTCAACGGTATTTTCCAGCACCAGCCGTTGGCAAGCGCGGTGGACAACGTTTCCACCGGAATGTCCTCGCCGATGGGGGTGGGCATCACCACCGCGGCATCGTTAAACAGGTTGGATTTAAAGCTGTTGAACCGGACCCCGAGCGTCTTCTGCATCAGCACCGAGGCAAAGCCGCTGCAATCGATAAAGAAGTCCGCCTCAATCTGCTCGCCCGCATCGGTCACCAGCGCGGCGATGTCGCCCGCCCCGGTTCTTTGCACATCGACAATACGGGCCCTGCTGTGGGTCACTCCGCGGGTAACCGCCAGTTCCGCCAGGTACTGGCCGAGCAGGCCCGAGTCAAAGTGATAGCCGTATTCCATGCGAAACGGAAAGTTGTCCGGCGTCTTCGGGCCCTTGCCCTGTTGCGCCAGCACGCCATTGATAAAAAAGTCACCCGGCCGGGTGTGCACATCGACACCCAGTCGACGATTCCGGCAGTTCTGTACAAACGGGTTCTGGGTAAAGGTATCCAGTTGCGACAGGAAGGGGTGGCTGTAGTCGGCAACCCCCGATGCCGGGCTCCAGCCGGAAAAACGGATGCTGACCTTGTAGGTGGCATTGCAGCGCGGCATCCAGTCGGCATCCTCGATCTCCAGCATCTGGAAGAAGCGCTTCAGGGTTGGTGTCGAGCCTTCGCCGACACCGATGATGCCGATGTCCGGCGCTTCAATCAGTTGCACGGCAACCTGGTCCGGCGCCCATTTTTTGGCGAACAGGTTGGCGGCCATCCAGCCTGCGGTTCCGCCCCCCAGAATGGCAATCCTGTGGGTCATCAGCCGGCCTTGACCCGACAATACATTTCCAGAAACTGGTCGTGCTCGGGCATCTGCGGCAGCGGTTCCCGCTTAATTTTCTTGATCTTTTCCAGACTTTCCCGGAGCTGGACATCGGTCAGATTGTCCGCCAGCGGGTGGTAATCACGGGGCACTATGCCCTGACCCAGCATCACCTGCAGCCAGGATGAATCCTTGAAGATATCCAGTTGATCCTGGAACAGGCCACCATTGGCGCGGAACAATTGCAGCCTCTGGCTGAGGCGATCGGGGATATCCATGTTGCGCAGATCCCGCCAGAACTGGCTGTCGTCCCGCTCGTTGACATGGTAGTGCAGGATAATGAAATCCCGGATCAGTTCGTATTCGGTTTGGGACTGACGATTGTATTCGGCCACCAGTTCCGGGGTGACACCGGCGTGGGGAAACAGGTGCAGCAGGCGCACAATCGCCGATTGGATCAGATAAATACTGGTGGATTCCAGCGGCTCCAGGAAGCCGCTGGACAAACCGACGGCAACCACATTGCGGTTCCACTGCTTGCGGGCACGGCCAGTACGGAAGGGAATGATCTTCGGCTCGCCGAGGGCTTCCGAGTCGAGATTGCTTAGCAGGATGCTGGCCGCCTCATCGTCGCTGTAGTGGTTACTACTATAGACCAGGCCATTGCCGTTGCGGTGTTGCAGGGGTATCCGCCACTGCCAGCCGGCGGTGTGGGCAATGGAGCGGGTAAAGGGCAGGGTTTTTTCGAATCGCTGCGACGGTACCGCCATGGCGCGGTCACAGGGCAACCAGTGAATCCAGTCCTCGTAACCGGTACCCAGGTGCTGCTGGATAAGCAGGCCGCGCATTCCGGAACAGTCGATAAAGAAATCACCGTTGACCCTCCTGCCGTTCTTCAGTGTCAAGGTTTCCACGTGGCCGCTCTCGGGGTGAATGCCCACCTGCTCGATCAGGCCCTCTGTGCGGATCACCCCGTGTTGTTCACTGTATTTGCGTAAATAGGCGCCGTAAAGGCCGGAATCGAAGTGATAGGCGTAGGGCATCTCCCAGATCGGGTCCTTGACCTGCATCCGGGCAAACTTGCCCGCTTCGGCGCACAGGTAATTGAGATCGTATTCCCAGAGATTGGACTGGTAACCGGACTGCCGGGCCCGGTTCCAGTAGTGGTGGAACTGACAAAAGGCCTGGCTTCTGCCGGGTGCGCCGAAGGTATGGTAGTAACTCTCACCGGGCACTCGCCAGTTTTCAAAACGGATGGCCAGTTTGATGGTTGCCCTGGTTTCCCGCAGAAACTCGGCTTCGTCCAAGCCCAGCACATTGTTGACATTCTGAATCGGTGGGATCGTCGCCTCGCCGACGCCTATAATGCCGATGGCGTCGGATTCCACCAGTTCGATAGCCATCTGGGCGCCCAGAACCTTCCGCAACAGAGCGGCCGACATCCAGCCGGCGGTGCCGCCGCCGACCACAACAACCTTTTTAATTCGGTTCTCCATTGCCTCTACTCGCCATACCCTCCACTGAATAACTAACAGGCTGACCTGCTGTGTTTTGAGTAAGAATGTCCTCGATGGTAGCTGGGGTGGTGTACCACCAACTACGATAAGCCGGCGTCTACGGCGTCCTCGATTTTGGACTTTGCGATTTCAGAAATCCAATTTAGTTGCCCCGGATTTTCCGAGGCGACGATACAACCAAATTAACCAGCAGCACAAATTTGACTGGCCAGTTAAGGGTGGCTAAGCGGAATCACCCGCACACCGTAGATATCGAAGCGGTTGACTGCGCCTCCGTGGCCACCGGCAGACGAGTAAGTCCGGTTGTTGGTCAGGTAGCTCATATTGTAGAAGTCGGTCAGGCTCAGGTTGTATGCGCCTGCCGCCAGATCAACCTCCAACGGGGTGGAAAACAGCGGCTGCTGCTCCGGGTAATTGTGAGGCAATTGCACCACTCCGCCGCCGACCACATTACCATCAGCGTCGGTGACATCCATCCACTTTATGCCATTGGTGATACCCGTATTGACCGTTTGATGGGTATTGTAATACCGGATCTGAAAGGCATAGGTGCCGGGCTCGTCTATTGCTATGTCGCTAACGTCAAATTGGTCATCGGGAAGTCCCCAGTCCTTAATAACCGGTGTGCTGCTGCCGATGGTATTGGACTTTTTGCCCTCGGTTATGTTGGCGACAGCCAGGTTGCTGATAACGTTATCGGCATCGGCGGCAAAGTACTGGCCCTGATTGGTACAGTGGGGTTGGCTGTGGTGGGATCTGTTGCCGGAAGATTTAAATATTGCTACGGCAGCGTAGCAGGATTGTACCGGGTCGGGGTTTTCATCTATCCACTTGCCGGTACCCAGTCCAGCCGCCACCGGCATGCCGTTGCGAAAAATCCGGTACTCGATCTCGCCCCGGTTGCGATCATCAAGAATGGCCACGGTGGCTTTACCGTCTTCCTTACCGACCTTGATTTTCGGTTCATAGGGGGCGAACACCGCCTCGTCGAATTTCCCGGGGGTGGAATCCACCCGGTTGATGGTCGAATCTCCGGGAACGACTGCTCCCAGTTTAATCAGGATTGTATTTTTGTCTTGCAGGTCACCGGCAGATATCCGCCCGTCGCTGGCGGAACCATTGAGGCTGATCGCGCTGATACTGTACACGCCTGGCTGATCGGTTGCTGGCGGCAGTTCAATGCTGACGTCCAGGGTCTTGCCCCATAAAGACAGATTCTGCAACTCGATCCGATCCGAGTGCCCCAGATACCGGCTGCGCAGGCGACTGGTAATGTAAGGTGCAACCTTCAGCCCATCTGGCGTGGTCTCGATGCCGAAAACATCGTTGATCACCAGGCTCAGGTAGGCACCGACCGACCAGAGTTGGCGCTTGGAGTTGATCACCGGGCCGGACAGTTCCGGGCTTTCCGGTTCGCGCCACATGGCCTGGGCTGACAACCACTCCAGGTTTTCCATATTGGACAGGTTCAGGGAAGCGCCCCGAATCAGCAATTCCATGGCGCTGTCAGCTACAGCGACATTATTGCCAAGCTTGGCGGCCTTGAGGCCGTAGGCGGTCGCGAAGGGCCAGATGGCCCGATTGTGATATACAGGAACACCAGGCTGCTGGGGAAAGATCACCGGCGCCCCCATGGGGCCGTGGGGATAGCTGGCCAGGATTTTCCGCCGTTTTTCCTCGTCGGCGATGCCGGTAATAATGGTCAGCGCCTGCCCGAGCCAGTCAAACTTGTGCATCCGCACGCCGTCGTAGTGGCCGGCAGTCAGGCTGCTGTAGAGGCCGGCATCCTCCAGCCACAGGTGCTTGTTGATGGCCGCTTTGAGTGCGTCGGCGCGGGCCTGGTATTTGGCGGCCACCTCCTGTGCTCCCAGTTCCCCTGCCAGTTGTACCGCCAGGGTCATGGCCTGGTAAAAGGCGGCATTGGTGGAAACCGACTTGGAGGTGGCCATCGAAGAGAGATGATTGGGAATCCACGTGGCATAGGTCTGCTCCCGCCAGTCGAGGAAGGACTGCTCGCCGCCAAAGAGACCGGTATCCGGGTCGTAGGCGGCGAGCAGGTCATTGTCGAGGGTGTTGGCGATGGCTCTCAGCGCCTCGGCGGCAAACTCCCTGCGTTCGGTTGTTGGCAGACTGTAGAGCGCTGCCATGGCACCGAAAGCCCAGGTCACACGATCCGTACTGATCGGCCAACTACCGCCGCTACCGGTGTCCTGGATAATCTGCAGCCCGTCAGCGCTGCCGGCCGCAGCCTGCGGTTTGCTGACACCTTCCCGGTAACCGGAAAGCTTGAACTCGAGGGAGTTGCGCACCCGTTCCGGGTCGAGCATCGCCAGGCTCAGCCAGGCGGCGTAGGAAAGATCCCGGGTCCAGACATAGTGCCACTTGGCGCCGGTCTCGAAGCAGGAGCAGGGAATGGCCTGGCCGCCGTTATAGGCATCGTCGCGGATGTCGCTGACCGCGTCCAGTTTCATCTCGTCGACGGCCAGGGCAAAGAGTGCATCAAAGGCGAGGTCGCCGGAGCGCACTCGCGGCCAGGCAGAATCTTCACTATAGGCGCCTGTCGACGGCGCATCGTCCCGTTGCATCGCGGTAGAGGTCTGTTTGTAGGTGCGCAGACCGTCCCGCTCATTGCTAATGGCAAAGGACACCCTCTCGGTTCTGCCGTCCCAGGTACCGAAGTGCAACTGCTCACTGTCGGTTTTCATTGCGGCTGCCATTGTTGGCGAATCTTCACCGGTACAAGCCTGCGACAGGGAGACCAGCGCGAATGCTATAAGCACAGTATTTCTTGGTAAATGGTATTTAACCATGGGTAGCCCCTGATTTGTAATTTGATAAGTTTGTGGCTAGTCGCACTAGACTTTTTCAGGAGTTCCAGAAGATTTCCGGAGTTGATTCACTTTTACTGAAATGGGTAATTTTTTCTCCAGAGTCGTCAATCAGAACTAATCTGGAGTAGCTCCGAGTTCAACTGGATTCGGTAAAGTTTTAAATTTCGCCGTAGATAGGATCGTGGCACCTACATCTCCGAAGATACTGGTGCCTTTCAGGTAATTTTGGCTAACTCATAAAACATCAGGTTTTCCTAAGCGAGTCCGAATTCCAATCAGTCAAAGCGCAACTGAAGGCAGTTACATTGTTATTTCGGTTCGTCATCGATTGTTTCGCATCGGCCAGAAAAAAACCCACCGGCTAATACCGGTGGGTTCTTATTAATCAACTTTTTTCTTACCAGAACGAGTAGTTCAATGATAAGAGGTAGTTGGTTCCAAAGTGCTGGTTTTTTGAGACAAAACCGGTATCAGAAAGGATATTGGTGTCATCCTCGTCCGTCAGGTTTTGTCCCTGCAGAGAAATCCGCAGCCCTTCGAGGTAGGGAATGCCGGTATCGATAAAGTCGTAGCTGATTTGGGCATCTATCAACTCGGTACCGTTGCGGGTAACCTCGGCGATGGTGTTGCTGCCACCACGGTCTTCGGACAGGAAGTCGCTCCGCTTGGTCCAGGATACCCGGAACTCGAAACCCGCTTTCTCATAGAAAACGGTTGCTGAGTACACTTCCTCGGACAGGCCCGGAATTCGGGTGCCGTCATCCAGATCACCGTTGGTAAATGAGGAACTCCAGACAAACCCGAGTCCATCCAACACTTCGACAAAATCGCCAACCGGCAGATTGAACTGGAATTCAATACCGTCAACCTCACCGGTCAAGCCATCTTCCTGGAAGGTGTTAACTCCGGTAAAAATAGCCGGTTCATAAATGTTGCCCATACTATCTACGCCTACATGGTAGCCGGGAATATAGTATGACGAGTAATCTATGACTTCTGTGCCTCTACGGTGCCAGTTAAGCAAATCTTTCCAATAGTAAGTAATCGCTACATAGCCTATATCGCTGAAATACCATTCATAGGACAGGTCGGCCTGATTGGCTTCATAGGGCAGCAACTTGGCGTTGCCTGAAGTGGAAAGCCAGGGACCCTTGGCGGGATCGGTAGCCAGCACTTCCGAAATATTGTTCCGGAACTTGATGGAAGAGCCGGGACCAAGCGCGTCGATACGGGGGCGGCTGATCACCTTGGCCGCGGCAAAACGCACCATCTGGCTGTTGCCCAGGTCGAAATTCAGGTTCAAGCTCGGTAATACATTGGAATAGCGAATGCCATCCTTGACCGGAGTAGCCTCGACAAATAGCGTATCGGTAACCAGGGACGCGAAGCCGGACGCATCCTGTTCGGTATGTATACCCTGGAGGCCAAAATTACCGAACACCTGGATCCCTCCCAGGGACATATCAAAATCCAGTTTGATAAACTCGCTCCAGACCTGCTCGGAGACCTCGTAGGTATCGCCCAACCGATCCGGTTCCAGTTCCGCGGCAGCCCATTCCGTGTAATAGCCACCCTTGATCAGTCCCAGTGCATCATAGGCTGCGTAATCACCCAGCCCCGCCCAGTTGATATCAGCCACGCCCCGGCGAGCATCTTGCGGAATAGCTTCTTCCAGGGGCCATACCGGAGACGTCAGGAAGGCACCAAAATTGACTTTTGACTTGGTATGGTCTGAGTAGCGTGCCCCGAATTCAATGGAGGTAATAAAAGAGTCCTCGACCTGCTTTTTGAAGCTCAAGCGAGCGGTGTCGAGATCTTCCGTAAAAATTGCCTCGTTGACAAAACCGTCCTGTGCCTGGGCATAACCGACATCCGGATAGGCAGCTTGCGGGTACAGCGGATCGCCCGGCTCCTGGCCAAACGGCGCCAGACTGCCGCCCCAGGCCTGAGGCCCTGACAATTTAATCAGGTCGTAGTCCGAGAAATCGGTGGTGCTGTTGGTTATCACGAAACCCGGATCCGACAACTCCCAGGTACGAAATGTGGGCGCTCCCTGGGTGGGCAGTCCAGGGCGTCCAACACCAGCATAACTCTCGGCCCGTAAATCGCTTTTATCCGTTTCACTGTGGGCGGCATCGAACGTCATTTTCCACGCATCACTGAGATCGTACTCGAGGTTCAACCCATAGCTGGTCAGTTCCCCTGTTTTTTCCGATGGGTCGGAACGCATTACGGACGCGAAACCCGATGTGGTGGCTGAGGTTACAACCTTATTCTGATCGTCGGCACTGATGACGCCGCTACCATCGGCAGCATGAGGCATTTGCTCGATAAATCCACGGATGATGCCGGCATCGGAAAAATCAATGTACAGATAATCCAATGTCGCGGTCAGCCCCTCTGTAGGGGCAAACTGCAGCACACCGGAGTAAGTATCCCGTTCAAGTACACGGGAAATTGAGAATGTCGACATGCCATCCGGCAAGTAATATCCGGCGTAGGGGCCTGAAGTAATCTGGCCGGTGGAATAACCCCAGGCACCAAATTGTTCTTCCTGGCTGGGCGATTCGGTAGTTGCAACCGCCAGTGCCACGCCGACCTTGCCTTCAGCGAACTGGTCTACGTAACTAAGGGCCAGGCGATTGCCCGTATCGTCGAAGTCGGGATTATGAGACTCCAGATCGTTCATCTCGTAGGAGCCGTTGAAGGTCAGGCTCGGAGCCACATCCAAGGGCCGGGCGGTTTTCAGGTCTACCGTACCGCCTACACCAACTACGGGCAGAGACGCATCCGGCGTCTTGTAGACCACGGCCCCGCTCATGATTTCCGCGGGATACAGATCATACTCGACGCCGCGGTTGTCGCCGATGCCGAGCAGTTCCCGGCCATTCATGGTGGTGCCGACAAAGTCCTCCCGGAAACCGCGAACCGAGAGTCCACTGGTGCGGCCATTACGGCGCTCACCGGCCAGGCCGGGCAACCGTGCCAATGACTCGGCAATACTGGAGTCGGGCAGCTTACCGATATCCTCGGCGGAAATCGCCTCGACCACGGATGAACTGTCCATCTTCACCGCCTGGGCACGTTGCAAGCTGCCCTTGATACCGGTAATGACCACTTCCTGGATTTCTTCTTCCTGGGCGCTGGCCTTGGTAACAACCGCCATACCGATGGACGACGCCACCAGCATGGAAACGGTTACGGCAATCGGCTTTTGTTGAAACTGTTTCATTTAGACCCCCAATGAATTGGTTAATTTGATTTATTGAAACACTGGACAGATTAAATTGGTGGGGGAAGTCTAGGGGC
>QJWQ01000114.1 GCA_003235325.1 Gammaproteobacteria bacterium | reverse complement strand
TTTTTCAATGCTGAGCCTACCGGACGTCAATCTCGAAAGATTCGGTCCTGGTCTGACCATGCAGATTGTCCGCGGTGACCCGGACGGTCGCGCGTTCATTCGCCAGTCTGGAACGCAGTAACTTCGCTGCAAATGGTGGGTTGAAGTCCTCGGCTACCAGCTCAAACTGGCCGTCGGCCTTTTTGACTTCAGTAGTCACTTTAACCAGGGGCACGACGCTGGAACTTTCGGCCTCGAGTGAATAGGTGATATCGACAAACGAGGGTGAACGTTTGTCATTCATGGCGGATTTGAGCGACAGGGACAGGTCTTCCACCGGGGGCAGGGCCGTGTCTGCTCTGAAGATGGCAAAACCCAGAGCGGGTACGGTGAGTTTTACCTTGCCCGAGGATGCCTCGAGGCCCTTGTCGGCGCCAAAAACCGGCGAGTAGCTTTCCGCCGTGGCTGCCAGCTTTACCGACTGCTTTTTGGTGGACGTGTTAAAGGCGAGCAGGTACTCCACCTGCTCCTTCTCGTCGACGCGGGAGAGGGCGATGATGCCGGGTTCCTCCGCAGCGTAGCGGTTGTACTGGGCGCCCCGGCGCAGTGCGCTGTGGCCCTTGTAGACCCCGGCATAGCTCGTCAGCGCATTGTAAATCGGGTGGTTCTGATCGAAGTTGTCGGTCGCGGTGGTGGCGTCGGTGCCGAGCAGATTGTTGTCGTTATAGACCTCGACCACGGAGGGCATCATGTCCTCCCGGGCGTCCTTGTCCTTGCCGTCACCGGTGAAGCCCTGCTCGTCCCCGTAGTAGACGATTGGAATACCCCGTGCAAAATACAGAAACGCGTGGCTCAGGAGGCTGCGCTGCATTTTTTCGTTTTCAGACGCCTCGGGCAGCGCCCGGTCAATCAGGTAGCCGATGCGGCCCTCGTCGTGGTTGCCGTTGAAATTCATGCTGTAACTGGCGTCACTGTCGTGATCGGCATAGTAATCGTCGTCGTCAAACAGCTTGGCCAGCCGCTGCGGGCTGCCATTCTTGGCAAACACCTCTTCCATGGCTTCAAATAGGGCAAAATCCAGCGTCGACGTCAGCTTGCCGATGGTGGAATAACGGCTGAGAAAAGCCGCATCCCGGGTTGCCACCTCACCGAACATGACAAAATTGGGTATGCCGATTTCTTTCGCGTAATCGAACAGGGCCGGCGAGAACTGCTCCCAGAACGACATGTCGACATGCTTCACCGTGTCGATACGGAAGCCGTCCGGCTTGAATTCCCTGACGATATTCTTGTAGATGTCGATAAAACCGTCGACCACAGCCTGTTGTGAGGTATCCAGGTCGTCGAGGCCGATAAAGTCGCCGGTGATCACACTCTCACCGACCCAGACACTGTCACCCCGGTTATTGTAGTACTGGCTGTCGTTGAGCCAGGCGGGTACCTTGATGTTTTCCTGTCCTTCCGGGACGAAAGGCGAGTACTGGTCGGCAGAGGTGATCTGATCCCAGGTCTTGAAAGGGCAGAGGACCTGATCGCCTTTCCTGATGGCGACGTCCTCGCGGAAGCTGCCGTCGTCATTGTGGCATTCCCGAAATTTGATCACGTCGGCGGTGTGGTTGACGATAATGTCGAAAACCACCTTCATGCCTTTCTCGTGGGCGGTATCGATGAGCTTGTTCAGTTCGTCGTTGCGACCCAGATGCGGGTCAATCCTGGTGAAATCCAGAATCCAGTAGCCGTGGTAGCCGGAGCCGTCACTCTTGAAGGCCTGGTTGAGCATGATCGGCGTCAGCCACACCGCGGTGATGCCCATGTCTTTCAGGTAGTCCAGTCGGGCGGTCAGGCCGGCCAGGTCGCCACCGTGATAGTAGCCCTTGTCAGTGGGGATAAAGCCGCCGTGGGCGGGAGTTCCCGGCGCGGAGCCCTGGTCGTTGGAGAGGTCGCCGTTGTCAAAACGATCCGGCAACACAAAGTAAAAAATATCGTCCCGGACATCGCGATTCAGATAGTCCATGTACATGTCACTGCTGGCCTGGGCAGCCACCTGGCTTGCCGTTGCTGCCGGGGCCTCAGCGAACGCTGTGCCGGACCAACCGTAAAAAATCGAAGCAGACAAAAGACAGGCTGCCCCCACTGCTGTTTTTTTCTTATTTATCATAATTATGTCCGCTGGCTGGTTGAAAACCTGGATTGCCCCAACGAAAGACCAGGACAGGATTTCAACTGTTAGAAGGCCGTTAATGGTAGCAACAGCCCCTGCAAAATAACACCGGTAAAACAGCTCTGGTGTTCCAGAGCTAGCCATTCCTGTCCGGGGCCCGCGTTCTGCGGTTTGCACGTGACCAAAAAGCAGTACACAGGCAAACCAGCAGGCAGTAGGCCACCAGATAGCACCATTCGCTTGGTCCCGAGTGACCGTAGGCTTCCATGCCAGACCGTCGTTCAAACCAGGACCAGAATGGGGCGATCAGGAGGGTGACAGTCACTGCCACCGGAAAGCAGCCGATCAAAATTGCCAGCGCTATGGCAACGCCCTTAAGCCGTTCCCTGAACGTCACGGCAGCTGCCTCCGGTGCGACATACAGGCCTTGGGTATGAAGGCTTTCTGATGAATTTGATGGAAGCCATTTTTCAGGTGGGCGGAGTCAGATTGTCGTGCTGACAATAACTTGCCGAGGGTGACGGGATCTTTCGTCCGGTCGGGGTAATTCGATAACGACCTAACACCAACTCGCGGCACCGGCCACTTTCGAACGAAGTAACTCTTTTATATTTGCCTGGATAACACCATAGCCAACGTTTCCGTACAGCTTTTGGCGTCCTTCGTTGAGAATAAACGTGGGGCTGCCCTGCACCATCAGTGTTTGCTGGTCGCGGCGATCGGCTTCCAGATCCGCATGTGCCAAGCCGCTGTCGATCACTTCTCTGACGTCATTGACCGATACGCCGACCATCTCAAGGGTAGCCTCCAGAACCGAGCGGTTGCTGATATCAAGGCACCGTTCAAAGAACGCCAGCCGAAGCTCATGGAGAACGGCCCGGCACAGGCGCTTGTCCACTCGCTGCACAGCCTTGATTAACAGGTGTGCCGGCGCCGAAGAGACCGGCCGGTTGCATTGCCAGAGATCGGGGTGGAGTTTGATATGGTGGAATTCCGAGATGGCCTCGCGCAGGTGATTTACATATCCCCCATAGCTACCGCGATCGGCCCAGCCGAGCCCGATTTTATGGGCGGTATCACCGAATACGGAACAGAATCGGTAATCGATGGTGACCTGGTCGGAAAATTGTGATTCGACTTCGTCGACCCGTGCCTGCGATATATAAGCCCAGACGCACAGGACATCGGAGTAATAGGTTAGCGCGAGATTGTCAGCCATCGCCCCAGTGTAAATGAAGCGGCAATTCCATTGCTATCTCTGCACAGCGTTCGAACGGCGTCCGACCGTTTCTGTAGCTGCTTCCAGGGAGCTACTGATCTGTTTCAGGGGTAGTGGCTGATTTCAGTCGCCGCCACCGTCACCGCCACAGCCGCCCCCGTCACCGCCAGTGCTACCTCCGTCACCACCACAGCCGCCGCCAAACCAGCCACCCGAATCAACACCCTCGTCATCCCTGCCCAGACCCAGCATAGACAGGATTCTTACCACTGCAGTCATCACCAGAATTGTAAACATCAATGGTGAGAATAGGTTTTGAAAACCGCTGGGAGAGCGAAGGTCGGTAATCAGCCAGAAGAGCCAGATAGCCAGTAGCAAAGGTATCCAGAATTTCATTAGCGTTTCTCCATTGTCACCTTGCCAAACCGGTATCCCGCAAGTGTTATGCCGGCGAGTACAGTTCTCTTTTCGCCAGGTCGTCGTTGTCGATGTTTCCCGGTGTCGGTTTTACCGGGAGGATTCTGCCTCTTCCAGCCTCGAATTGCCATTACTGCACCCACCTGCCATTGGTAGCAGGTAACGGCTTGCCAGCGGGAGATATTATTGAACAGGCAATCAGATGAAATCGAGCCGGACCGGATCGACCATTTTTGACGAAGTAAATATTTGACTGAGGCGCCTATTGGCCTTGAAGCTGCCTGTCGCCGAGAAACCTTGAAGGGAATCTTGAACAGGTCGGGGTGACCGCCCGGTTTAAAAACCGCAGAGGAGCCTGTCGGGCTTAAGTCTGTTCTACTGCGGAAAAGCCGGACTTGGTCCATGTTCGAGCAATTCCTCGTTAAATCGCTCTGCTATTCGCCTCAAAATGCCACAAAAAATGGTTCAAGCTGGGCTTTAGCTCGCTACAAACGCTTTTGTCCCACAGGCTCCTGGAATTTTTCTATATAGCAAATCATGCTTCCGACAATTTCATTCAGCTGGTTTTTGCCAATACAACGGGTAGTGAAAAACGTGTCACAGAAGTTCGTCAGTTCAACATGAATGGCAACAGACTGGCCAGCCGTGGCCAGCTGATTTGCATCCAGAATACAGCCTTTCAGGACAAATTTTGCGTTCACTTCCTGTGACAGATGCCTCAAAAACATATAGCTCGAATTCAAAAAGCACTGCGACAATATTGCCACGGGAAGGGCTCTGGTATGGGCGAAATGGCCGGGACACATTTCCGGTTTTACCATGCCCATGGAGGTCGTCAGCGACCTGTTGTCAAGATCAACAATATCCAGATTGACATTTTTCT
>QJWQ01000105.1 GCA_003235325.1 Gammaproteobacteria bacterium | reverse complement strand
TGCGGCACCGCCTTTTTTACGGGTGTAGCGTAATTGCGTGTCAGGCAGCGACAGCAGGTACGAAGGATTCGGAAGCTTTCTTGAAAGAAGCAACCACTTCTTCAGAAGCAGCCTTGACCTTGGCAACCGCGTCTTCAGCATTTTTCTTGGCTGTAGCAACGGCTTCTTCAGTCGCTTTCTTGACTTCTTCAACCAGCTCGGGGTCAATGGTGTAGAGTTCTTTCAGCTCGGCAACCAGTGCTTCGGTTGCGGCGCTGTTTTCTTCGTACAGACCGCTCAGCTTGGCTTTCAGGCCGTCGCCGTAAGCAACGCTGCTGTCAAAAGCCTGGGTGAAAGTCTTGATGCCTTTCAGTTCTTCAACGCTGGCAAGCGCCGTGTCAAAGATGTCGGCATAGACAGCACCGCTACGCTTGGACAGAGCTTCCAGGTAGCTCACTTCAACTTCAACAGCCTTGGTGTTGGCAGCAGAAACTTTCTCGAAGTATTCCTTCATTTTTTCAGGGGTAAATTCAATAGTCATGGTGTATATCCTCGGTTTTGGTTCATCAGTTGGGTTAGGAGTCTTTGTTGTGCGTCGCACAACTTGAGTGTCACTTTACGGCTACCAGGGCACCATGTCAAGGATTATTTTGTGCATAGCACAAATTATTTTATTATTGAATATCATAAAGATAGCGTTAACGCATGGAATTATTGCGCATCGCAGCAGGAATTTAGCCCCCGTATTCGGCATTATTGCCTCGATCAGCATGTACGGCCCTTCAACAGGGACGGCATTGATTGCCGCAGACACCACAACAGAGCGGTTCCGGCACCTGACCGGCGGCCTCGGCAATATCTTTCTGCCGGGATAAACCCTTATTTATCAGGGCGTTACCGGCGGTAAACAGCCAGAGGCCGGCACAACGGCCCGGACTATTCTTCATTTAAGCTAAACTGCCACCATGAACTCGATCATCTCCATTGCCCACCTAAACAAGCGTTACGCCTCCGGACTCGAGGCCCTGCGGGATGTCTCCCTGGAAATCGAGCGCGGCGAAATTTTCGCCCTGCTGGGACCAAACGGCGCCGGCAAGACCACGCTGATCAGCATTGTCTGCGGCATTGTCCGGCTCTCCTCCGGCAATATCAGTGTCGATGGCCATGATATCGCCCGGGAATATCGCGCCGCCCGCTCGAAAATCGGCCTGGTTCCCCAGGAACTGCATACCGACATGTTTGAAACTGTCTGGGACACGGTCAAATTCAGTCGCGGCCTGTTCGGCCACCGGCCCGATGCCGCCCACCTGGAAAAGGTGCTGCGGGACCTGTCGCTGTGGACCAAGCGCCACGACAGGATTATGAACCTTTCCGGCGGCATGAAACGCCGGGTCCTGATCGCCAAGGCCCTTGCCCACGAGCCGCAGGTATTGTTCCTGGACGAACCCACGGCCGGCGTTGACGTCGAACTGCGCCGTGACATGTGGGCACTGGTGCGGCAACTGCGGGACAGCGGCGTTACCATCATCCTCACCACCCACTACATCGCCGAGGCCGAGGAAATGGCCGACCGGATCGGCGTCATCAACAAGGGTGAACTGATCCTGGTGGACGATAAAGCCAGCCTGATGAAAAAACTCGGCAAAAAGCAACTGCTGGTGCAACTGCAGGAACCGATGCTGGCGATCCCGGACGGGCTCAACGACTGGCAACTGGTATTGAATGACGGCGGCAATGAACTGGAGTGCACCTTCGACACCGGTGAGGAACAGCGTGCGGTGCCGACGCTGCTGCGCCGGCTCGGAGAACTGGGCGTCGAGTTCAGGGATCTGAAAACGAGGCAGAGCTCCCTGGAGGAAATTTTTGTCAACCTGGTGAGGCAAAGCCGATGAACCGGCAGCGACTGTTCAACCTCTACGGCGTGCTGGCGATCTACCGGTTCGAGATGGCGCGCTTCAGGCGCACCCTGTGGCAGAGCCTGGCGACACCGGTGATCACCACCTCCCTGTATTTCGTCGTCTTCGGCTCGGCCATCGGCGCCCGCATGGGGGACGTCGACGGCATCAGTTACGGCGCCTTTATCGTACCGGGGCTGTTGATGTTGTCGGTATTCACCGAAAGCCTGAACAATGCCTCCATCGGCATTTACCTGCCCAAATTCACCGGCACCATCTACGAGGTGCTGTCGGCGCCGGTGTCGGCCTTTGAAATAGTGCTGGCCTATGTCGGCGCTGCCGCCACCAAATCCATCCTGCTGGGGCTGGTGATTCTCGGCACCGCCAGCCTGTTCGTGCCGATCCACATCCAGCACCCACTGTGGATGGCCGCCTTTCTGCTGCTGGTGGCGCTGTCGTTCAGCCTGGCCGGTTTCATCGCCGGCGTCTGGTCCCAGGGATTTGAACAGTTGCAGTTCATTCCGATGCTGATCATCACCCCCATGACCTTTCTCGGCGGCGCTTTCTATTCCATCGACATGCTGCCACCGGTCTGGCGCACGGTGAGCCTGTTCAATCCCGTCGTCTATGTTATCAGCGGCTTCCGCTGGAGCTTTTACGGCACCGCCGACGTCGGTGTCGGCATCAGCCTGATGGCCATGATGCTCTTCCTGTTGCTGTGCCTGACGCTGGTGTGGCTGATATTCCGCACCGGTTATCGCCTGAAAAGCTGACGCCAACGGGCTGTTTGCTAACTACAAATTCTGTAGTCGATTACTACAAATCCTGCAGTAGGAGCGCAGACTCCCGATTTCTATACTGTGCCTGTCTCTTGAGGAAAGGCCCATTAAACAGGGCCCTCGAGAACAATGGCCCTCGAGAAAGCCCCGATCAGATGTCAGGACCGGCCGAGCAAGAGACCTCAAGCCAAAACAGTAACAGCCAATACCGAAACAGGAGAAACAACATGAATCACGCTATTGACAACACCCAGATGATCGCCCGCGAACTGACCATTGCCGACCTGTTCCGCGCATGGGAACAACTGCCCGACGGCGCCGCGATTGTCGACATTCGCTCCCCCGACGATTTCGAAGCCGGGCACGTACCCGACAGCCGGAACCTCCCCTTCGCCACGGTGGCCGACCACGCCGACGAACTGAAGCAGTACAGCCGGGTTTATTTCTACTGCTACGGCGGCCAGGGCTCAAAAGCCACCGTCGTCAAACTGGAGCAAATGGGACTCGACAATGTCTGCTGCGTCAGCAAGGGTGGCATGTCCGACTGGCAGGCCGCCGGCTATCCGGTAAGCGCCGGGTAAGAGCAGGGTTGCCGCCTGACCCGTCGGGGCAAACAAGCCTGTGCTAGCCAGGCTTGACCCGCCCCGGCCCGTTTTACCCAACGGCCAGAATCTGGCCAACAGCAAGCTTTACCGAACAGAGTTCATAAAAGGAGTTCCCGAAATGAGCTCCTGAAAAGAGCTCCTGAAAAGAACCCCTGAACAGAGCTCATGGAATAGCCCCTGCAGGGCCAGGGCATTTCATTTCATGGCACAACTCTATATAGTGCGCGGCTTTTCGCCGCTGTATTCCGCCTTCACCCTCTCCGCAGCCTTGGCGGGCAACAGTGCCCACCCCCTCGATACAACCAACGTGTTTTTCAAGCCCGCAGGAACCCGCCGGTGATCGCCACCGCAAATGTCACCATGCAATTTGGCGCCAAGCCGCTATTTGAAAATATTTCCGTCAAATTCGGTGACGGCAACCGCTATGGACTGATCGGCGCCAACGGTTGCGGCAAATCCACCTTTATGAAGATCCTGGACGGCAGCCTGGCGCCCAGGGCCGGCAATGTCTCGATCACACCTGACGAACGGCTGAGCAAGCTGATGATGCTGGAGCCCAATCTGTTGATCCTGGACGAACCCACCAACCACCTGGACATGGAAGCCATCGAGGTCCTGAATACAGCCCTGGAACAATACCCCGGCACCCTGATCTTCGTCAGCCACGACCGGGAGTTCGTCTCCTCCCTGGCCACCCGCATCATTGAAACCAGGGACCGGAAGCTGCTGGATTTCAAGGGCACCTACGAGGAATACCTGGCCAGCCAGCTGGCGATGGGCAAGGCAGCCAATGGCTGAGGGTCGCCCGGCTTCAGGCAGGCTATGATTTTCCCGTCATAGCGAAGCCGAGGCGCTCGCCCCGCTCGCGAGTCAGGCTCAGCGAAGCGAATAGCTGCAGGGATGCAGGTAGTAGAGCGACGCAGGATGCCAAAGCCGGGCCATCCAGTAAATTTTTCTTTTTCTGTCTGCCCACTCCAAAGCAGAAGAATCACCGGCAACCAGCCACAAAAAAGGCCCCCATGGGGAGCCTCTTTTTACACAGCCGCTGAAAACAGCACGCCAAAATCAACTATTCGTCGTTAATTCCCAGCAGCTCCACATCAAAAATCAGGGTCGAGCCCGGGCCGATCACCCCCATGTCGCGGTTGCCGTAAGCCAGGTCACTGGGGATAAACAGGCGGGTCTTCTCCCCCACCACCATCAACTGCAGGCCCTCGGTCCAGCCCCTGATCACCTGGTTGAGACCAAAGGTGATGGGCTCGCCCCGATTGACGGAACTGTCAAACACCGTGCCATCAATCAGCGTGCCGTGGTAGTGCACCCTGACCCGGTCCCTGGGACCCGGATGCTCGGTGCCGGTGCCCTCTGTCATTACCTTGTACTGCAGGCCGGAAGCCGTGGACTGCACGCCTTCCGCCGTTTTGTTTGCCGCCAGG
>QJWQ01000053.1 GCA_003235325.1 Gammaproteobacteria bacterium | reverse complement strand
GTGGGAAGCCAATCAATCAACTGATAATCACCATAGTCCATGCCATTCTTAATATATTCCAGTCGTGCCTTGCCGATCGAGTCATCACAGGCACTAACACTGACATCGTCTCTTTTTGCCCGATTGTAGTCAGCTTGACGAAACCAACGGCATCGGTTGTACCGGTCACCGTCTCGATAAAGTTCCGCTAAAGCTGGCGGTAGCAGACACATTCGCCACCGGGTTGTCCACGTCGTCGAACACGATGACCTCGGCCACCGGCTTTTTCTCCGGCGGATGCAGGGAGCAACCGGGCAAATCGCAAATGACCACTTAAAATGAGTCCTCCACGGTATCAGCAATTTCCATTTAAACATCGCATGCGACTTTTGCTACCTTCTTTCGCTACCAACTCTCGCGACCAACGCCTAAGTTCGGCAATCGCCTAGGCGACAGCGCCGACGCCGCCCCGACGGGGATCGCCGACACCATGAAAGCGGGTGCCGTCCCACTCGACACTGTGAACACCACCGAAAAAAAGGTTCTGCTGCTGCCAGACATGGTGCACCGGGTAGGCGCTGGCCAGTTGCTCGAGCACGCTCTGTGGAAAACCGGGTTCGATGTTGAGATTGTCGTTCTCACAATGGACACGGGGTGCGGCCACGGCCTGTTCAGGGCTCATGCCGAAATCCACCAGGTTGCTGATCACCTGCAGTATGGCGGTGCGAATGCGGTTGGAGCCACCGGAGCCCAGGGCCACCTGAATGCCATTATCCATCAGCAGCAAACCGGGGGACATCATCGAGGTCATGCGCTGACCGGGCTGCCAGCAATGGAATCCGGCGGGGTTGATATCCTCCTCGCCGAGCATGTTGTTAAGCATGATGCCGGTGCCCGGCACCAGGTGGCCACAGCCCTCGCCGTTGCTAACGGTCATGGCGGCGGCATTGCCGGCGGCATCCATCACCGAGATGTGGGTGGTGCCACGGTTACAACGGGCGTGGTCCCTAACCACCTGCCGGTAGGCCTGCAAATGTCGGCTGTCCAGCAGCGACAACATGTCGTCCTGGTCACCGGCGCCGGACAGCAGTTCCAGCCGGGCCTGGTTGGTGGCAGCCATGATACCCGCCAGCAGGTCCAGGTGCCGTGCAGAGCCAAAGCCAAAATCAGCCAGGCGCCACTGTTCCAGCAATTGCAGGGCGAAGGCGATCAGCAGGCCCCCGGACGCCGGTGGCGAGTTGGTGAAAAAACGGCCGTGACGGTAGGGAATGGCCAGTGGTTGTCGCCTCAACACCCGGTAACTTTCCAGGTCGGCCAGCCCCAGGTAGCCACCGCCATCGCGACACAGCCGGGCGATTCGCGCTGCTATTTCACCCCGGTAGAACAGGGCATCGCCCTCCCGGGCCAGGGCCTCGATGGCGTTCGCCAGGGCCGGCTGTTGCAGCAGGTCGCCTTCCTCCACCAGCCGGGGATCAGTGGCCTGCCTGCCCTCGGCCCGGTAGTTGTCGGCGGTGGCCGGCAGGGCGCTGTAGATGGGTTTGACAATATCGAAGATATAGGCCTGCAGCCGGTTAAAGCGCACCCCGTCCCGGGCGGCAGCGACAGCCGGCTGCACCAGCCGGGTCATGGGCAGGGTGCCGTGATGGCGGTGAATCTCGAACATGCCCCGAATGGAACCGGGAACCGCCACGGACCCCAGGCCAATGTGGAACTCCTGGGTGACCGTGCCGAAATCCGCCTGGATCGGGTAAAAATCCGGCGTGCCCTCCAGGCGGTTGCTGCCCGGGGTCTGGACAAAAAAATCGAAGATTTCCGGTTCCCGGTCCCGCGCCCGGGCCAGCAGGTAGCCGCCGCCACCCAGGGAGGCCAGCACGGGTTCGACGACACAGGCGGTGAAGTGGGCGGCGATGATGGCATCGAAGGCATTGCCGCCATCCCGCAGGATTTCAACGGCGGCGGCAGCTGTGACCGGGTGTCCGGCGGCGACGGCACCTCGCTGCTGCTGACTCACAGGACAAGCCGCCGTCTGTGAACTGAGGCTCCAGGAGCCTGTCTGACTTGAGCGTTCGTAGCGAGGGACAGTCCGGATTGAGTCATTTTTTTTGTAGAATTTTGAGGATAATAGTGGCGCTATTTGACGATAAATTGTACGAAAAAGGGCCAATTCCGGATTTACCGCAGCAGCACAGACTTAAGTCCGGCAGACGCCTATGCATTCCCCCGATAGGCCTGTTTGCGCTGCTCGTAGAGATCGCTGAGCATGGTGATGATACCGGGATCGTAGTCCTGAAGGCCGCTGAGGGCCAGCCTCTTGCTACCGGCACCAACCCGGCGACCATTGGCGTTGACGTCAAACTCCAGGGTGGCATCGCCGCGCTTGCCGTTGACCTCGAGCCTGGTGTCGGCCAGGGCCAGTTCGGCGTCGCTGAAATCCAGGTCGTCAAAATGCAGCGACATGCTCTGGTACATCACCAGCGGCCGTTCCGGGTTGATCATCACCTGGTGTTTCGCCATCAGCGGCACCAGGATGTGGGGGAAATTGTGGCCGGAGAACGCCACGTAGTTGCGGGTCAGGGCCTCGATCTGCACCGGGTCACGGCTGATGGCGCCACTACGGCTGACGGTCATACAGGCCTTGCCGGCCTCGTTGTCGATGCTGAAACTGTCGCCGGGATTGTCCGGAAACACCAGCCGGGTGCCATCACCGATCATGCCGACGAAGCCGAAGGTCATCACCTCGCTGAGACCGTACCGGGCCAGCACCAGGGCAAACAACAGGTCGCCGGGCACGCAAAAGCGCTTGGCGTCGGGGTCGTGGATGGGGTTGAAATCGTCTGCCACTTCCTTGGCAAAACGACTGGCCTGGTCGGCACTGATCCTTATGTAGCCGTTGTCCTCATTGTAATAGTTATGCAACTGCATGGTGTTAATCCCCGTTATGGTGACATCGAATAAACGTGACGGCTCGCCACGGGCTCAGGATAACCGCATTTTGAAATCCTGGTAACCAAACTGACGTATGACTTTCAGCTCGCCGGACCTGGAGTCCCAGAGGGCGATGGCCGGCAGGCAGACGCCGTTGAAGGTGCTGGTCTTGACCATGGTGTAATGGGCCATGTCGTCAAACATCAGGCGCTGGCCCACGGCCAGGGGCTCCGGAAAACTGTAGTCGCCTATAATGTCTCCGGCCAGGCAGGTCATACCGCCGAGCCGGTACAGGTGCGGGTGTTCGCCCGGTTCGTCAGCACCAAAAATGTCTGGGCGGTAGGGCATCTCCAGGGTATCCGGCATGTGGCAGGTGGCCGAAATGTCAAGGATCGCCTGGGGCATGCCACTCCAGGGGGTGTCCAGCACTTCCGCTACCAGCACGCCGGTGTGTATGGCAATGGCCTCACCGGGCTCCAGGTAGACCTGAACCTTATGCCTGCGGGCGAACACCTGGACCCGCTCAACCAGGGCATCCACCTGGTAGTCCGGCCGGGTGATATGGTGGCCGCCGCCGAAATTGATCCAGTCCATACCCGACAGCAGATGGCCGAATTTCTTTTCCACCACGTTCAGGGTCCGCTCCAGCGGTGGAAAATCCTGCTCGCAGAGGGTGTGGAAATGCAGGCCGGTGATGCCGGTCAGGTCCTGGCCCTCGAACTGGGACAGGGGAATCCCCAGCCGGGAGCAGGGGGCGCAGGGGTCGTACAGGGGTACGGTGCCCTCGGAGTGTTCGGGATTGATGCGCAGGCCAAACGCCAGTTCCGGCCGCTGTTCCCGGGCTGCCAGGGCCATGTCCCGAAACCGGTACCACTGACCAAAGGAATTAAAGACCACGTGATGGGCAATGGGCAGGATAGCCGCCAGATCCGCTTCCGTGTAGGCCGCCGAAAAGACATGGACCTCGCCGCCGTAATACTCGCGGCCCAGCAGGGCTTCGTGCAGGCCGCTGGCACAGGTGCCCGACAGGTATTTTCCGGTCAGCGGCCCCAGGGCCCAGCATGAAAACGCCTTGAGGGCCGCCAGTACCCGGGCGCCACTGCGCTGCTGAACATCATGGAGAATTTGCAGATTGGTCTCGACAGCGGCGACATCGACGACAAAACAGGGCGAGGGCAGCCGGTAGGGGTCGAAGTTTTCAAAGGTGGTGGCTTTCACTGGGGCGTTCTCTGATGTTTCTTATGAGGAATATTCTAACAGGACCGGCAGGGTCTATTGGCTTTATCTCCGCCGGATGCCTGATCGACCTGGCTGCATCAGTGTTGCGGCGCCGGTGTACTGAGAGGCTGGAGTTCAGACGGCGGGGGACAGCAATAACCTTCAGGCACAGCCGGAATTGTCGCAGCAATGCGGGTCCTTACCCCTCAGACTGAATCATTCTTTTTTATGGGCAGGTGCCGAACACAGGCCCATTGAAACCGGTGCAGCGCTGGCCCGATGCGGCGCTTGACCGGTGCGGTGCTTGAAAAGCTCAGATCCGGCTCCAGATTAACCGTATTCAATCCAAAACGGCTGCCCAAAATGGACCTCCTGCATATACCCTGCAATCACTGCAGTGCCGTCAACAAACTCCCGGTGGAAAGAATTGGCGCCGGCGCCAGATGCGGTCGCTGTAAACAATCCCTGTTCGATGGCAAAACCGGCACGCTGACCGCCGGCAACGCCAGTGCCCTGCTGGGCTGGACCGAGTTGCCGGTGGTGATCGACTGCTGGGCCGCCTGGTGTGGCCCCTGTAAGCAGTTCGGACCGGTTTTTGAACAGACGGCGCGCCAGTTCGGTACCCGGGCGCGCTTCCTGAAACTGGACACCGAGACCGAGCAACAGATGGCGCGGAAGTTCAATATCCGCAGCATTCCGACTCTGATAGTGATGCGCAAGGGCCAGGAAGTGGCGCGCCAGTCCGGGGCCATGTCCCCCGGGCAATTCCAAGCCTGGCTGGCGCCTCACCTGCAAGGTCCGGCCAGCGACACTGCTTAAATATTGACTGCTCCTGCCTGGCGGGCACCGGAGCAGTCAGGGCCAGAGCGCTCCGGGCTCTCACCTCTGATCGATATCGACACGCAGATTGGTGGGCACCACAGTAAAAGCCATGGATTCAGTGACCTCGTGCCCCGCTGTTCGCCGAAACCGGAAGCGGCGCAGCAGTTCGATCAACGCCACCTTCATTTCCACAAAGGACAGCTGCCGGCCGGGACACAGGCGCGGGCCATATCCAAACGGCATCAACTCGCTGGCAAAGCGCTTTTGGTCCCCATCCGACAGGCTTAACCAGCGCTGCGGCATAAACCTGTCGGCATCTCTGAAGGCCAGTTCCTGTAATCCGCTGGCCGCCAGCAGGACCATGACCATCACGCCGGCCGGCAGGCGATAGCCCTCGACCACCTGGTCCCGATAGGCCTCCAGCAGCAGGTACGGCGCCACCGGCACCAGGCGCATGGATTCCCGGGCGCAGGCAAAAGTCAGGGGAAAGCGGTCCAGATCGGTATAACCCAGCGGCCGGCCCCGGGGGTAATTGGCTTCGATCTCGGCATGCACCTGATCCTGCAGGTCGCCCTGGTCGGCGAGGAAGTGGATGGTCCAGGCCAGGGTATTGGCGGTGGTGTCTTCCCCGGCCAGCAACAGCGTCAGCACATTGGCAAAGAGTTCGTCCTCGGTAAAGCGCTGGCCGTTCTCGGCCCGCGTCGTCAACATGGCTTCAAGCAGGTTTTCCGGGCGATAGCTGCGGTCTGCGGCCGACTTTTCCGCCAGCTCTGCTCGGGCCTGTTCGATCATTGCCGCCACGGACCGGCGCACATATTGCAATGACTCGGTCAGTTCCCGGTCGCGTCTCAACCTGAATAATTTCCAGTAGGGAAAAGGCGCGTGCAGGCGATACATGAGCATCGGGAACAGGCTGTTCAGGTGCCGCTGAAACTCATGGTCACTGCGATCCAGGGTATTCAGATCAATGCCAAAGGCCAGCACCGAGGTAATGTCGGCGGTACAGGCCATCAACGCCGTCTGTACCGGGTTGCCGCCGGGTCGGGCGGCGAGGTTTCGACACAGCGCCTCGGTACAGCGCTGGATAATGGGAAAAAACTCCCTGATCTGCCCGGGGCGAAAGGCAGGGTTCATCAACTGCCGCTGCCGCAGCCAGTCCGCGCGCTCTGCGGAAAAAACGCCGTGCACGCTCATTTCCCTGAATACGGATTCCGTTTTGCGGGCACGGCGGTAGGTGTCGGGCCGCGCCTTTAATATGGTCTGCACGGTGACAGGGTTGGCGACCAGCAGCACCGGTTTGTGCATCAGGCGAAAACGCACCAGGCCGTCGAATCGACTGGCCAGATCGTAGGCGTATAAATGGAAGGGCTGCTTTTTTATCTGGGGCAAACTGCCCAAGAGCCAGTGGCCCGGTGCCGAGGGAATGGCGGAAAATGGTTTTGTCATGTTGATTTCCGGTTCCGGCAGGGCTCATGCCGATTGCCACAGTTGTAAGTTACCAATCCTCTGCGCCGGTGAGCTGGAGCTTTTTAACCCCGTGGTCATCGCAGAATTTAGCAGATACACCGTTCCCCATCCCGGGTTTTTTCCCCGGGATCGTCGGTATCTCCACAGGAACGGAGGTGGTGAGATCAACAGAAAGGCCGAAGCGGATGCACGGCATATACTCGTCTGTCTTACCGACCCGCATGCTGTATGCCTCGGCGTTGCTCAGGGCAAAGGAGATGCCGGTCTCTGGATTCTGCCAGGACACCTTGCTTTCTACATCCTTCGTGTTCCGCCTTGGGGCAGATCGCTGTTGAAACCGGGTTCCTACAAATTTAAGCACTTTGTCCCTGTCCGAATCATCCATGGTGTCGTAGTAGATAACCTTGGTTTTGAAGATATGCTCCTGATAGAAACGGAGCTTCAGCCGCGCCTCTGCAGTCAGCTGCAGTAGCGCCTCCGCCTGTGCTATATAGAAATCGGCCTCCCTGAACTTCCCCTCCATCATCGCCTCGAGGCGGGCGGCATAGGCCGGGTCCCTCTCCCGGTGTTCCTCGATCGATTTTGAGGAGTATCGCTGTGAGGCAGATGTCTCTCTGGCGTAAGCACTGAGTTCCCTGAACAAAGGCAGGTAGACCGAGAGATCGGCCCCCACGCCGGCCCGGTCCA
The DNA here is from genome assembly GCA_003235325.1 of Gammaproteobacteria bacterium. Taxonomy (GTDB): domain Bacteria; phylum Pseudomonadota; class Gammaproteobacteria; order Pseudomonadales; family Porticoccaceae; genus SZUA-272. The sequence continues at coordinate 8,206 of QJWQ01000053.1, read as the reverse complement.
TCTCGAAGAGGTAGGAATCGACAAAGAGATGCAGATGGTCGACGACAGACTGAACGTGAATCCCCGGGCCAGACTTCCCCACAGGAATCGCCGAATCAATGACGGAACGCCAGCTTTTGAGCTCGAAGGGGCCGAAGGAGACGGTGTTAACGATAGTCGGCATCTTCTCAACGCTGTCGCCGATGGAAAGGTAGGCCGGGTGGTATAGCTGTACGTTGGTTTTGTAGAAAAAGAGGGGATTGAAGAAATTAACCGGTATTCTGGAAGTGGCCCCGGCCCTGACTACCCGCATATCCGCGGTGTGGCCTTGATCATTGTGGATGCTGTGCCGGGTATATCCTGTCCTTGCAGTAAACCAGGGGTTCGCATCCTCAATCGCCGGGTCCAGGGGATCAAGAGTCACCTGGACAGCAGCACAGGTCGGCATCGCTGCCAGAAGGATAAGCGCAACCATTACCAGCGGGAGCATACTGCGCACCATTGCTCCTTTCACCCCGCAACAAGCAAGTAAAAGACAAGGTTCATAAAGCCAATGGCAAGGAGAGCCAGAGAAGCCGTAATCCCATGCAGCCCAGAAAAAAACGGGTAGGGGAGTTATATTGGCCTGGTTTGTTCTGTGCTGAATGTCTAATCAGCGTGGCCAAGCTCATCTTCCAGAACACAGATGAAACGGTGTAGGCGGCGCATTTCGTCACTGTCACCCACGAGCAACGTTATACCGCGATTGAATGCCTGAACAGATATGGCCTCACGATTCGAAACTGATATCTCAAGGAAATCAATTTCAACCGGTTCTCCCATCGATGGATCACCATAAGTGCCCGACAGATTTTCGATCTCTTCTCTCGCAAATGAGTTCGCTATGCCAGCAGTCATTTCCTTTCTTCCAATACTTACGGCTGCCATCAGATCACGCGGCATAGCGGTGCCTTTTTGAAGGCCGGTTCCGTGGAGGTATTTAATTTTTTCAATCATATGCGGCCTTTAAATTTTAAACCTGGCACAAAGCGCCCGGGGCAGAGGCAGCTGGAATGTAGTTCAAGCTGTTCTGCCGTGCTTTTTAAGGCAAACTGCCTCCGATTGTTATACATTGAAAATGGCACCAATTAAGTAGACATAAATAAAAAGCATGCCGGCGAACGCAAAGAATTTCCCGAAGGAGATCATAGATCGCCTGATACCTTTATACCTGATCAGATAATAGGGCACTGCAAAAACTCCAAACGCAACGATACAGGCTTTCAGAATCGGAGATAACTTAACACCTATTGTTCGGGAATCGGCTATTGCCCACGCGAGAATCAAGCACGCCAAAACGATGGTCACTGTTAAATTGTAAGTTTGCGCATATACAGTATTCAGGAAGACAAGATCCAAAAGCATGCTGAGCGCAAGAAAAAGCCAGACGGCTATCGCCAGTACCGTATTTCTTTTCATTAAACCTCTGACAATATCCAAAATGTATATCGAGCCTGTAGAAAAAACTCCGAATATAGTTACTTTGCAATTTTATGATTGTCAGTATTTTTGTCTTACCACTTGTCTTTTACCACTTGCGCGAATCACTACCTGACGCCTGTGACACTTTTTGTGCAGCGTTAAATACACAGGAATCCCATACTTACGTCTTTCAGTTTAAATCGCTTATATCACCTTAAATTTTTATACTGAACAATTCAGGGGTTTTTCTTCTGCCTCATTGTCCCGCCTCGGTGGCGCGCCGCTGACGTTTCGTCTCAGGCACATATCCATCTTGAGTCCGCTGCATGCCATGTTGCGTCCGCTGCATGCCGTAGTTGGGCGGCACCTTCACGGCACGAGGACGAGCTTGCCTTTCGCCGCGGAGCTGCCGAGCAACTCGTGCGCCCGGCGCGCGTCCGACAACGGCATGCACTCGGCAACGACGGGGTGGATCTTGTCGGTGCGGAGCAGGTCGAGCAGCGCGCCGAAATCTTCACGAAACCACAGGGCGTTGCGAGGGCCTCCACCCACGAGCGGCGCTCGCCCGAAGCTCATGGGTATCCACTGATGGCCTTTGTGCAGCCTCTGGATTCGATAGGCCATCACTATGCGACGCGACACAGCTCCCCAGAGCGCCACGGTCGCAGTCGCCCCGTACCACTCAGCCCATCCCCGCCAGCTCTTGTGACCGTCAGCGAGCGTCGAGTAGTGGCCGAACACGACGAGCCTGCCGACGGGGTTCAACGCCCGAAAGGAGCGCAACGACATCGCTCCCCCGATGCCGTCAAGGGCGACATCGACACCGTCGCCTGTCAGCTCGCGCACCCGGGACAGAAAGTCCTCGTGCTGATAGTCGATCGCCACTGCGCCGTGGCGTTCGACTGCGGCGCAGTCCCGGGCGGAAGCGGTACCGTAGAGGTGAAGTCCGTCAAGGGCTCCGAGTTCGAGGACAGCGGTCCCAACCCGGCCGGCTGCGCCGTGAACGAGCACACTCTCACCGCTCGTGACCTTCGCCAAGCGGTGTAGCAGTTGGTAAGCGGTCATGTAGGTCAGGACAAGATTGATGACCTGAGCAGGGTCGAGATCATGAGGTACCTCAACCGCCTCCGCCTCCCGCACACAGACGCGTTCCGCGTAGGCGCCCCATACCGTCAGCGACGCGACCCGGTCTCCAACACGGAGACGTGTGCAACCGGGGCCGACCTCTTCGACGATGCCGACGACCTCATAGCCGGGGGTGAACGGCGGCTTGGGCACGCCGAGATACGTACCGGCGCGCAACTGGGAATCGGTGAACGACACGCCGGCGGCCAGCACCCGGACGCACACTTCTTCATTTCCCGGCCGGGGAACGTCGGTATCGACGACTTTCAGGACCTCGGGCCCACCGTAATGATCAACGATCACTCTTTTCATGTTCACCTTGTGCAAACGGGCAGCTGGTGCCACCTAAAAAGGTGTTGAAAAAGCCTTCGTGACTTTTTCAAACCACTTTTCCCTCCTGCGGGCCGTGTTAACAGGCCCTAGTTCAGCGGTTTTCTGGTGGCACCAAATCGCGCTTCTGCTTCACGAAAGAGGGACTTGACCCTGTCAATATCCCATGGCCGCTCGATAAGTGTCTCGTGATCCCACTCACTTCTTGGCTCCCTGGGTTCAAAAAAGTCTCCACCGTAGACATGCATTGCGCACGTCATTTTTCCAATTGGATTCAGGACAGAATGGATGATTTTTCTGCCCAGTGTAGTTACGTCACCGACTCCCAGGGATTTCGCACCTGCAGCCTCAATACTCGTTTCGGTTCTTCGCCAAAAAACATTATCTTCCCTGCCGCAATATAGGCCGACGACTGAAAACATCTGGTGATTATGCGGCATCAAACTCATGCAGGGAGCCCATGCGAAATTGATAATGGTGAGATCAGGCGATCTATACAATGTAGAAAGTCCAGCATGTTCCGGCTCACCAAGTTCTGACATTACCCTTGCACTATCAGATACTGCTTCTGCCACAACCTCAAGAACTGCTCCCTGCCCCTCAGCCACTGCCTTTATGCAGTCCTGGATAAAATGATCTTTATTGAACATGATTTAATCCTCCTTCCCGATTTCTTGATCGGGTTAACGAGCTATCGACCGAGTTGTGCGGTGCAAAAAAGCGGAGCAATTTCGCTGAATACTCGGCAAGCCCGTCGAGATATAACAGATAATCCTCCTCAGTATAGAAAAATGCAGAGCGATTGTTGCCACGCTGAATGATGTCATGAGTCACCTACGGAAGGCTCAGGCGGGCTCGTCACGGTATGGCCAGCTTCCTTGTTTCAAATCCAGTCTGATATAACGATAAACGTGTAACAGCGCTTACTTAAAGCTCTTTATCTTGGGAAACGTTGTTTGTCCCCTATTACTCGATCTCAATGTCTCTGACTCTTTGATTCCGGCATCGACTGAATTTTTCTTGTTATTTGTCACTTTGAAAAAACATAAATATTATCACCTCCTCCATCACCACCAACTGTGCTCACTACCCACCCATCATTAGCAATATCAACGTAAGTAGGATAGGTAACATTTTCTGGATCGGATAGACTGACACAGTGATACGCAGCCCCACCTATCAACCAGTTAAATGGAGTCCTGCACACCAGCTGATCCATTACTCCCGACATCGCGGACGCCTCAAGCGCAGCAATTCTGGTGTCCTGAGAATTGCTTTCATTAACCAGGACATCAAAGTTCTCGTTGACCTCCGAAGCCAAAGCCTTTGTTCCTGAAAAAAACTGATTTGGCACTCCAATTACTTCAGCTGATAACGCAGACGAAAATATAATTGTCATTACGAACAGATATTTTTTCATACGATTTTATTCCCAGTTACTATCATCCCAATTGAATTCGCTCCAATAGGTACCTTCCACCTTTTCATTTTCAGAATGATGGTTATTCGAACCGTCGCAGGCCGAAACGATAAGTAGCAAAATAACACTCACTAGAAATTTCATAGCTCTCCGTTGGTGTAAGCAGGGTCTAGTAAGCAGGGCCATTTATGGACCCTGCTTGTTGGCGCCTCAGCAAGGACAGGTACAGCAACAGATTAACCTTCAGTGCCGCCTCCATAGTGGCTGTCTTAAATCACCTCCAGTCTGACCTAGAGCAGCAATAACCGCCAGTCTTCAACACCAACTACCGTCCATGGTCCGGCAAACCGACTATCGTCAGGCTTGACGCAAACTTGCGCTGGATAAAAAAGTGACTGTGGCCATGGTGATCCGTCATGAATGTGTTGTGCATCCTATTGTGTAGGATCTGCCTCACGATGGTCGATGAAATTCCAACCATAGCTATCTACCACCTTTCCCCTAACGAGCGTGGCGCCGACGTTCGCCCGCGCCGAAGGAAAGACAAAGGCCGATCCTCCGTGCGTGTGCATCCAACTCCCGATAGCGCGAGACCCCACCGAACCCATCGCCGCAAGAATAAACGAGCCATTGTCGTTTTCAGCCCCCGAGTAAAGTGCTCCTTTGCAACAAACTACCCGATGAATCCCTTGCTGAAACAAAGCCATGTGCGCCAGCCAATTCTGGTCTATGCTGATTTTTACTATCAGGCACGCCGACACATGTCCTGTAAACATGACCCGAATTCAATTATCACAGGTCGCCGCTATTTATCTCTCCCACGATGTCACCCGGCATCTCGATTTCGCCGTCACCAGTTCCTCCACTACAGCAACCCTCCGCTATTACCAGATGGCCATGGGGACCTGCACCAACTTCTGGCAATAAACTGATGAACAGGTGTAACCATTTATTTCTGATCCTTGTTCTCGCCACCTGCACCGGCCCTATTGCGATTGGTCAGGACTCTGGCGAAATCGCTGAAAACCGGGATAGGCCCGAAAATTTTGTCGATGTCGGCGAGCAAATACCATCGATAACCCTGGATATTCGCTACGCGACCGCCTACAACTTTGTCGGCAAGCCCATTGACGGTTATTTCCGGCCCAGGTGCCTGCTCACTCACGAGGCGGCTTTGGCTCTGCAGGAGGTACAGGCCGAGTTACAGTCAAGGCAATTCAGCCTCAGAGTCTACGACTGCTATCGTCCCCAGCGGGCGGTGGACCACTTTGTGCGCTGGGCGGAGGACCTGGACGACATCGCCATGAAGTCAGTGTTTTACCCCAACGTGGCTAAAAAGGATCTGTTTGCGCGGGGCTATATCGCTGCCCGATCCGGGCACAGCCGGGGCAGCACCCTGGACCTGACCATTGCCGACCTGGACATGGGGACGCCCTATGACCTGTTCGACCCCCTGTCGCACACGGACAATCCAGCTGTCGGCGCCGGGGTCATGGCCAATCGGCAACTATTGAGGGAAGTGATGGCAATACACGGCTTCAGAAACCTGCCGGAAGAATGGTGGCATTACACCCTGGAGAACGAACCCTACCCGGACCGCTACTTTGATTTTCCGGTCGAATAACTTCCTGGCCTCGGCACCACCCGAATCGCAGGTGGTCCTTGGGGAAGGACCCGCGAACAGTTAATGGCTGTTTGAGACCCCTGGTCTAAAGCTGATAATCCTCGATCACCGTCCAGGGCAAGCCGTACCTGTTCATATCGGCCATAAACGGGTCCGGGTCCATCTGTTCCAGGTTCCAGACGCCGGGTTTCAGCCACTTGCCCTCCAGCATCATCTTGGCGCCGATCATGGCCGGTACGCCGGTGGTGTAGGAGATGGCCTGGGACTGGACCTCGGCATAGCAGTCCTGGTGATCCTTGATGTTGTACAGGTAGACGATCTTCTGCCTGCCGTCCTTTACGCCCCTGACCACGCAGCCGATACAGGTTTTGCCTTTGGTGCGGGGGCCGAGGCTGGCGGGGTCCGGCAACAGCGCCCGCAGGAACTGGATGGGCACGATCTGCTGGCCCTGGAACTGCACCGGCTCGATGCCGGTCATGCCGACGTTGCCCAGTACTTCCAGGTGCTTCAGGTAGTTGTCGGAAAAACTCATCCAGAACTGGGCCTTGTTCAGGGTCGGAAAGTGCTTGACCAGGGACTCCAGTTCCTCGTGGTACATGCGGTAGATATTGTAGGTGCCGACCGCCTCCGGGCAGGTAAACGACTGCTTCAGGGACATGGCCGGGGTGGTGACGAACCCGCCGTTTTCCCAGTGGCGGCACTCAGCGGTGACCTCGCGGATATTGATTTCCGGGTTGAAGTTGGTGGCAAAGGGGTAGCCGTGGTCGCCGCCGTTGACGTCGATGATGTCCAGTTCGTGGATCTCATCGAAATAGTGTTTGGCGATGTAGGCGGTAAAGACGTTGGTGGCGCCGGGATCGAAGCCTGAACCCAGCAGCGCCATCAGCCCCGCCTGCTGAAACCGCTCCTGGTAGGCCCACTGCCAGCTGTATTCGAACTTGGCGGTATCCAGGGGCTCGTAGTTGGCGGTATCCAGGTAGTTGATGCCGGCGGCCAGGCAGGCATCCATGATATGCAGGTCCTGGTAGGGCAGGGCGACGTTGATCACCAGGTCCGGCTGCTGCCGCTGCAGAAAGGCCGTCAGTTCCGGCACGTTGTCGGCGTCCACCTGAGCGGTTTCGATCGGCCGTGACAACTGGGCGGCGATGGCCCTGCACTTGTCCTCGGTGCGGCTGGCCAGGACGATCTCGCTGAACACTTCCGGCAGCTGGGAGCATTTGTGGGTGACGACGCCGCCGACGCCGCCGGCGCCAATAATGACTACTTTTGCCATGCTTCTATTCCTTTGTCAGTGCCCCGGGCGGGGCACGGGTTAACGCTCAAAATAGGTATAGCCCCGCAGGCTCTCGGAAAAAGCGCCCAGCATCTGCTGTCGCTCCTGTACGGAAATACGGCCCTGACGCACCGCGTTCTCGGCCCGGTCGCGGAACTGCCCGAACAGCCGTTCCGGCTGGTATTCGACGTAGCTGAGGACATCGGCAATGGTGTCACCCTGCAATTCATGCCTGAAGTCATAACTGCCGTCGCCATTGACGTAGATGCTGGCGACATTGGTATCACCGAACAGATTGTGCAGGTCGCCCAGAGTTTCCTGGTAGGCGCCCACCAGGAATACCCCCAGGTAGTACTCCTGATTGTCCTGCAACGGGTGCAGCCGCAGGGTGTTTTTCTGGCCCTCGGGATTGGCGAACCGGTCCAGCTTGCCGTCGCAGTCACAGGTGAGGTCGGCGATGATCGCTTCCCGGCACGGCTCCTCGTCGAGCCGGTGTATCGGCAACACCGGAAATGCCTGGCCGATGGCCCAGGAGTCCGGCAGGGACTGGAAGACACTGAAGTTGCCGTAATAGATGTCGGCCAGCTGGTCCTGGAGATTTTCCAGGTCCGGCGGCACCCGGTCCAGCTGGGGCAGCAAGCGGGCGATGGCCTGTAAGACCTCGAGATACAGGTTGTCACCCATAGCCCGGGTACGCAGGCTTATCTCGCCGTGACGAAACTGCTCGCGAAGAAAGTCTCGGTAGTAGACGGCGTCGTTGTAACACTCCTGCATGTTCCTGATGCTGAGACTGTCCAGCACCGCCTTCAGGCTGTGCAATTTTTCCGGCAGGCTTTCGGCAAAGTGTTCCGGTATGGGTGCGGGATCGAAATGCTCAACGTTGAGAATATTGAACAACAGTACCGACGTGTAGGCGACCGTGGCCCGCCCGGACTCGGAAACGATGTGGGGATGGGCAATGCCCTGGGGGTCCAGGGATTCCTGAATGGCCTCG
>QJWQ01000079.1 GCA_003235325.1 Gammaproteobacteria bacterium | reverse complement strand
GATTCTCCTGATACATAATTTAGTCACCTCTCTGTAATCAAAGGTATTTATAAAAAAATAGACAATTTCCGGTCACAAAGTACCCCCGCTGTTACTAGGGCCTGTTAACACTAATTGGATTGCCGCTGTTGAGTCTAATAATTCACCGATCAAGGCGCGAGGAACGTGGTTTGGCCAGACCAAATGAGCGACGAGCAACGCCGAGTGGTGGATTTTTAGCCTCAACCCGAAGGGCTGGTGCTATTTTTATGCCCCACATCGTTATCAGTACCCAGGGCACTCGCTGTGCTCGCGGGGCAGGCTCTCGCTTATGTAGAGTCACTACACTACGCTCCTTCTGCCTTGTCGGGCATAAAAATAGCCTCCAGCATCGATAACCCCATTAGTGTTAACAGGCCCTAATTACTCCGATTGAACGAATACCAGGTAATATTTGAAATTTATTGTGATGCTAGATGAAAAGGAGATTACGAGGTTGACAGAGATCAAGTGATTTCTCCGGGTCTATATTTTTTAATTTTTGCATTGATCTGGGTCTGTAAATTCAGAATTTCTGGCCCATTTAATGGGAATCAATATCAGCTCATGTGAGCAGGGTTGCGATCTGCGGCACTCCAGAATCCGGCGAAGATGAGATAGGCGAGCGCCCCATGGAAAATTTCATTGTTCAGGGCACTGACTTCGATCACCGTAAGGCTGTTGGCAACAATTGCATTGAACAGCCACTGGGCTACCACCGGGATGGACATGGTGATACCGCGAAATTGACTGGCCCGGGCACCCGCTCCGTCAATACGATTTTCCTCAAGATTCGCCGAGGTACTGCCCAATACTGTGACCGGGTATCTCCGTATTCCGGCGAGGTTGAACTAGACGAATTCTACTTCGGTCCCAAATTCGTTCGCGGCAAACGAGGGTGTGGCGCCGGGGCAAAACTATTGTCTTCGTTATCTTTAAACTCGATGATCATGTCTATACCGAAATTGTCCCGGATGCTCGCACAGGTTCTCTATTGCCTTTAATTCGTGGTCGCGCGAGCCTTGACAGCATCCCACAAACGACTGGCGCGCCAATGACAGGCTGGTCGATGTCGGCTATGCCAAGCACCTCAGGGCCCATCACAGAACCGATGAATTGGCCAATCAACATTCACACATCAACGGTATGGGATCATTCCTGGCGTATGCCAAACACCGGTTAACCAAATTCAAGGGGGTACCCAGAGACATTTTTTATCTACATCTCAAAGTAACGGAATTTCGATTCAATTATCGTCGTGTTAACCCCAATAAGTCATTATTGAAGTTACTACGAAATAATCCAATTTGAGTCAATCTGCACCCGAAGCCCCAAACGAATACTGCAGATAAATAAAATTGCCACCGGGTCTTGATTGCGGGTGCCAGTTGAGCCGTCCCGCTTGAACCTGGGGATTGAATCATGAGGTTCAAAAATCTCAACACCGGAAAATCAACTGATTGTCAGTAACGAGGCCAGCTCAGGATAACTGTCCACCACATAGTCATACTCAGCATTCGCCTCCTTCAATTCACTCTTGCTGAAAGATGTTGTTATCGCCACGACCACGCAGCCAGCCGCTTTTGCCGACAATATTCCGTTCTTCGAATCTTCGATCACCATACAGGATGCCGGATTCAAACCCAGTTGCCTGGCTGTTATCAGATACGGTTCCGGATGAGGTTTCGTCTGCCTGATTTCTTTGGCAGTGACAACGATATCGAAGAACGGCTGCAAGCCGAATTTCTCGAATGTGAACTCCTGGTTGTCTTTTGTCGCAGAAGTGGTGACGGCAAGTTTGTCGAAATGGCTCCGCGCGAGACGAATAAACTCCAGCACGCCTTCAACCGGAACGATTTTTTGATGCAGGGTTCTGAAAATATCATGCTTGTATTTCAGGACTTCCGCAGCGGACAATTGAACTGCGCCATACTCCTTCACAACGTGCTCGACCATGTCTTCATCGGACCGCCCTCTGAACTCTGCATACAGGTTCTCAGGCACCTCGATCTGGTAAGACTCAAAGGCGGTCCGTTTTGCTTCAGCATGCAGCGCCTCGGTGTCAACGATAACCCCATCCATATCGAAAATTAAAGCTTGAAACTTATTCACTTTTTCTCTCCTGATTGCCAGGAACCAAGACGCTTCAGACCGTCCTCCTGGAAATTTGCACACCTCTTGCGGCGTCCTGATTTTAAGTTTTTGTCCCGGTTTCTACTATGTTGCCGGGACGGACGTCGCTCGGATCAAAACAACCGGGGCCAAACGTACTGGTTAAGGGCGATTTACACGGGATTACCAAGTATTCAGCCCGAACAATTGCTCGCCCAAGTTCGTGAGCAAGGCCCGCTGATACTTGTGCTGCGCCCAGCGACAATGTTCCCATGAAAATTCACTCCTTAAGGGACCACCCGGTCTCGCCATTGCTCAATGCACCAGTCCCTGAACTCATTGCTGCCTTTCTGGGCTGGAAACATCGAGAAATAAGGACTGGCGACCCCGTGTATTTAGCTGCCGGGAAGTGAAGCGACCCCGCCATTCCACCTCGTAATGTTCGCTGGGAAAGTCGTCCGGCGATTCGCCCCGCTCAAACCTGCTGGCACAGGACGCGGCATAATGAATATTTTTCTCACACGCCGGGGTTGCGGGGATGTACATGACGTTGCCCCAACCCTGCTGATTCGTCACGCCTTCCACACCGTGAATCAGATCGCTATGCCACCAGATCGAGTCGCCGGCCTGAACATCCGGTATCAACGTCTTTCCCCGCAGCAGCAATGAATGCCACTTCTCATCGATAGGCAGCACCAGTCGCGGTGTCACGCCACAGAGATCGTCCTCGGCGACATCATTCAGCAGCGGACGCAGCAGGATGTAGGCCATCGCAGCGGGAATCGGCACGGTGAAAAGGACGCCCTGGTCGCGTTGCATGTCGGACAGGGCGGTCCAACCCTGGAAGGTCCGGAAAGCGGAACACAGGGTGGTGCCACCCTCGTATTCGTGGACATCGGTGCGGTAGGCGGCATCCCAGGGATCGTAGGCGTCAAAATTACCGGCGATCAGATGACGGAACACCTGGTTGTAGGCCGGAAGCAGCCAGCGCTCCAGCGCGCCGGAATCGGTGTGGGCCCCCAACCCATTCGACGTCGTACCCGGCGGGCGCCGGCGGACGCGGTCCGGGTAAAGGCAATTTTTGTCCGGGTCGAACCAGACCTTTCCTGCTGACTCGAACTTCCAGAGTTGATTCAGAAACGACTGGACGCTGGCCATGCGGTCGCTTTGACGAGCTTCCATCTGCGGTGCGGACCAGTAGATCGGATAGATTTCCGGCCGCGAAGCAGTCAGGGTGCCAAAAAAGTTGTCACCGGGACCACGGTACTGGTTATCGAAATCATTGCGCTCCACGTACTCGACGAGACTGCGATCCCATGCGAGAGCCGTATCACGGGCGAAATGCCCTTTGACGACGGCGCAGCCCCGGCGGTGTATCGCATCAATCTGCGCAGGTGAAACGGAGCCGGCCGCAATATCCTGATAGTCGATAACCGGCCAAACGGACTCGCCGTTGGCCTTGGCCTGCTCGATGTCCTCTATTTCCCGGGCAATGAAATCGGTAATTTCATCAAAGACTGCCTGCACATCGCCGATGCTCTGACGCCACTCCTGTTTCATCGCGCGAATGGCGCCCGGAATATCGTTTGGTAATTTTGGTTGCGTGAGGTTTGTTGTGTTCATAGTTGTTTTCTCTTTTATGGTTAGTTAAGTTTCCTAACTGATAATGCCAAGATATACTCTGCCATATCCGACGTCAAGTATTTTTTTTCGGTTAACGCTGTATTGCGCCAGGGTCAGCGACCGGTAGCCCGCCTGCCAGACCATCGGGTTGCGCGCTATGCACATGATATTCATGGAAATATCGGCTCAAAAGCAGGGACAGATACCGGGGCGTCGTACAATGACCGGAAATTATTTTCGATCTCAAGCAGGAGCCACCATGCCCAAGCAGATTTCCAGGGCCCGACTGCCCAGACCGAGCCAGTTGTCGACGATGACTGACCGACAATTTTTTCGTTGCCTGACGGAGAACGGTCCCATGACTCGCGCAGCTATTGCCACGGCTACCGGGATATCCAAGCCGACGATTTCAGAGTCGGCTCAGCGGCTCTATAAACAGGGACTGATTTTTGAGACCGATCAGCGCACATCAGGCCACCAGGGCCGCGGCGGGGTGATCTACGCGATTAATGGCGGGCGGGGTTATGCACTCGGTATCGCACTCGAAACCGGGCGTATTGAAGCCCGCGCCCTTGACCTAGGAGCCAGGACAATTTGGGAAGCATCGGAACCGTTGCCCGAGACCTGCCCCGGCAGCACGCTCGTCGAGCGAATTGAACAATTGATACAGTCGAGCCAGCATTGCACCGGCCTGGAGCTACTGTCGATCGGGTTTTCCATCGCCGACCCGATTGACCCAAGGACCGGCGACGTGATTTCCTTACCGCAATCACCGTTTCCGGCCGCCCATGACATCCATATCATGAGAGACTTCGGCAAGAGCCGAAATTGCCCGATCACCATCGACAATGACGTTAACTGGGCGACTCTGGCTGAAAGCAAGTTCGGCTGCATGAAGGGCGAAGAAAACTTTCTGTTGGTCTATCTGGGCACAGGAATCGGCGCAGGTATCTTTATGTCCGGACAGTTGCAACGGGGTGCCGGCGGACTGGCAGGCGAGATAGGCTATCTGGAAACTGCTTCTGGCAGAAGTCTGCTCAACCTGCTCAGCAATCAGAACCCGGTTGGACCGGGCGAAGGCGTATCTGAACCACTGGCCCAGCAAACGCTGAATGCCATCAGCAAGGCGATAGTAACCGCTGCCACCCTGTTGAATCCCTCGGCTATTGTGCTGAGTGGTCCTCTGATTGAATCCGACAACCTGTACAGGTATCTGGAGAAAACGATCAGCGCCGGCGTATTGTTACCCCTGCCAGTCAAACAAAGCGACCTGTCCCACAATGGCCCCCTTGTCGGTGCTGTTGCCGGCGCCCATGAACAGGCGCTCGCCGTGTTGGATATGATGGATCCGGCAACCGATATCAGGCAGATCGGATTTACATCAACTCGCAACATTAAAGATCCCGGCTCCATGCTGGAAAGTTGATCGTCCACAGCGTATCAGGAGAATAATTGCTCTGGCTATTTGAGGATTAGAGACCCCAGCGGCATTTGATCTATTGCCAGGAATGGTTTTTTTGCGCGTAGGCAAAGAACCATGGAAAAATTTCGCCGGTGCGGGTTTCGGAGCAAGTTGGCCCCAGCCAGGCGGACCATAATGCAGTTGTCCGCCTGGCTGCCAGCTTTCTTGGCAGTGGGCCTAGTGCTCCGGCTCGATCTCGTCGGCGCTGTGGAAAACCCGCTCTCCGGTCCACATGGCTTCCATTTCCTCCAGGGTCTTGCCCTTGGTTTCCGGCACCAGTTTCCAGACAAATACGAAAGCGACAAGGCAAAAACCGGCGAACAGGAAATAAGGCAAGGCGCCATTAAAGCTCTCCGCGTTCAGCGCACTGCGGTTAATTACCGGGAAGGTGTTGGCGACGATACCGTTAAACAGCCACTGGGCGGCGACGGCAATGGACATGGCGATACCGCGGACATTGTTGGGAAAAATCTCCGAAAGCATGACCCAGACCACCGGGCCCATGGACATGGCGAAGGAGGCGATAAAGGCCAGGATGGCGATCAGGGATAGCACGCCCAATTGTTGGGTGTAAATGGTCAAACCGAGAATACTGAGGCTGAGGATCATACCGGCCGTACCGGCCAGGAACAGGGGTTTGCGCCCCCATCGATCGACAGTGAAAATGGCAACGAAGGTGAAGAGCAGGTTCACGGTTCCCAGCCATACCTGTTGCTTGAGGGCGTCTTCGGGCCCATAACCCAGAGCATTTGAGAAAATCTCGGCGCCGTAAAACAGAATCGCATTGATGCCGGAAACCTGCTGAAAAATGGACAGCATGATACCCAGAAACAACACCAGTCCGATGCCTTTGGTGGCCAGGGTTACCCTGTGGTGTTTGCTGGTTTCCTCGAACGACAGGGCGATGTCCTCAAATTCGAGTTGGGCCTCCCTGGGTCCCTCGGTGATTCGATTCAGCACCGTCAACGCCTCGTCCTTGCGCCCCTTCATCAGCAGCCAGCGCGGTGAATGGGGCACGGTAAAAAGGAGCAGGAAAAAGGCACAGGCTGGTAGCAGTTCCGACCAGAACATTACCCGCCAGCCACGCTCGACGTTGTAGTCGTGGAGCGCGGCGATCTCCTGGGGCGACATGGTCGCGGTGTTGCCACCGCCGATAAAGTAGGTAGCGACAAACACCACGAAAAAGCCTATCACTACAGCCAGTTGGTAGAATGACACCATCTGCCCCCGTTCCTTCGGCGGCGCGATCTCGGCGATGTACATGGGCGCCGCCATCGAGGCCATGCCAACACCCAGGCCACCAAGTATCCGGTACAGCACCAGTTCACTCAGGGAATCGGCAATCCCGGACCCCCAGGCGGACAGCACAAACAGAAAGGCAGATAAAATCAGGGTGTATTTACGACTGATCTGGTTGGTGAGGTAGCCGCTGGCCAGGGCTCCAAACAGGCAGCCGTAAAGTGCGCTGCTAACCGCCCAGCCCTGCTCCCCGGGGGTCAGGCCGAAATATTTGGTGAAATAAAGTTGACTGCCACCGATCACGCCGGTGTCGTATCCGAACAGCAAACCACCCAGCGCTGCCGTTGCGGTGATCAGCAGAATAGTACGTCTGTTCTTTTTTGCCAGCGCATCTGCGGCTGAGTTCATTGCCCTACCCCCGTTGATGGTTTTGATTTTTATGCGAGAGAATAGCCTGGAGGAGATCGACACAGTAAGGTGAATATCGCCCTCAGTTCTCTGGCCTCGAGCCCTTGTCTATTTTAATTGACCTCTGCAGCTGTCCTGTATTCTAGCAGTCATTTTGACATATGCCGTCTAATAAATGGCATTTGCGTCGAAACGGACTGCAGCCGCGTCAAAGAGAACAAAAGTCAGAAGGCCTGCTGTTCCATCGATGTTAACAATCTTCAAAGTCCCTCCGAAAGCAGCCGAGACTGTACGAAATAAAGTCGCCAATTTAATGGGGCTTCCTGGCGGATGCACAGTCCCGTCAGGAAACCTGATTGCCGAGGTGCCGTTGGAGCAAAGGATGACCCTGATGGCAATCGCGGTACAGTACCGCGGGCATTCCCTTGTGGTTGGCGTCAGGGTGGGCGCCGTCTCTTCCTTGCGCTTCATTCGGTTGACCAGGGCCTGTTAACACTCATTGGATTGCCGCTGTTGTCCCGGAGGGCTGGGGCTATTTTTATTAGCTGCCAAGCGGGTTATGCTGATGGCTCGGGACCTGAAATCACTTTTTCTGGACTGCCCCCAATAAGAATCGAATTGCAGCCGCCGGATTGCCATGAACAAACCGCTGACGGAAACATCGAAAAACCAGCAACAGGCCCGGTTCATTCCCCGGGAACTGAGCTGGTTGTCATTTAACGCCAGGGTGCTGCAGGAGGCTCAGGACGCCAGTGTGCCGGTGATCCAGCGATTGCGCTACCTGGGCATTTTTTCCAATAACCTGGACGAGTTTTTTCGTGTCCGGGTTGCCGAAGTGCGGCGGCTGATCTACCTGTCCACCGGCAGCAAGCAACAGCGCTACAAGCAATTACTGTCGAATATTCAGCGACGGGTCGTCGAGTTGCAATGGTATTTCGAGGATACCTACCTGGCAGTGCTTCGGGATCTGCGCAAGCGCCATATCTATATCGTTGACGAGACCCAGCTGGATCAGGGCCAGGCGGCTTTTGTCAGGGACTATTTCAGGAACCGGGTTCTGCCCGAACTGGAACCGATCCTGCTGGATCAGGCCCGGGCGGAACTGAACCTGACCGATGAATCCATCTACCTGGCGGCGGATCTCAAATCCGGCGAGGACTATCACTACGCACTCATCGAAGTGCCCACCGACCGCCTCGACCGCTTCGTGCAGATCCCCAAACTCAAGGGCAAGTCCGGCAGAGTCTACATCGTTCTGGAAAACATCATTCGCTTTTGCCTGCCGGAGGTATTTCGCGGGGTTATCACCATCGATGAATCAGCCGCCTATACCATCAAGTTCTCCCGGGATGCCGAGCTGGAAATCGATACCGGTATCAGCGAGAGCCTGATCGAAAAAATGTCCAGCAGTCTGCGTGCACGGCAACGGGCGGAACCGGTGCGTTTTGTCTACGACGCCGACATTCCTGACCGGTTGCTGAGTTACCTGGTCAAGCGTTTCAAGCTGGGCAAATACGACAGCCTGATCGGCGGTGGTCGCTACCATAATTCCAAGGATTTGATGGCATTCCCCAGGGTCGGTCCCAAGTACCTGGAGTTAATGCCGCTGCCGACTTTGTCTGTACCCCGACTCGAGCGGGAAGGCAGCCTGTTTGCACTGATCCGGGAAAAGGACGTCCTTCTGTACTACCCCTATCATCCGTTTGACTACATCACCAATCTGCTCAAGACCGCGGCCCTGGACCCGGGGGTGCGCAGCATACGAATCTGCCTGTACCGGGTGGCCAAGAATTCCCGGGTCTGCGACGCCCTGATCAATGCCATGCAAAACGGCAAGCAAGTGCTGGCGGTGGTGGAACTCCAGGCCCGGTTTGACGAACAGGCTAATATCAACTGGGCTCAGCGGCTGGCTGACGCCGGGGTCGATGTCAGGTTCGGGGTGCCCGGGATCAAGGTGCACAGCAAGCTGATCCTGATCGAGCGCTGGGAGGACGGCAAGAAACGCTATTACAGCCACATCGGTACCGGCAATTTCAATGAGAAAACCGCACAGCTCTACACCGATTTCAGCCTGCTCACCTACGACCAGGATATCGGCCAGGATATATTCCAGGTCTTTGATTTTTTGCAGTTCAACTATAAAAGGCCTGAATTCCGCCACCTGATGGTGTCGCCCCACACCAGCCGTTCCGCCGTCGAAAGCCTGATCGATCGGGAAATCGAAAACGCCAGAGCCGGCTACAGGGCCGCCATGACCCTGAAGTGCAATAACCTGGTGGACCGGGAACTGGCGGAAAAACTCTACGAGGCCAGCGGCCTCGGGGTCGAGATCAAGCTGATCATCAGGGGCATGTGTTCGGTCATCCCCGGCATCGCGGGCATGTCCGATAATATCCGGGGTATCAGCATCGTCGACCGCTATCTGGAGCATTCACGGGTCTTTGTTTTCTATAACCGCGGCAAGCCGGAATACCTGATCGGTTCCGCCGACCTGATGACTCGCAATCTGGATGCCAGGGTGGAGGTGCTCTGTCCGATTCTGGACCGGGATGCCCAGAAACTGGTGCAGCAGATTCTCGATCTGCAGTGGTACGACAATGTCAAGGCCAGGATTCTGGACGCGGAACAGAGCAATATACTGGCGACGCGAAAAGGCGTGAAAGTCCGCAGCCAGGAAGCCATCCACCGATACCTGGAGACCGGAGAATTGCCGCGCCTGCCCAGATCCCGAATGAACAGGCCCGCCAAGCGCAGGCGCAAGAAATAGCTCTCAGGCCCCGCCTTCGGCGCTCAGGCTTTCGCCCACCGACTGCCGCTGAAAAATCCGGAAAAGTCCGAGCACCAGCAACCCGGAAATCATGCCGGCCATGCCCTCGTAGACGGCACCCTGCCAGCCCAGATAGCGCCAGAACAGCGCCGTGGCCAGGCCAATCAGAATTGCCGTGATACTGGCATTTTCGCCGGGCCTGCCGCCAAGACAGAGGACGATCAACAGGGGTGCAAAGGCACTGGCCAATCCCGACCAGGCCATGATCACCAGACTGAAAACCGTCTGACTGTTGACCAGAGCCCAGACCAGGGCGCCGAGCGTCACCAGGATGGTCACCATTTTTAGCAGCACCGTGTTCTCGATATTGTGGGGCAGGAGATCATGGGTGACCGCTGCAGAACAACTCAGCACCAGGGAATCGGCGGTGGACATGGTGGCCGCAAAGATACCGGCCAGCAACAGGCCAACCAGGGTCGGGGACAATAGCTCCAGGGCCATGGTGGGCAACGCCAGTTCCGCGTCGAAACTGGCGGTATCGGCCAGGTAGATGCGGGACAACATGCCCACCCCGGTGGCCATGGCATAAAATGCGATAAACCAGAGGTAATACCACAGGCGTGCCTGACGCATCCTGCCGGAATCGCTCAGGGCCATAAAGCGCACCATGATATGGGGCTGGCCGATTACTGAAAAGCCGGCAAACATCCAGCTAATGGCAAAAATCAGCCCCCCCGCCAGCCCCGGAAGCACCAGGTCCTGGGGAAACCAGTCGAGAAAGCCTTCCACCTCCCGCATTCTGTCGATGGCACCGCTGACACCGCCAAGGGAATCGACAGCCACCAGCAACAGCACACCCATGGCGACTATCATCACAATGGACTGGGCGACGTCGGTCCAGATCGAGGCCCGAATGCCGCCGGCGACACAGTATAGCGCCACCATGACCGCGCCCATGACGGCGCCGGCGGCGGACGGCCAGCCGAACAGGACGTGCAGGGCCTTGCTGCCAGCCACCAGTTGCGCACTGGCATAGGCAATGAGAAAAGTCAGGGAAATCAGGGCAATGAGCCGCTGTAATCGAACAAATTGACTGCCCTGCCAGTTGCTCAGCACCCCGGCATAACTGACTTCGAGCGTTTTTCCGGTGGCCTTGCGCAACCTTGAGTGAACAAAAGTGGAGGCCAGAAAGTCACCGAGAATCCAGCCCAGCATCAACCAGATTGATGCCAGGCCGGTGGCGTAGGTGTAGCCTATGACGCCGATAAACATATAGCCGCTGTTGTTGGTGGCAACCGCCGACAGTCCCACCAGGGCCGGACTGACGGAACTGCTGGCCAGGTAATAATCCTGCTTGGTGCCGCGACTCTTGATCATGGAGCTGATGCCGATGGCGACAAAAAGTCCCAAAAATGCCAGAAAGCTTAAAACCATGCGAGGTTTCCTCGACTGTGATAACGACGATTTCGCGGCCGGACCCGGCTATTTTGCCGCCGCCGAACTGATAATTGACCCATTGACGGGCGCGGCTAGGACAGTCCCGGGGCCGCCCGGCCCTAGTTGGCCAGGCGGATGGCCCGGCCGTGATCGTGGACTTCCACCAGGCAACTGTGCAGGCTCCTGATCGCCTGCTCGTAATCATCCTCGCTGACCACGAACTGCATATCCACCTGGCGCATGGACTGGTGCAGCGCCAGGACACTGATATTCTGGTCCGCCAGTGCCCGCACCGTTTTCGCCAGGATGCCTGGTATTTGCATATCGCTGCCGATAGCGGACACCAGGGTCACTTTTTTCTGGCTGATCTCGGCCTCCGGAAACTTTTCCTCGAGCACGCGGATGATGCGTTTTACCGTTTTCAGGTTGGTGGAAAGGAAGTGAGTGATGGTGTTGGCGTTGTTGTCCTTGGACACCACATGGCCGTTAAAGCGACGGATCGCTGCCAGGATATTGGTGTCGAACTCGGCGAAATTGCCGGCCATGTCCTGACTGAAAACCTCGATGGCATAGATACCCCGACAGCCGGCGATAATCTCGACACAGGGTTTGCTGCTGACGTAATCGCTGGTGATCAGGGTGCCGGCATGCTCAGGCTCGAACGTGTTCTTGACCCGCAGGGGAATATCGTTCTGGCGCAGACCCTTGGCGGCCTTCGGGTGAATCGCCTCCATGCCGAGATTGGCCAACTGATCGGCCACGTCGTAATTGGTCCGGCCAATGGGCACCGCGTTCGGTTCCCCCACCAGCCGCGGGTCGGCGCTGCTGAGGTGAAATTCCTTGTGAATGACGGCTTCCCTGGCCCGGGTCAGCACGGCAATCCGACTGAATGACATCTCGCTGTAGCCCCGGTCAAAGGTGGTCATCAGGCCATCCTCGCTGTGGGCGTAGCCGGTAACGACCGGCAACTGCTGGCTGAGATCCAGGTCGTCAAAGGCCTCCATGATTCGCTCATCGAGAGAGATGTGCCGACTTGCATTCCAGGCGGTCAGGTCGACGAAGCAGGCATTGATGCCATCCAGTTGCAGTAGCCGGCTCATGTTCCAGGCACTGTGGGCCTCGCCAATGCTGGCCAGCATTTCCCGTACCGTCGACAGGTGGGATTCCAGGGAAAAGTGCCCGTGATGACAGAGACGCTGCAGATCGCCCAGGCAGCGCTCGGCCTCATCGAGGCGTTCGCCGACGAAGCTGTTGGCGGTCTCCAGCACGGCGGTATCCGCAAACAGGGCGCTGTTGATGGCAAATATTCGCTGCTTCAGGGTCTGCAGTGCGGTCTTCCAGCTATCGTCATCGACGGCATTGGCAAACAGGGCGAATACCCCCGGCTGCCCGTTTTTTTTATGCTCCAGCAGTTCATTGGTGATGCCGCCATAGGCAGACACCACAAAAATCCGCTGATACAGGGTATCGGCCAACACCGGCTTTAATATGATGTTGTCGCGAACGGTGGTGTAATTGCTCATTGAAGTGCCGCCGATTTTTTCGACACTATGTCGCTGCATGATCAATTTGCTCTCCTCATTCCTTATCCATGGCATTGATGAATCTTGAATGCCAATCAGGGCATGTCCTGCCCCAGAGCTTATTTTTACTGATTATTCCGATACCGGCTCGGCCTGCAGTTCGTAGGCACCGTCCTTGTTGTGGACTTCGGTGCCAAACAGGGCCGGATTGAAGACGCAGGCCATTTTCATTTCCCGAAATGCGCGCAACATGTGTTCGTCGTGCTGGTCGAGGATGTACAGGGTGCCCGGTGCAATCGGGTACTTTTTACCGTCCTCCAGGGTTTCGACTTCACCTTCGCCGGACAGGCAGTAAACGGCTTCCAGGTGGTTCCTGTAATGTAATCGAAAGTTGGCACCGGCATAGATGGTGGTGATATGAAAGGAAAAGCCCATTTCGTCGTTCTTCAGCAACAGGCGCGTGCTCTCCCAGTTGCCGTCGGGGGAGACGATGCGTCGCCCGGTTTTTTCTGCTTCTTGCAGGGTTCTGACTATCATTTGTGCATTGATCCTCGGTAAAAATTAAATGTCTTTTCAGTGTCGCCCCGGTCAGAGGCCGATGGCTCGCCGGGCCCGATCGGGACCCGCTTTGGTATCTTCTTCAAAATAGGCCTTTTCTTCAGGAATCGACTGCTCCCGGGCACAAACCTCCATCACTGCCTGTTCAACGATATCGACACCCTTCTTCAGGTTTTCATCGCTGATTACCAGCGGGCACAGAAATTTGACCACATGGTCATCGGCACCGCTGGTTTCAATAATCAGATTGTTCTGGAAGGCCTTGCGGGTGATTTTCCCCGCCAGTTCACCGTTGACACAGTTGATGCCCTGGAACATGCCCCGGCCACGGGCGGTAAAATTGCCCTCGCCATATTTGTCGACAATGGCATCGAGACGCTCGGACAGGTAGCGACCCTTGCGCTGAATATCCTTCGAAAAGCGATCGTCCGACCAGTAGTGATCGATGGCCGCTTTGGCGGTGACAAAGGCAAAGTTGTTGCCTCTGAAAGTGCCGTTGTGCTCGCCCGGCTTCCACTGGTCCAGTTCCGGCCGGAACAGCACCACCGCGAACGGCAGACCATAGCCGGCCAGGGATTTGGACAGGGTCACCATGTCGGGATAGATGCCGGCTTCCTCAAAACTGAAATAGGTTCCGGTGCGACCGCAGCCCGCCTGGATGTCATCGACAATCATCAACACCCCGTGTTTTCTGCACACGGCTTCCAGGTTCTTCAACCATTGCACGCTGGCGACGTTGATACCGCCTTCACCCTGGACGGTCTCAACCACCACCGCTGCCGGTCGGTCGATGCCGCTGCTGGAATCGGACAGGAGCTTGTCCAGGTATTCCGTGGTATCAATGCCGTCGCCCAGGTAGCCGTCATAGGGAATGCGGCTGGTGCCGCCGAGGCTGACGCCGGCGGCACCACGGTGGTGGGAATTGCCGGTGGCCGCCAGGGACCCCAGGCTGACGCCGTGAAAACCGTTGGTGAAGGAAATGATATTTTCCCGCCCGGTGACATTACGCGCCAGTTTGAACGCCGCCTCGACCGCGTTGGTTCCGGTGGGGCCGGTAAACTGGACCACGTAATCCAGGCTCCGGGGCTTGAGAATTTTTTCGTTAAAGGCTTCGAGAAATTCCCCCTTGGCCTTGGTGTGCAAATCCAGTCCGTGGGTAATGCCATCGTTTTCTATGTATTCAAGCAGTAACTTCTTGAACACGGGATTGTTGTGGCCATAGTTGAGGGTGCCGGCACCGGCGAGAAAATCAAGGTACTCGTTGCCCTCCTGGTCGTAGAGAAACTCACCCTTTGCCCGGTTAAAAATTCGCGGGAAGGAGCGCGCGTAGGAGCGAACTTCAGATTCAATTTCTTCAAATATTTTCATTTTTTCACCTGGTTGATAATATTATTGCAAATACCTGCCAGCAGCAGATTTGCATGAACTTACGTTGCCTTGATTGCATTTTTCGCTCTGTAAATAGCTCGATCTGTCAATAAACAGTTTTAGAGAGGATTAGAGCCACAGTAATGGCTGCTGTGAAAAACTAGTCGCCGTTGACGGCGGGGTGGAATGGCCCGATTCGAACCAGCATCTCGGTATCGTGCTCATCGTTGAAGTGTTGCTGCCGATCAAACAACACCGAACTGTTGAGCTCTGCGCCCAGCGTTTTTGCCAAACGCTCAAACAGGGACCATGAGGGCCGATTGTTGCCGGTAATCGAGGTTTCAATATGGTTGACTTGCTCGCAGGCCGGTCGATCCAGGATATTCTCCAGCATGGCCGATGCCAGCCCGCAGCCCCGGGCTTGTTCACCGACGGCCACTTGCCAGACAAAGAGAGTCCGGGGCCGGTCCGGCACCAGATACCCGGAGATAAATCCAACCAGTTCACCCTCTCTTACGGCAGCCACGGAAGTTCCGGAAAAATGGCTGCACTGTAACAGGTTGCAGTAAACGGAATTGCCATCCAGAGGTGGGCATGCCCCCACCAGTTTAAAAACCGAAAAGCCATCGATGGCTGAAGGAGCACGCAATTCAATGGCGGCTGAAGCCAACCTGCCTTTTCCCGATTTGCCCCGTCCCGGCTTGCTTTCTCCCGACCTGATATCTTCACTCGCCTCGCTATTGACCATACCATTCCCCGCCACACATCCGTCTTTATCGCCCGGATTGCCTGCTAAAGTCTCCATATCTTTCCCCTGAATCCCGGCCCCTGAATCCCGGGTTTCCCGGGCGTTTCAAGCTTGTTTCCAGGGTTTATACTCGACATATTACATTGACATCTAACCTTATTCTCATCCGTATTTGATAAATATTCAGGAAATCCCATTTATATAAGCCATCTT
>QJWQ01000036.1 GCA_003235325.1 Gammaproteobacteria bacterium | reverse complement strand
TATCCAGCAACTGGACATGGCCTTTTTTGAATCCCGCAGTTCCGGTGACCTGGTGTCGGTGATGAACGACGATGTCAATCAGCTGGAGCGGTTTCTCGACGGCGGTGCCAACAGCCTGATCCAGGTCCTGGTGACAGTGGTCTCGGTGGGCACCGTGTTTTTCCTGCTCTCGCCCCTGATCGCCCTGCTGGCCTTTACGCCAATTCCGATCATCGTCTGGGGCGCCTTCTTCTTCCAGCGGCGGGCGGCGCCCCTGTACAACGATGTCCGCTCCCGGGTAGGGCAACTGGCCTCCCGGCTGGCCAACAATATCGGCGGCATGGCCACCATCAAGAGCTTTACCGCCGAAGCCCGGGAGGCCGAGCGCCTGCGCGCCGCCAGTGACAACTACATGAAGGCCAACCAGCGGGCCATCGCCGTCAGTTCCGCCTTTATTCCGGTGATTCGCATGGCAATCCTGGCCGGCTTTCTCGCCACTTTTGTCATCGGCGGCCTGATGGCCCTGAAAGGCCAGTTGAATGTCGGTGCCTACGGCGTCCTGGTTTTCCTGACCCAGCGGTTGCTCTGGCCCCTTACCAGCCTGGCCCAGACCGTGGACCTGTTTGAACGGGCCATGGCCAGCACCCGGCGCATCCTGGATTTGCTGTCGGTCCGGATCGGCGTCAGGGACGACGGCAGCCGCTCACTGCCGGAACCGGTAAAAGGTGAGATTGCCATCGAGAACCTGGATTTCTGTTACAAGGACAGCAATGCCGGCCTGCATGACATCAACCTCCACGTACCCGGCGGCACCACGCTGGCCCTGGTGGGAGCCACCGGTTCCGGCAAATCGACCCTGATCAAGCTGCTGCTGCGCTATTACAGTCCGGACCGGGGCCGCATTTGCATCGACGGTATCGCCATCGAGGAACTGAGCCTCAATGCCCTGCGCAGCGCCATTGGCCTGGTGAGCCAGGATGTTTTCCTGTTCGAGGGCAGTGTCAGGGACAATATCGCCTACGGCATGCCGCAGGCCAACGAGGCGGCCATAGTCGCCGCCGCCCGTGTTGCCGAAGCCTGGGAATTTATCGAGCGCCTGCCTCGAGGTCTCGACACCCTGGTGGGAGAACGGGGCATCAAGCTCTCCGGCGGCCAGCGACAGCGGTTGTCCCTGGCCCGGGCACTGCTGAAAGACCCGCCGATTCTGGTACTGGATGAGGCCACCAGCGCCGTCGACAATGAAACCGAGGCAGCCATTCAGCGCTCCCTGAAAAAAATTGCCCACAACCGCACGGTGGTGATGATCGCCCACCGCCTGTCCACCATAGTGCACGCCGACCAGATCCTGGTACTGGACCACGGCGAGATTATCGACCGAGGCAGCCACGGCGATATGATTGCCAGGGACGGGCCTTATTCCGCCCAGTGGCGAGTGCAGACGGGCGAAGGTTAAAATATTGGCAAACCAATGAGTCGTAGCTTACAGGGGAGGCAGGCATTGAACGGAGTGGCGCAACTGGGTGACGATATCGAGCGGGAAACACTGATCAGCCTCTACATCCACTGCCCTGCGGAGACACGCGAGGCTCTGGGATTGCATATGGTCGAGGTGGCCGATGCCCTGGTCCTCAGCGCCCGGGGACTGCCTGGCATTTTGATCAACCGTTGTCTAGGCCTCGGCAGCCGCAAGACCCTGCAGCCAAGTGAACTGCTCAACGACGGTAACCATATCGACGCCTTTCAAAGGCAAGCTCTGGAGGAAATCGTCGAAATCTATCGCCGGGAGGGCATCGACCGCTATTTTCTTCAGCTCTACACCGACAGCCTGTCCCAAAATAACCTGCAGTATCTCCGTGCCTGCAAGCTGGAACCGGCTCGAGCCTGGATGAAGTTCTACCGGGAAATCACACCGGGAAAATCTTCCCTGGGCAGAACAGATTCAGACAGGGCCACACCCTCCACCTTGCGCATTGAGGCAATAAGCCCGGACCGGGCCATGGATTTTGCCAGTCTGGTCTGCCAGGTATTTGAGATTCCAGAAGCCGGTGTGCCGATGCTGGCCGGATTTGCCAATGATCCACGCTGCCACCTGTTTGTCAGCTACCAGGGCGACCAGCCGGCCGGTGCCGGCGCCCTGTTTGTCCAGGGCCAGTGTGGCTGGCTGGACTGGGGCGCCACGGCTCCGGCGTTTCGCTGTCGGGGCAGTCAGAGCGCGATCATGGCCGCTCGCATTCAACTCGCGGAAAACCTGGGCTGCCGGCACCTGTTCACCGAAACCGGCGAGGCTGTGGCCGGTGATCCCCAGCACTCCTACAACAACATTCTCAAGGCCGGCTTTCAAGAGTTCCATCTCCGGCAGAACTACGCGCCCTCGAAAGCCTGCCATTGACGGCCCTGTGCCCTGGGTAACGGGCCATAACAATGAAGCCCCCCCGGCCCGGGTGCAGTTCCGGTCAGGATCAGAACCAGCGGGCCACCAGGTAGCCTATGTTGCAAATACTGAGACCGATAATGCAGCTGAATGTTACCTGCATTCCCAACACTCGACGTTTAATGTTTTCCAGCATTATTCCCTCGGCATGGATCAAACGTCCAACGACCATCATCGTGCCAAACAGATAAATCAGCCAGATCGCCCCGTCATTGAGTTCGAGCGAAAACAACAGCAGCAGGGTGATCGGTATGTACTGGACCGCATTCGACTGGGCGGTTCGAACAATTTCAAGCTCGTGACTGTTGCCGTCGCCATAGGGGATTTTGGTTCGGCGACGGGTTTTGATTACCTTGAACGAGAGAGCAACGATGTAGACAGCCAATAGTGAAGCGAACAGAGAGGAATGCACAACAAGAACACCTGCAGCAGGAGCACGAGTGCTGACTATACCGTTCAGGCCCGGGTCTGTTAACAGGCACAGGTATATCGGTGACCGACATGTCACCGGTCAACATACGGCGCTGCAGCCGCATCCTTCCCCCGCGTTTCACCCTGCAGCCTCGATGCTTTTTCTGGAATTCGCTAAATTGCAGTGCCCGAATCGAAGGTAGGGCCCCGACCGACGGTCATATAACCCAGCCAACGGTTTTACCCGAAAAAACAGGGAAGAAAACAGGCCGAAACTGCCAAACCGTTCACGCACATGAACGGCAAATTTTTCGGAAGTTGCCTTAATATAGCCTCGACAGCAGAGAGGGCTGCTGTCTTCAAATCCGCGTGATGCTCCTCTAGAAACAGGAGAACGTTAAAATGGATATCAGAAGCAAGAAACAGATTGATTTGTTGATGGAAATCCGTCAACGGGTTCGCTCGGAAATGGATATTCGCATCAAATTTACCAATAGCGAGCTCCCCAGGGAACTGATCGATATTCACCTCAGGTCCGATGACGCCATTACCCGCTCACGTATCAGACAGTTTCTGGAAATGCTGGAAGACAAGTGGAGCAAGCGGCTCAACGCGGCCGTGGCGGCTTCAGAAAGTGATCAGCCATTGAGTCTGATCCCGTGAATGTTGACAGCCCGACATCAGCGGGATTGAAGTGAATAAAACCGGACGCCGGAATATATACAGTCAGAACTGGGACCGGGGCAAACGGACGCTGGTCCCTTCCATGTCCTCAGTAACCATGACCTGGCAGGAAAGACGGCTGGTTTCCGCCGGTTCCAGAACGCAGGACAACATGCCCTGCTCCATCGGGGTCGGCGCCGGCAGGCTGTTGTAGATCTCGGGCTCGAGATAGACGTGACAGGTGGCACAACTGCAACAGCCGCCACATTCGGCCACGATACCGTCCACCCCGGCATCCACCGCCGACTGCATCAGCGAAAGCCCGGCATGAGCCTCCACATCCTGAATGGCGCCATCGTGACTGACAAAATGAATAGTGGGCATGAACTTCTCCTGTAGGCCTCTGGCCGGGGCTTAGGAGGCCCGGCCATGGCTTGTCGCTGGCAAAGGCGGTGGATTTTAGCTGTTTTATGTCGAGTGTGGAAATACCGATGAAATCGTGGATCCATGTCGCTGGCAGAGGCCTCAACCGGCTTTTGGGTCCCGAAGTAGCAGTCTTCGAAGACCGGCCAGACCTTCGATATAGTGGTCGGCGTTAGTTCCCCTGGGCACACCCGGCCGCAGGATCTGTACCGTGGTCAAACCGAGATTGTTACCCGCAACGATTTCGGATTCAGCATTATCGCCGACCACCATCACCTCTTCGGGCCGCAACCGGCGCCGCTCCATGATATCGGCGAAATGGTTCTGCTTCCCTTTCTTACCCGCCTCGTCTATGGCATCTACACGAATTTCGGTAAAGAGAGACGAAATACCCAACGCCCTAATCTTGCTTTCCTGAAACCGGCGAAATCCGGTGGTCACCAGAAAACGCATCACCGGCAGTTCCGGCAGAATACCGATGTCATCATAGGCTTGCATGGGCTTTTTAACCTCCAGCTGGCTGTAGGAATTCCAGGTGGCATCACGGGTAGGCTGGGGAAACCGGTGTTTGTCAAAGATGTCGTCCAGGGGCAATCGCCAGAGATCATCAATGATGGCGGCCATGTCCGACTCGGAAAAGTGGCCCGGCGAGTGGCTCCTGATAGTGGCGAACACGGGCTCGAGCAATTCCTGGCCGACGGCCTCGGCGGCACTGAGACAGTTATCGAGATCAAAAATAACGGCTTTATACATCCGGAAACAATACCCTGTCACGGTTCCGGATTCCAGACGGCAACGGAGGTCAGACATCGAGAATCGGGCTCGAGGCGTCGTCGAGCTGACGGCAAGGCCGGTACTTATCCGAATTTGTTGCACCCTGTCTCGGTGAGGGCACT
>QJWQ01000017.1 GCA_003235325.1 Gammaproteobacteria bacterium | reverse complement strand
AGCCCTTCGGGTTGAGGCTAAAAATCCACCACTCGGCGTTGCTCGTCGCTCATTTGGTCTGGCCAAACCACGTTCCTCGCGCCTTGATCGGTGAATTTTTAGACTCAACAGCGGCAATCCAATTAGTGTTAACAGGCCCTAGTACAGCCGCCCGATATAGGTTGGGCTGGATATTGCCATTGGCTGACCTGTCGGTTCCAGCAGGCCACCTTCATCCATGTTCAATGCCGCAATATTGCCGGACCTCTCGTTGGCTACCAGCAACAATCTTTCTTGCTCCAGCAGCAAAAAGAATCGCGGCCAGTGGCCCCGGCTGTTCGCGTGCTGCAGCAGCCGCAAACTGCCATCCTGGCCGATAGCAAAAACGGCAATACTGTCGTGGCCGCGATTGGAGACATACAGCCTGGTACCCGTGGAGTTGATGGCGATATGCCCCGCCTGGCTGTGTTCCCTGAAATCCCCGGGCAGGGTGCTGATCATCTGCTTCGAAGCCAGGGTGCCATCGGGCTTACGTTCCGCTACGACCACCTGGTTGGACAGTTCGTTGACCAGGTAGACCCATTGGCCACCGGGGTGAAAAACCATGTGCCGGGGGCCGGCGCCGGGGTCGGTTTGCAGCGCCGTAAAGGCATTGCCCAGAATGTCCCCGCCGGGTTGATTGCCGTCACCGGCCACCGGATAGCCGATGACCTGATCGGCGCCGAGGTCTACGGCATAAATATATCTGGATTCGGGATCCCATTGTATCCAGTGGGCGTGGGGCCCCTGCTGTCGCTCGGTGTTGGGGCCATGTCCCCGGTGCTGGTGCACTGCGGGATTTGGCAGTATTGCGCCGTCCGGACTCAGCCTGAAGATGGCAACATTGCCGCTGCTGTAGTTGGCTACGGCCAGATTTCTTCCGTCCGGGCTCAGGGACAGGTAGCAGGGATGGGCGCCTTCAGAGGAAAGGTCATCCCGGGCCGAAAATGTCAGGCTGTCATCTTGCCTGTGCAGGGCCCGGACTCGCCCCTCGGCGAGTTCCTCGACGACATAGAGCCAGTGCCTGTCGGCACTGAGGGCGCCATAGGACGGATTGTCCATTGTTGCCAATAGCGTCGCCGGGCCGAAAGCCTGTTGGGCAGGATCATAACTGAATCGGTAAACACCACGACTGCTGCCGTCGGTATAGGTGCCGGCAACCAGCTCGATGACTTTGTCCGGATTTGAAATTCCGGTTTCTGATTTTCCAGCTTTTGGTATTTGAGTATTCGATTGCCCGGTTCCAGGCAATACCTGGTCACTGCCGCTGGCAACGGCTCCCGGCCGGGAACAACCGCCGAAGAGTATTAAAAGTAAAGCGATCCAGAGAGCGGGTCCCGGACGGACTGACCTGTAAGCAAGGGACGAACCGGACATGGGGGTATGATCCTGCAACGACTTGGGCTCCCATCTTCCCATCGCCGGCGATTACAAGCAATCCGGCGTCACGACGCTGACCTGGATGCCCCGGTTCAGACCGGGAAGAAATCCTGTCGCGAAGTCCAGACTGTGACCGGGTCCGGAGATACACTGAAAACAGGCCTTTTGGGCGTCCGGGCACCTTGACAACGGGGCTGCAAGGGTGTCGAATGTTGCACTCGCAAACGGGGTTCATCAACCCCCACGGGCATTTCGCCGAACATTCTCCAGCCACGAACCCATTTCCAGCCATTCCATGGACAGGTGACCTGTTATGACATCATTTACCGTAAATCTGCGCACCCGGGTGTTGTCTGCCCTGGCGGCAGCGATCTGTATTTTCACCGCATCCCAGGCAGGGGCTCACTCGCAGGCCCTGCCAGCCTATGGCGCTGACATCAATCAGACCTCGGTGTCCGGTTTGTCTTCCGGGGCCTTTATGACCTCCCAGCTCTATGTGGCCTATTCCGACATCATGGTCGGTGCCGGCATTGTCGCCGGTGGACCCTACCTGTGCAGCAAGTCCTGGTCATTGAATCCCCTGGTGGTCAATGCCACCACCACCTGCATGAATCCACTGACCGAAAGTGTCGGCCCGAATACGCGGTTACTGGTATCCCTGGCCTCCTCGCTGGCGCAAACCGGCGCCATCGATCCGCTGGAAAACCTCCAGAATGACCACATCTATATATTCAGTGGTAAAAAAGACAGGACAGTGACTACGGACGTGGTCGATCAGACCTACGCCTTCTTCACCGCAGTCGGTGTACCGGAAGCCTCGATAAAATATGACAAGAAGGTAAGAGCGGGGCATGCCCTGATTACCAACAACGACGACGATACCAGGTGCGCGCTGACCAAGGCTCCGTACATCAACGACTGCGACTTCGAACAATCGACGGTAATTCTCAACCAGATCTTCCCGGATCTGAAGCCACCCGCCGAGCAATTGTCCGGTGAAATCATGGCGTTCGACCAGTCCGAGTTCCTGGATTCAGATTTCACCAGCATGAGCGAAACTGCCTATGCCTATGTGCCACCGGCCTGCCAGACCGAAAAAAGCTGTCCGGTGCACGTGGTCTTTCATGGTTGCAAGCAGGGCGCCCAGGTTATCGGCAACAAGTACTACGGCCAGACCGGCTACAACAAGATGGCCGAGGCCAACGACCTGATCATGCTTTATCCCCAGGTGCAACCCTCAAATTCGTCGCCACTGAATCCCGAAGGCTGCTGGGATTTTTGGGGTTACTCATCACCCAATAATCCAGACCCGGATTTTTACAGCAAGAACGCCCCCCAGGTACGTGCGGTATACAAGATGATCCAGCGACTTGCCGAGCCCAAACCCGAAGCCACCGTTACTACAGAGGAATAAAGCCATGAACGCCGATGCCACCAATGAGATTGTCGACCCCTCGCTGTCCGACGCCATCAAGGACTGGAATGATTACACTGCCGAAAGCGTCAAAAACGCCCTGATCGTGCTTGAGGCCATCACGCCGGTAAAGGATAACGTCCAGGTCACCCAGCAGGTGATCGAGGCCTTCAAAAACACGGACTGGCAGCCGGCCAGCAAGAAATTGCTGGACCCGGAAGTGCTGGCCGCAGTTGGCAGGGAGCTGGCGGAAATTCAAAAAGCCGCCATGGAAAGATTGATGGAGGGATGCAACCAGTATCTGGTAACGACCCAGGAAGCCGGCAAGAAGTTCGCTGACAACCTCAAGGATGTCAAGTCGCCGCAACAGTTTCTGGCGGCCTGGCTGGAATCCAGCCTCGACCTGGTCAAGGATTACCAGCAGAATGCCACCGATCAGGCATCGAACCTGGGGACCATTCAGTCGGCCTACAAGGCCTGGCTGCAAAGCACCCTGCAGAACCTGAGCGCCAAGTAAGTCTGGGGACGCCGGAGTGGTCAGTCCTGAACTCACCGCTTCGGCCGCCCCCCTCTATGTCAGGATAATTGTCGCCACCTGCCAGGGGTTGCCGCGACTCATTGACGATCACCGCAGGAGAATTACCATGCCGTTGACAACAGCGGGCAGGCAGATATGTGCTGTCATTCTGGCCAGCCTGACCATGCTCTCCGCCGCCCATGCCGCGGATCACAACGACCCCAATGCCGTCAATTCCATTTACGACGACGTGCCCATCAGCGGCGCCGACCTCTACGATATTTTTGGCTATCCCAGTGACGATAAATCCGGTGGTGAAGCTCTGGTGGTGCAACTGACGTTTGCACCCATACCCAGGACCGGAGTTTTTGATCGGGATTACATGTACAAGATTCACCTGGATGCCTCGCCGCGCATCGCCGACTATGCCGGCGCCGAGGATCTCGATGGCATGATCAAGCACTTCGAGGCGATCAAGGAGACCTTCCTGGATTTCAAGGTGCCGGAAATCAAGGTGACCTTTAACGACCGCAACCAGGCCCGAGTCGACTTCATCGGTTTCCCGGGGGGGAACTTTTACCAGGTTGTCGATACCAACCGGGTGGTGATCATCGAGACCCCCAGGGGGCAAAAAATCAAGGCCTATATCGGCGGCCGCGATGACGCTTTTTTCAACACACTCCACGGTTTTTTCCGTTCCATCAACTACGCGCCCCAGTTCTATAAGGTGCCGGTAGCGGATTACAAGACCCTGGCCGAGCTGCCAATTCCGAAAACCCTGCTGGAACTGGAGGGCAACGACCTGTTCAACTACGATCCGGCGCATCCGAAGCACGGCCTGGGTGAAAAGTATGACCTGCCGTCCGGACCTCTGGAATGGCAGGGGAACGCATTCAAAAAGGATGAAAACGGCAATTTCCGCTTTGTCTACAATGGCAACGACGACCAGGCCGGCCGCAATATCAATACCCTGAGTTTTGAAATCCCCCTGGGTTTTCTCACCGAGGACCCGCAGACCGAGCGCATCGTCCGTCTCTGGGGCGGCAGCTATGTGCTCAAGGCCTCGAGTCGGGTTGCGGCCTATGCCCCTGGCTGGTTGCAGCGAACCTGGCTGAAATTCAAGTCCATGTTCAGTGAGGATCTGGAGTTCAATAACCGCGACGGCGATTACAATCAGGTGGACCACGATGGCGTGCCGTTCTCCGACGCCGCCCTGAGTCTGCGCTATGACAGTCACGTCGGCGTCGACAACATCAAGTACCTGCCGCAGTTCACCACGCGCTTTGCCCACCTGGGCTGGGGCTTTGGTCCCTCGATAAGCGCCCTGGGTCTGCCCACCTGTTTTGACCACGACAACTCGCCGGTTTCGGTGCACAAAACCTACAAACTGGCCCTTAAAGCCTTTCCCCGGGCCAAGAAGTGCCTGTTTCAAAAACTGAATATGCCCAACGATGACTGGAATACCAGTGGCAAGGACATTCCCCTGAAAAGAACATTTGAAGTGTTCGTGCCCAACCTGACTTCCGTGGACATGGATACCAATGGCACCTGGCCCTATGGCCGGCGACCGGAGGACCAGGTGGCGACCCGGTTTCTGGCCACCTTTCTGGACATGAGCCAGAATTGCGGCGCTGAGCCCTGTAATGTCGAGACCCTGAATCAGCCCGCCCTCTGGGAAAGTGCGCCAATCGAACCGAAAACCCCGCCCAACCCCCGGCATAACGACAAACCTTTCCTGAAAGAGTTTCCGTACCTGGCGGAGCCCTGGCCGGATGGCGATGTCACCGAATACAAGCCCCACTAGATGTGTAAGCCCCACCAGATACAGTGCCACGAAATCTGACACTACGGGCAGGGCCGGCAACACCGGCCCTGTTCTGATGTCACCAGAGCGAGAAAGCAACCTTTGTTATTGCGCCCGAACGGTCGGCGGATGGCCACAGGTCCCGGTGTTTTATTAACCCTACAACTAAACAGGCTTCCTGCCTGTTTAGTTGCGCGCCCTTAAAATACTGGCGGAACTGTGCGACTTTCTCTTGTTGAGAATTCCTTGTTTTTTAAGAGCTTGCATTGGCCTGCGGCCAATGGCGGCACGTCCATGGGCCGCATTAACCCTGAATATAAGCATGCCGGGTTAACAGTAAGGCCAGCGAGTGCGGTTGCCGGCCTGATCATTGCGGCCGTTGTCTGCTGTGCCGGCTGCAGGGAGATTGCCTTTGATGATCATCAGCCGACGGCCTATGAGCTGGAACTGGTCGATATTGACAACAGACTGGCGACCCTGGAACAGGACGACCGGGATGCCGCCGTCGGCCGGTCAGGGTTGAAACGGGCGTCCCTGGGCTACACCCGCGCCAGCCTCACCGGCGATTTCGAGGATTACCGGGCTGCAGAAACCGCCCTTGTCGAATGCCAGACGACCCCCGGATGCCCCTCGCCGGACTGGTACTTTCTCAGCGCCAGCCTGAATTTCAGCCTGCACCGGCTGGACCGGGCCGAGGCTGACCTGGTCCGTTTCGAGACCTTCGGCGACAGCGACAGGGCGGTGCCACTGGCGGCGGATATC
This sequence comes from Gammaproteobacteria bacterium, assembly GCA_003235325.1. GTDB lineage: Bacteria > Pseudomonadota > Gammaproteobacteria > Pseudomonadales > Porticoccaceae > SZUA-272. The sequence continues at coordinate 9,703 of QJWQ01000017.1, read as the reverse complement.
GCCTTTCAGCGGGGCGACTACCAGGCCGCCGAAACAGCCTACACCGCCCTCGGAGATGACCGGCCCCGGTGGGATAATCTGGCGCGACTGGCCTGGTTCCGGTTCGTCACCGGTGAACCGGAACTGGCCGACAGCCTCTATGTGCAGGCTCAGGCCCTGCTGTCGGTGAAGGAGATGCGTCACTTCGCCTGGCTGGAGTTGCAGAGGGGCGTTATCGACCTGGCCTACGGACGCCATCGAATGGCCCTGGACCATTATCTGCGGGCCGAGCAGGCCTATTCGGGCTACTGGCTGGTGCGGGAGCATATCGCCGAAGTCCTGGCCCTGCTCGGTCGCAGGGACGAGGCCAAAGCCCTGTACCGAAAGCTGATCACGCAGACCCGCAATCCGGAATTTGTCAGTGCCCTGGCAGTGATCTACGAGCAGGACCGCAGTCTCGAAGCGGCAGATCTCTATCGGCAGGCGGACGCCCGCTTTGCCGACAACCTCGCTCTCTACCCTGAAGCCGCCGGCGGCCACCTTATCAAGTCGCTGCTGGCGCGGCAGCAGCCGGCTCCGGGCCTGCTGGAACATGCATTGCGCAACCACAGCCTGCGGCCCAATGCCGAGGCAAAGCTGTTGCTGGCCGAATCCTGTCTGAAACTCGGGGACCGTGACCAGGCCCGACAGTGGCTGCGACGGGTGCTGGCCAGCCCCTGGCGAACGCCCAAAATGCAGCAATTGGCTGTCGAACTGCAACTGGCCGAAGGCGGAGCCGGGGACTATTAACCCGACTGGTAAATAGGCTTCCTGCCTATTTAGTCGCGCGCCCTTAAAGTACTGGCGGAACTGTGCGACCTTTCTGTTATTGAGAATTCCTCGTATTTTAATGGTTTGCATTGGCCTGCGGCCAATGGCGGCACGTCCATGTGCCGCATTAACCCTGCATACAAACTCGCCGGGGTAATAATCTGTGAGCGGCTACAGGACTTGAATGCCGGCCATTCAGCCGGGTCCGGTCATTTTTGAGGGGTCCACCACCCGGTCAAAGGTTGCGGCATCCACCAGACCGCTTTTCAGCGCTTCGTCGCGCAGGGTGGTGCCATTTTTGTGGGCAGCCTTGGCAATATCCGCCGCCCGGTCGTAACCGATGACCGGCGCCAGGGCGGTAACCAGCATCAGTGACTGGGACATCAGGCCGGCAATGCGCTCCCGGTTGGCTTCAATGCCGACCACGCAATTTTCCCTGAAACTGTTGACCGCATCCCCCAACAGTCGAATCGACTGCAGCACGTTGTAGGCAATCACCGGCTTGAACACATTGAGTTCGAAGTGTCCCTGGGCGCCGGCGATGGTGACCGTCGCGTGATTGCCCATGACCTGGGCGCAGACCATGGTCAGGGCCTCGCACTGGGTGGGGTTGACCTTGCCAGGCATGATGGAAGACCCCGGTTCATTGGCCGGCAGAATCAGTTCTCCCAGGCCGGATCGGGGCCCGGAGCCCAGCAGCCGGATATCGTTGGCAATCTTGTTGAGTCCGACCGCCAGGGTATTGAGGGCGCCGGCAATTTCCACCATGGCGTCGTGGCTGGCCAGGGCCTCGAACTTGTTAATGGCAGTGATGAAGGGCAGCCCTGTCAGCGCCGCGACTTCCCCGGCAAAGCGTTCGGCAAAACCGGGCTTGCTGTTGAGGCCGGTGCCGACAGCGGTACCGCCCTGGGCCAGCGGGTACAGATGCGGCAGGCAACTGGTGACTCGCTCGATGCCTAGCTGTACCTGTCGGGCGTAACCGGAAAATTCCTGGCCCAGGGTCAGGGGGGTCGCATCCTGCAGGTGGGTGCGGCCGACCTTGATGATCTCCCCCCAGGCATCGGCCTTTGCCGACAACGCTCCCTGCAGTTGGTCCAGGGCCGGGAGCAGGTGATGGTGCAACTGTTCAACGCTGGCGATATGCATGGCTGTCGGGAAACAGTCGTTGGAGGACTGGCCCCGGTTGCAGTGATCGTTGGGGTGCACCGGCTGCTTGCTGCCGGGCTCGCCCCCGAGCAGTTCTATGGCCCGATTGGCAATAACCTCATTGGCATTCATGTTGGACTGGGTGCCGGACCCGGTCTGCCAGACCACCAGGGGAAAGTGGTCGTCGAGATCGCCGTCGATCACCTCCCGAGCCGCCCGGGTGATGGCGTCGCCGATGTCGTTGTCGAGATTGTCCAGGGCCATGTTGGCCCGGGCGGCGCAATACTTGACGATACCCAGGGCGCGAACCAGGGGTACCGGCAGGGTTTCGTTGCCGATGCGAAAATTGGCCAGGGAGCGCTGGGTCTGGGCGCCCCAGTAACGGTCGGCGGGTACCTCGATGGCGCCAAAGGAATCTGTTTCTGTGCGGGTGGTGTTCATGGCGTGCTCCGGTCAAATCGCTGGGTGATGGCGGCGGTTCGCCCGGCTGCGTGCAGGGCGAACCGCCACGGGCTTGGTCACAGACAGGCCCTGGTTTAAGTCTAGTCAATTTAGCGATGCTTCCGAAAAGGCCGGTGGCCCATTCTGGCGAGAAAGTCTGGGGAAAAGGTCTGGTGAGCAAGCCCGGTGCCAAAGCCGGGAGTAGAGCTATCCCGAACTGACACCGGCTATTCTGATGGATTCCTGCCCGACCACACCCTGCCACCTCTGGCCGGCGATAGCAGTCTGTTTTCAAGGGGTCGAACTGGCTGCCGGACGGGAGCCTCAGTGGCGTAAAGAAGTGGCGTAAAGAAGTGGCGTGAAGCAGTAGTGTGGAGCAGTGGCGTGAAAAAGCACAGGCCCTGTCGACTATACTTTGTCGGCCCTGCTGATAAGAAAGTCCGGACCAATGATTCGACCCATGGGCCGGTGTTCCTGTCAGGCATCCGCTCGGGGCAATGGGTTCCAGCAAAAAGAGTCGAGAGAAACTGTCGAGGTTAACTACATTGCCAGATTCTGCAATGCATCCGGGCGGGCCGGCGGCGGCCCGGCGGATTCGCGACCCGGACCGGCTGCCGGCTGTGGGCCGATGGCTGTGCGCTGCACTGCTGCTCTGTCTCTGTGGTTGCGGGGGTGGCGGTTCGTCATCCGGTGATTCCGCCAGTGCTGCCAGCGAGCAATTCAGCGTCAGCGGTGTCGTCCACAAGGGGCCGGTACAGGATGCCAGTGTCAGCGCCTACCGCGTCGACGGCAACGGCCGCGGCAGCCTGCTCGGTTCCGCCACGACCGCCGAAGATGGCGGTTTCAGCATCGATTATCAGGACTATTCCGGACCGGTCTGGCTGGAAGCGATCAATGGATCCTACCGGGATGAGGCCAGCGGCAGCAACACACCCCTGACCACTCCCTTGCGGGCCGTCGTCGCCAGTACCGATGATCCGGTGACCCTGTCGCCCCTGACGGATATTGCCGTACGCCTGATGGACAGTTTCACCGTCGGGGAAATTTCCCGGGTCAATGCCGATGTCAGCGCCCTGTTTTTTACCGGGGACAGCGGCACCGCCACCGTTTCGATCACCGGCACCCGGCCCCTGGACCTGCAGGACGGGGACGTCGTCACCGGCACCGGGGCAACGGCCGAAGCTGTCGATTACGGCCTGGTCCTGGCCGGATTGTCACATTACATGGTCAGCAACGGCGTCGACCTGGAAGGCCTGCTGACCCTGCTCGCCAGTGATGCCGCCGATCTGCGCCTGGACCAGACCGTCGACGGCCTGCAAGCGGGCATCGACAGTTTCCTGCTGGGAGATACCAATGCCGGCGTGCCCATCGACCATCGCCTGGGCAGTCTGGGCGCGGACCTGTTGCTGGGCAGCGGTCTCGAGGATACCCGGGCGCCCGCCGGCCACAGCATCGTTACCGATACCGGTATTGTCGGCAGCCTCACCCGGAATCGCCTGGGCCTGACCATCGTCAATGGTGAATTGTTTGCCGGATACCGCATCAGCCTGGATGACAGTTCCCCGGCCACCGCTGCCATTATCCTTGAGGGCCGTGTGGTCGACAGCCAGCAGGCCCTTGACGAAGTCGACCTCGGTGGCCTGGCCGAGGGCACCATTACCATCAGTCTGGTGCTGACCGACAATGCCGGCAACAGTGCCGCGCCGGTGGTTCGAACGGTGATCCGGGATCTGGGTGTTTACAGGATCTCCGGCAACATCAGCCTGGCGCCGGGCACCCAGGTGGATTCCGACGTCAATACCGTCACCGAAACCGGTGATTTCAATGTCACCAACAACAGTTTCACCGACGCCCAGCGGATTTTTTCTCCCGGCCTGCTGGGGGGGTATGTCAACCGGCGACTGACCGGTCCGGCGGGGCGACTACGGAACAGCGGCGACGAGGACTTCTTTGAAGTGGTGTTCGCCGGCGGCGAACAGGTGCTGCTGAGTATCGCCGATGCCGCCGCGGACCTTGATCTGGAGCTCTATGACAGCGGCGCCAGCCTGGTGGCTGATTCCCTGGGCACCACTGACACCGAGGTGGTCAGGGTGGCCAGTGCCGGTACCTATTACATTCGCGTGTTTCCGTTTTCCGGCGCATCCAACTATGTCCTCAGCATCGGCCTGCCGGTGTCCCCGGCGGCCAACAGCTCTCCTGCCAGTCTAGGCCCGGCCCGGCTTTCCAGTTTTGATCTGTTCGAGGACGAAGCGGTCATTGTCAAGATGGATCCGCAGCAGCCGGATGGAATGGTCACTGGCCTGCTCGACGACCTCGACCGAATGGGTGTCAGGCCCCGCCGGACCGGCATCCCAGAAGGTCGGCCGGGAAAGGGTGCCGGGGATGGCGACAGACACGCCATGTTGATGACGCTGGATTCCCCGGACGGACGCCGGCAACTGATGCAGCGGGCGGGGGCCGAAGAGCTGAGTCTGCCCGCCGGTATTTCCGACCGGCCCCGCTTTCGGCGGCAACAGACCCTGCGGGCGATCAAGGCCCTGCGCCGCCTGCCCGGCATTGAATACGCAGAACCCAATTACCGGCGCAGTCCCCAGCTGGTGCCCAATGATTCCTATTTCAGTTTCCAGTGGTCTCTGCCCCATGTCGGCGTGCCCGAGGCCTGGGATATCACCACAGGTGCCCCTGAGGTCATCGTGGCGGTGGTCGACACCGGCATACTGCCGAACCACCCGGACCTGGCCGGACAGCTCGTTCCCGGTTATGACATGATCAGCGACTCCGCCCGCGCTGGTGACGGCGATGGCCTGGATCCCGATCCGACGGACCCCGGCAACGACGATCCCAACAGTCGCAGCACGTTTCACGGCAGCCATATCGCCGGCATTCTGGCGGCAGCCAGCAACAATGGCGAGGGTATCGCCGGCATCGCCTGGCGCAGCCGTATCATGCCGATTCGGGCTCTGGGGGACGATGGCGGCAGCAGCTACGACCTGATGCAGGGACTTCTGTATGCCGCAGGATTGCCCAATGATTCCGGCACGGTGCCGCCGGTGACCGCCGATATCATCAACCTCAGTATTGCCGATCCTTCGAGCTCCCGTTTCGAGCAGGACATTATCGACCAGGTGCGAGGTCGAGGCCTGATTCTGGTGGCCGCCGCCGGCAATCAGAGCAGTTCAGAGCCCAGTTATCCGGCGGCCTACAATGGTGTCGTCTCGGTGTCGGCGGTGAACCAGGGCAATTTGCTGGCCGGCTATTCCAATTTCGGCAGTACGGTGGACGTCGCCGCGCCCGGCGGTGATCTGAGCCAGGATTCCAACAATGATGGCGAGCCCGACGGCGTGCTCAGCACCATCGCCGACGATAGCGGTGACACCCTGCGTTACGGCTACGCCTACTTTGACGGCACGTCAATGGCCACCCCCGTTGTGGCCGGCGTGGCGGCGCTGATGAAGGCGGTGAGACCGGGGCTGACGCCGGGGGAATTTGATATGTTGCTGGTCCAGGGGCGCCTGACCGACGACCTGGGACTGCCCGGCCGGGACGACAGTTTCGGCAACGGGCTGATCAACGCCTACAAGGCGGTCAGCAGCGCACTGGACCTGGAGAACGATACCTCGACGCCCCTGCCGCCCCGGCTCGATATCAGCCCGGCGGTCCTGGATTTTGGCGCGACCCTGTCGTCGATGTCCTTTAGTCTGAGCAATGGCGGTGACGGTGAACTGGCCATCATCGGTCTGGAGGTCAGCGCGGGCTGGTTGACCCTGGACCCGGTGGACCTGACCGCCGGCGGTCAGGGCACCTACCAGTTGCAGGCCAACCGCAATGGCCTGGCGCCGGGCTTGTACCAGGCCCAGGTGATCGTCGATTCCTCGGCGGGAAACGGCCAGTTGAGCGTCAGGTTGCAGGTCAGTGACACCGAGGTGACCGTCGACGCCGGCACCCATTTCATTATTCTGGTCAATGCCGCCACCGGCGATATTCTCCAGTCACGGGAACTGCGCGCCGGGAACGGCCAGTACCCGTTCAGCCTGGATGGCCTTGCCGCCGGTGAATACCTGGTCCGGGCCGGTACCGATCACGATAACAACCTTTTGATCTGCGATGGCGGCGAAGCCTGTGGCGCCTACCCTGCGCTGAACTCGGTGCAACCGCTGCGAGTCGATCGCAACCGGCAGATCACTTTCAGCAGCGGCTTCGAGCAGGGCCGGTTTCAAAGCCAGCAAGCGGGGGAAGCGGACGACGAGTCCGGGATCAGCAGCGGTCAGGCCGTGGCACGGTAGCCGGCTCCCGGCGGTTGCGGCAGCAATGCCAGTGTCCAATAGCGGCCGGGATCAGGAGCAGCGGTTGACCAGAAGGGTGGTGCCCTGCCGGTAGCTCTGTTCCGCCCGTTCGATCAGGCGTATGACGGCCAGACCGTCGGTCGCTGTCACCGGCGGCTCGACGCCATCCCGGATCGCCCGGGCCACCGCGTTAAAGAAGTGCTGGTAACCCCCGGTAAGGGTCGGCACCACCTCCTGGTCGCTTTCCCGATGGAGCGTGCCCCAGGCTTCGGGCAACTCCGCAGCCCAATCCTTTGATGTCGGCTGAATGCCCTGTCGCAACCGGTCCTCCTGGGGGTCGAGGCCGTATTTTGTCCAGGAACCACTGGTGCCTTCCAGGTGGAAGCGAAGGGTGGGCGCAGCACAGAAGGGGCTGCTGTGCAGCAACACCTCCATGTCAGGGTAGTGCAGTTGTACATGGAAGTAGTCGGTGGTTTCGCCTCCCGGACGCAGGGTGCGAAGGCGACCGGTAACCGCCTCGGGCGGACCGAACAGGCACAATACCTGGTCCAGGAGGTGTGGTCCCAGGTCGTACCAGATGCCGGTGCCCTCCCCGGACTGTTCCCGCCAGCGCTGCCTTGGCAGGGGGCGAAACCGGTCGAAATGGCTGGTCAGGCAGCGTACCTGGCCGACCGCACCGGTGTTGATCAGTCGGGCCAGGGTCAGGAAGTCGCCATCCCAGCGGCGGTTGTGGAATACCGCCAGTATCAGTTCCCGGGCACGGGCCAGGTCACGCAGTCGCTCACCCTGTGCCGAGTTGATGACAAAGGGTTTGTCGACGATCACATGCTTGCCCCGCTCCAGGGCCTGTTCGGCCAGGGAGAAATGCGTGTGGTTGGGAGTGGCGATGATCACCAGTTCGCTGTCGTCCTTGGCCAGCAATGTCTCCGCCGAGCTATACAGCCGTACGCCGGGCCACTGCTCACCGGCCCGTTCGGTCTGGCTGGTGCTGAGGGCGGCAAAATGGAAGTCGCCGGAAGCGACTATGAATGGAATGTGGAATACGCTGGCGGACAGGCCCCAGCCGATTACAGCGGTATTGATCATCTGATTTCAAACGCCCCGGTTGTTGGTTGTTATGGGTGTACTGGAGAACCGCATTTACTGCCGGCAGTTCTGACAGTATAGCCGTTACCAGCGATCCGGCCGGGCTCTTGACCACTGGTCCCGGTACCGGTGGGGGACACTTTTGTCATCCAGCAGCTGCCCCGGGCGCATGAATTCATAGAGTTCCCCCAGGTCGGTAATCTGCAGGTTGCCGGTGCGGCGCTGAATGTGGGAGGGATCGACATCGTCGATGCTGTCCAGACCCATGGCCCCCAGAATTTCCAGGCAACCGTGGACCGTGCCCCGGTGGAAGTTGGCCACTCGAGGCGTCTTGTTGCCGACATCCAGGCCATAGGCCAGGGCCGGATTCTGGGTGGTAATGCCGGTGGGACAGTGGTTGGTATTGCAGCGCAGGGACTGGATACAGCCCATGGCCAGCATCATGCCCCGGGCCGAGGCGCAGAGATCGGCGCCCAGGGCAAAAGCCCGGATCATGTGGAAGCCGGTCAAGATCTTGCCGCTGGCGATGATCCTGATCCGGTCCCGAAGATTGGTGGCGGTGAGGGCGTTGTGGACAAAGGCCCAGCCATCCCAGGCCGGGGCGCCCACCGAGTTGAGGAACTCCAGCGGCGCGGCACCGGTGCCACCCTCGCCGCCATCGACTGTAATGAAGTCCGGGGTAGTGCCAGTCTCGATCATTGCCTTGCAAATGGAGAAGAATTCGTCGACCCGTCCGACACAGAGTTTGAATCCCACCGGCTTGCCTCCCGCCAGCTGTCGCAGCCGGGCGACAAATTCCAGCAGGCCAACAGGGCTGGAAAAGGCACTGTGGCAGGGGGGAGAGAACACCGTCTCACCGGCCATCACCCCCCGGGCCCTGGCGATTTCGGCACTGACCTTGGCGCCGGGCAGGACACCGCCGTGCCCCGGCTTGGCCCCCTGGGAAAGCTTGATTTCGATCATTTTCACCGTGTCGCCGGTGGCGCAGGTCCTGAACTGCTCCGGGTCGAACTGGCCATCGCCGGTGCGGCAGCCAAAATAGCCGGTGCCGACCTGCCAGATCAGATCGCCCCCGGGCTGCAGATGATAGGGAGATATGCCGCCCTCGCCGGTATTGTGGGCGAAATTACCCAGTTTGGCGCCGCCGTTGAGGGCGAGGATGGCATTGGCGGACAGGGCGCCGAAGCTCATGGCGGAGATATTGAGAATGGACGCCGAATAGGGGCTTGTACAGTCGGGACCGCCGACCAGGACCCGGGGGTCGCCGTCAGGGGGACGCTTCGCATTCAGGGAGTGGCTGGTCCATTCGTACCCCACCCGGTAGACATCCCGCTGGGTGCCAAAGGGCCGGGTCTCCAGCTCCCGCTTGGCCCGTTGATAGGCGATATTGCGAAATTCCCGGGAGATGGGGTGGGCATCGATTTCGCCCTCGATAAAATACTGCTGAATCTCCGGTCGGATCATTTCCAGGAAATAGCGGATGTGGCCGATCAGGGGAAAATTGCGCAGCACCGTGTGCCGCCGTTGCAGGCTGTCCTTGAGGCCGATGGCGATTACCGGGCCGATCACCACCAGACTCCAGAGTACGTCGGGCCAGATCCAGGAAAGCAGCCCGATCAGAACGAGAATGAGAGCGGCTATGCGATAGAACCAGCGACGAACCACAAGCGATACCTCCGGAATTGTTGTTGCCGGCACCATTAATGTGCCCAGACAGTCGGGCAATAAAGGGTTAATTAGCAGCCTGACACGCGCCGCCTTTGATTATAGGCCAGGCAGCATCGAACCGGACCGGGGGACAGGCATCTACCGCGTTCGCCGACAGCCGGTCGGCCGGGCTCGGCCGCTGCCGGTGACAGCTCTTCCCGGGAAATGGTTTCCCCGGGAATGGTCTCCCCAGATAATGGACCATGCCCTTTCGATCACGACTTTAAAATAGTCAATATTTATTGATTTAA
>QJWQ01000044.1 GCA_003235325.1 Gammaproteobacteria bacterium | reverse complement strand
CGGTAACTTTAACTTTCTGATTTTATAGGTAAAAAAATAGCACTTTATACATCACGCGCGTTGAAATCGTCAGGATGACTTTTTCAGCGGCCTGTTTTTGCGCGCAGCTCAGGCCAGTTCAACCAGCTTGAAACTGCCATCGCTGACAACAGTGGCGACTGATCTGAAAAACGCCGAGGCTCTTTTTTCCAGAGGCACGAACTGGTTGACCACAAACAGGGCGCGACCTCCGGGCCTCAGCAGGCGCCGGGCATTGGCGAGAAACCTGTCCGTCAGCCGGTAATCCCGGGAAAAGCCCTGGTGGAAGGGGGGGTTGCAGAGCAGACAGTCAAACTTCGACTCGATTTCACCGCCGCAATCGTCCGCAATAACCCTGCCGTCGACGCCGTGGCCGTCAAAATTTGCCCGGCAGGCAATAATAGCCGCGGCACAGTTGTCTGTGGCGGTCACCTGCTCGATGCCCCCGCGAACAGCCATCAGCGACAGGTAGCCATAGCCGCACCCCAGGTCCAGGGCCGTTTCCGGCATTCGCTCGAAGCCGCTGAAAAAATCAGGCAGATGCGCTGCCAGCAATTGACTGCCCTGATCCAGCTTGTTCCAGCCAAACAGGCCCGGTTTGCTCAGTACCGGCAGATCGTCGAGGTTAAAAATCGGCCGCAGGTTGTCGTAATCAGAGTCTTCCAGGGGAGTATTCGCTACCGGCCCCGGCTTGGCGATGACCACCCGGTAACAGTCCCGGTGTTTTTCGGCAATGGCCCTGGCGCCGAAATAATCACCGATGGTCCTGGCATAGGTCCTGATTCCCGTCTGCCGGGCGCCGGCCAGCACCAGCTCGCCACCGGTCTTGAGACAGTGAAAACACAGGTTGGCAATGTGGTGGACCACGGCCTTTTCCTTGGACACCGGATAGCAGACGCTGTCCAGTGAATCCGCGGCAATGGCATTAAAGTCAAAATCGCCAAATTGGGATACGAGCGGCAACGAGGCCAGCCGCCGGGCAATATCAATGCGGTTGGTCATCACCCGGCTGCCCGCAGCCAGCATCTTCAGATCCGCATCCGTCAGGTTTTCGTCCGCCACCAGCAAAGATCGCCGTCCCGGATTCCCTATCCAGGGCAACATCAGCTCCAGGACTGCAGCCATACCCCGGTCTGATGGTCAGGATCCGGCTTTCAATAGCCGTGCCGCTTCCACGGCGAAATAACTGAGTATGGCGTCGGCACCGGCCCGTTTGAAGGCCAGCAGGGATTCCATGATGATCTGCTCCCGGTTCAGCCAGCCGTGATCAAAGGCCGCGACCTGCATGGCGTATTCGCCGCTTACCTGGTAGACGAAGGTGGGGACCCCGAGGCTGGACTTGACCCGGTGCAGGATATCCAGGTAGGGCATGCCCGGCTTGACCATGATCATGTCGGCGCCTTCGACCAGGTCCAGGGCGCATTCGTGGATGGCCTCGTCGCTATTGGCGGGGTCCATCTGGTAGCTGTACTTGTTGCCACCCCGGATATTGCCGGCGGACCCCACCGCGTCCCGAAACGGGCCGTAGAAGCTGGACGCATATTTGGCAGAGTAGGCCAGGATTCGGGTATTGCAGTGGCCGGCGGTTTCCAGTGCGGTGCGAATGGCGCCGATGCGGCCATCCATCATGTCCGATGGGGCGACGATATCGGCTCCGGCCTCGGCGTGTGAAAGTGCCTGTTTGACCAGTGCCTCGACGGTTAGATCATTGAGTACGTAACCGCTGTCATCGACAATGCCGTCCTGGCCGTGGGTGGTGAAGGGGTCCAGGGCGACGTCGGTAATCACCCCCAGGTCGGGCAGGTCGCGCTTCAGGGCTCGCACCGCCTGCTGGGCAAGGCCATCCGGATTAAAGGCCTCTTCCGCCAACAGGGACTTGCGTTCAGGGGGCGTTACCGGAAACAGGGCCAGGGCGGGAATGCCCAGGGATTGCCATTCCCGGGCATCTTCCAGCAACTGATCAATGGACAGCCGTTCGATGCCAGGCATGGACACGACGCCCTGGCGTTCGCCCCTGCCCTCGACCACGAATACCGGGTAAATCAGGTCGTCGACCGTCAGACGATTTTCCCGCACCAGGCGCCGGCTGAAGTCATCGGCGCGATTGCGGCGAAGCCGTGTGGCAGGAAATGTGCCGCGAGAGAGAGGTATTGCCATCGGAAGCTCCGGACAGTATGCCTTGTAGCCTGTGTCTGGGGTCTCGTTTACAGTCGAGCCATGACTTTGGCGGCGGCGTCAATGGTGAAGTTGATGTCTTCGTCGGTGTGCGCCGAGGACATGAAGCCCGCCTCGTAGGCGGCCGGCGCCAGATAAACCCCTTCGTCGAGCATGCCGTGAAAGAATTTTCCGAAGCGGGCGGTATCGCAGGCCATGACCTGATGGTAGTTGCTGACAGACGCTTCCCCAGTAAAGAACAGACCGAACATGGAGCCGACATGGTTGCTGGTCATGGCAATGCCCGCCGATCGTGCCGCGTTCAGGAAGCCGGCCACCAGCCGATCGGTTTTGCTGAACAGCGCCTCATGGAAACCGGGCTGACTAACCCGCTCCAGGGTGGCCAGCCCCGCTGCCATGGCCACCGGGTTGCCGGACAGGGTGCCCGCCTGGTAGACGGGCCCCAGGGGAGCCAGCTGTTCCATGATTGCCCGTTTGCCACCGAAGGCGCCGACAGGCATGCCGCCACCGATGACCTTGCCCAGGCAGATCAGGTCGGCGTCGATGCCATAGCGACCGACGGCGCAGTCCGGGGCCACTCTGAAACCGGTCATGACCTCGTCGATGATGAGCAGGGCGCCGTGGCTACTGCACTGCTGGCGCAGGGTCTGCAAAAAGCCCGGAGCCGGCGGAATGCAACTCATATTGCCGGCCACCGGCTCGACAATGACGCAGGCAACCTGTTCACCAATATCGGCAAAGGCGCGCCTGACTGCATCGCTGTCGTTGTAGGTCAGGGTAGTGGTGTAATCCGCCAGGGCCGCCGGCACGCCGGGGGAACTGGGCACACCCAGGGTCAGGGCACCGGAACCGGCCTTTACTAGCAGTGAATCGGAATGACCGTGGTAGCAGCCCTCGAATTTGATAATTCTGCTGCGGCCGGTAAAGCCCCGGGCCAGGCGGATGGCGCTCATGGTGGCCTCAGTGCCGGAGTTGACCATGCGCACCAGGTCCAGACCCGGCACCAGGCTCACCAGTTTTTCGGCGAGACGGGTTTCCAGTTCAGTGGGGGCGCCAAAGGTAAGACCCCGGTCCAGTTGTCGTCGAATGGCATCGAGCACGGCGGCGTGACCGTGACCCAGAATCATCGGGCCCCAGGACAGCACATAATCTGTATAGCGTTTGCCATCGGCATCGAACAGGTGCGCGCCCCGGGCTTCTTCAAAAAACACCGGCGTGCCGCCGACAGCGCGAAAGGCTCGCACCGGCGAATTGACACCCCCGGGGATGACTGCCTGGGCGGATTGAAAAAGCTGGCTGGATCGGGACATAAGCTAAATTCCTTGAAACCGGCGCGGCATTATCCGGCTTTGAACCGGATTGTGCAAAATCGGTTGTGGAGCCTGCGACCGGGTCGGCGATGTGATTGCTGTGGCGACTCAGCAAGCCCCCGTTTGCGGTCTGGAGCCCTGCCGGTGGCAATACGTCTTCAGAAGGGACGGACGATCACCATCACTACAATGCCCACCAGCATCAACACCGGGACTTCGTTGAACCAGCGGTAGAAGACGTGAGTTCTGCTGTTTTGGTTGTCTCGAAACCGTATCAGGAAGTATCGGCAGCAGAAATGGTAGATCACCAGCAGCAGTACCAGGATCATCTTGACCCAAAACCAGCCGGTACCCAGAAAATAGGACGGGGCGCTGTAGAACAGGGCGCCGCCAAACACCAGGGACGCCACCATCGACGGCGTGGCGATACCCCGGTAAAGCTTGCGCTCCATGATCTTGAATCGCTCCAGGCTGATGCTGTCCTGTGCCATGGCGTGGTAGACAAACAGGCGCGGCAAATAGAACAGCGCAGCGAACCAGCAAATGACGCTGATGACATGCAGGGCTTCGATCCAGGAATACATGGGATTTTTTTTCCTCTGGGCTCAGAGGGGCAATCCTAAAGCAAAGCCTGAAAGCTGCAAACTCAGACAGGATTAGATCTGGTAGTAATTGTCCAGGTCGGCGCGGGTGATGACCCCGGCGACATCGGAGGTCAGGGGAGTGGCCGGCCGGGTGACATAGACGGCGTTGGCATTTTCCTTTTTGATCAGGACCAGGGCCTCCTGCAACGTCGCCCGCGGGTGAATCGGGTACAAACGCCAGCGCTGTCCGGGAATCTCCCGCAGGTCAATCCGGTGATCCTGCTCCCAGAGGGAGGTGTCCTGCTCTTCCAGGTAATGGGCCAGATCAGCCGGTCGCAGAATGTAGCGGGGTTCGCCGACATCGACAATCACTATCCAGTCCGGTCTCTGCGCCAACAGCATCCTGGCCCTGCTCCAGAGCAGATTGTGGGAGTGCACCGCCAGATTGCGTTTCATCAGGCTGGTGACCCCGGCCCGGCTCAACATCTGGAAGACTGGCGAGGCGTAGCGGCTGGGGTTGTGACCAATCAGAAACAATCCTGGCAGCCCGCTGGTCATTCGAGTGGTGATGGTGGCGATGACAATCATCATCATGCTGGGCAGCAGCAGGTTGGACCGGGAAGTCAATTCCAGAATGGCGATAAGGGCCGCCAGGGGGGCATTGAGTACGGCGGCCATCATGGTGCCCATGCCAATGGTGGCGTAGAGGCCGGAGTCGCTGGCCGCGGCCGGATGCAGGTGCTGGCCGGCAATACCGAGACAGCCACCGAGGCAGCCGCCAAGGACCAGCAGTGGTCCTATGGCGCCCGATGGCAACCCGAGGGCCGCTATGGAGATGGAGACCAGCAGCTTGCCGATAACCACCAGGACCAGTATGCGCAGCGCCACATCTCCGAGCATGGCTCGTTCCAGGGTGTCATAGCTGATGCCCATGATCTCGGGAATGAACAGCGCGGCAATCCCGCAGAGCAGGCCGGCGGAGAAGTAACGAATCCAGTAAGGTCGCTGGCGCAGCCGAAAAACGGCGACATGAAGTCGCAACAGGACTGTCGCCACCAGGCCGAAGATGACCCCGCAAGCGGCCATCCAGGGGTATTCCCAGAGGCGGGCAGTTGGCAGCTCGGGAATGGAGAATGCCGGGGCATTGCCAAAAAACAGGTGGGAGATGACTGCCCCGGAGATGGCGGCAACGATTATCGGCAGGAAGCCGGTGATGGTGTATTCCATCAGCACCACTTCCATGGCAAAAATAACCCCGGCGAGAGGGGTGTTGAACGAGGCGGAAATGGCTGCGGCGACACCGCAGCCGACGAGAATACGCAGGCTGTTGTTGGGCAGGTCCATCTTCTGGCCCAGGACACTGGAACAGGTGGCGCCAATGTGGACCGCCGCTCCTTCCCGGCCTCCCGGCAATCCTGTGAGCAGGGACAGTACGCCACCGACAAACTGCATCAGGGCATTCTTCGGCGGCAACCGGGCCTGGTTGCGGTGCAGGCGTTCGATGACATGACTGACGCCAAAACCCAGCGATCGGGAGCCGGAGAATTGCAGCAACAGGCCGATAAGCAATACCCCGGTAAACGGCAGCAAAAAGCGCACTCGACTGGATAGACCCTCGAAATTTTCGCTCTCATGGCCGGGAAGCAGCAGTTCCAGGGGAAACTGAATGGCCAGCCTGAACAGCACGGCAACCAGCGCCGTGACAATGCCGCTGAGCAGACCGAGGATGGCCAGTTGCGGCAGAGCCTCGGTGTAGGCCAGTCGCTGACGAAACGCATCCATCAGGCGGTGCGGATTGAAGAAACGAGAACCAGCCTTCGGGGGAGTCTCGGGCATCGAGTGCTATTACCGGTGTTGGGATGGGGTATTATAGGCAGCCCTCCAGTACGGGATACAGTAATCCATGGTTGAAGACCCGAATCTGATCAGAATTGGCATCGTCGGCGGCACCGGTTATACCGGCGTCGAGTTATTGCGGCTCCTGATAGGCCACCCGAAGGTCGAAATTGGCGCCATTACGTCCAGAGCCGAGGCCGGGATCGCAGTTGCCGACCTGTTTCCCAATTTACGTGGCCATCTGGATCTGTCTTTCAGCATCCCCGACATCGATATGCTGGCGGAGTGTGAGGCTGTATTTTTCGCTACCCCTCATGGGGTTGCCCAGGCCATGGTGCCTGAACTATTGACCCGGGGGGTGAGGATCATCGATCTGTCGGCGGATTTTCGCCTGCGAAATATTCCGCTCTGGGAAAAATGGTACAACCAGCCCCACGGGTGCCCGGAACTGGTGGAAAAGGCGGTTTACGGCCTGCCGGAGATCAACAGGGAAGCCATCCGCAAGGCCCGCCTGATCGCCTGTCCGGGCTGTTATCCCACCAGCGTGCTGCTGGGATTCCTGCCCTTGCTGGAGGCCGGTCTGGTCGACACCAGTGATCTCATCGCCAGTTCGGCCTCCGGTGTCAGTGGCGCCGGCAGGCAGGCGAAAATTGACAATCTGCTCACCGAGCTGAACGACAGTTTCAAAGCCTATGGTGTCGCCGGTCACCGCCACTTACCTGAAATCGAACAGGGCCTTGGGGATATCGCCAGACAGCCGGTGGGACTCACCTTTGTTCCCCATCTGTTGCCGATCATTCGCGGTATTCATTCGACACTTTACGCCAACCTTGGCAATCTGGATGTGGACCTGCAGGCGCTGTATGAGCAACGTTATGCCACGGAGCCTTTTGTCGATGTCATGCCCGGGGGCTCCGCGCCGCAAACCCGATCCGTCAGGGGCTCCAATATGTGTCGTATCGCTGTTTGCCGGCCGGGAAATGGCGGCAAGGTCGTGGTTCTGGTGGTGGAGGACAACCTGGTCAAGGGGGCCTCAGGCCAGGCCGTGCAAAATTTCAATCTGATGTTCAACCTGGATGAAACCCTCGGCCTCGGGCATCCTGGCCTGTTACCCTGAAACCGATGCAACCCGAAAGCCGGCTGATCGTCACGGAATACAGACCTGGCAGAGTCAGGACAATCGCCCTCTGGGCCTGTCTGACACTGATTGTTGTCTTTGTCGGTGGTTATCTGTCCGGTAGCAGGTACTACTCCAAAGCCATGCATGAGAGCCGGGTAAATGCCGGAGCCCTGGAAAAATCCAATCGCGAAGTCGCCGGTCTTCAGCAGAATCTCACCAATCTCCGCGTCGCCCTGCAGGTGGATATGGCCACCCTGGAACAGGTCCGTCGCGAAATGACCCAATTGCAGGCCCGGCTGGTGGAGCAGGAGAATGAGCTCAGCCGCTACCGCACCCTGTTGCGGGACAGCGGCGTCAAGGGCCTTCATATTGACAGCTTTACCGTCAGGGCCACACAGGCACCCGGGCGCTTTAATTACAGTCTGGTCATTCGTCAGAAAGAGGCGCTGATCAAAGCTCTAGATGTTGCAATCGAAGTGGTGATTGAGGGCAGACTCAGTGGTGCTCATGCAGCTTTTCCCCTGGAAAAGCTTGATCCGAAACTGGACGCAGGTCCCATACAGACCAGGTTTAAATACTTTAAAGTACTCGAAGGTTCGATGAACCTGCCCGTCGGCTTTGAGCCGGACCGGGTTCTAGTGACAGTCGCACCCGAGGACAAAGAAAGGCAACCCGTGGAGGCGACATTCGAGTGGCAACAACCCGAGGTATAGCCAATGCTGGGCAGAAAGGACAGTAATCATTTCCGGGGAACAACAACACTGATTGCCAAGGGCGCCGTCATCACCGGTGATCTTCACTTTTCCGGAAACCTGGAAGTAGAGGGCACAATCAGCGGTAATGTCATCGCCGTGGACGGTGCGGAGGCCCGGGTCCGCGTACTGCAATCCGGTCTGGTGGAAGGTATTATCGATGTGCCGGTGGTAATCATTAACGGCAGGGTTCACGGGGACACCCATGCCTCGAGCCAGCTTTATCTGGCGGCTCACGCTATCGTAGAGGGAAATATTCGTTACCAATCGCTTGAAATCGAGAAAGGTGCCCAGGTAAATGGCGGTTTTGATCATATCGCCCCGGTCCCACAGGAAGACGATAAAACTGACAGGAAGGTGGCGCCATTCAAACCGAATACTGTTGCGGAAGAAAGCATGGTTTCATGCTAGAATACCCGAGTGCATTGCTTGGTTATTGCCGGGCGACAGTATTCGGGAGCGTACATGTCAGTGATTCAAACCTTTACACCGCCCCCCCTGAGGGTGACGGACAACGCAGTTGCCAAAGTAAGGAACCTGGTTGAGGAAGAGGGAAACCCGGACCTCAAGCTTCGGGTATTTGTTACCGGTGGTGGTTGTTCCGGTTTTCAGTACGGCTTTAGCTTTGACGAGGTCACCGCCGAAGATGATACCGTTATCGAACGGGGCGGTGTTCAGGTGTTAGTTGATTCCCTCAGTTTTCAATATCTGGCCGGGGCCGAAGTGGATTATGAAGAGGGCCTGCAGGGGTCCCGTTTTCTAATTAATAACCCCAATGCATCAACCACCTGTGGTTGCGGTGCCTCCTTCTCGGTCTAACGACGGGTGAAAAAGGGTTCCAGCCGGCCATGGCTTTCGCTTTTGTCGTTGATTTTATTCGTCGTAGTTTGCCAGATCCATGCCGGCGGTTTGGAGCAGTCTTCCGCACCGGAGGTCACAAATCAGAATGAGGTGCAGCCAGGGTCGCCGCAGCTGGCCAGAGAGACACCCCCAGGCTATCTGGCCAGATTGGAGCAGAATCAGCCGGCCGAGGTTCTTGCCGCATTGAAGCGGGCGGAATTTTACTATCTAAATACCGGATTAAATCCGAAACTGCCGCCAATATCGATGGTATTGCACGGGCCGGAAGTTGAAATATTCTCGAGGTATAACTACAGCCGCTTCAAGGAGATAGTCGACCTGGCTGCACGGCTCACCGCCTTTGGCGTCATTGAAATCAACGTTTGTGAGACACGAATGGGTTCCATGGGCCTCCAGCCCAACCACCTGTTTCCCTTTGTCGGAACGGTACCTTTCGGTCCCGCGGAGGTTTCCCGGCTTCTGGAAGAGGAAGACTATCTCTACTTTTAAGTGATGAGGACAATTACTTCCCCTCGCTGATTCCCAGCTGTTGCTTGGCCGCCAGGATCTCCGCTTCGGTCAGTCGCGGTGGTCGGGCCGGCAGCTGGTCTTCCAGTTTATTAACGACTTTCGAGAGGACCCTGGTGCGGGCAAACCACTTGTGTTCCGCTTCAATAATGTTCCAGGGAGCATAATCCGTGTCGGTTTTCGACAGCATGTCCTCATAGGCCTCGAGGTAGTCGACAGCCCGTTCCCGATTGCGCAGATCCTCGGCAGTCAATTTCCAGTTTTTGTCGGGGTTATCCAGCCGCTCGGCAAAGCGGTGCAACTGTTCATCCTGGCTGATATGCATGAACAGCTTGATGATAATCACGCCGTCATCGGTAAGCAGTTTTTCAAAATCATTGATTTCTCTGTAGGCCCGGTTCCAGGCCTTGTCGCTAGCCAGTTTTTCGACCCGCTCCACCAGCACCCGCCCATACCAGCTGCGGTCGAAGATGGTGATCGCTCCTGGAGGCGGCAGCTTGGTCCAGAACCGTTTCAGATAATGGTCCCCCTGTTCCCAGGATTCCGGTTTGGCGATAGGTCTGACCCTGTACCCGCGAGGGTCCAGCTTTTCCCGGAGCCGGCGAATGGCGCCTCCCTTGCCGCTGGCGTCCCAGCCTTCAAATACCAGGATGACCCGATTGTGGTTAAAGTAACAACTGGTCTGAATTCGGCGCATGCGGTCCTGAAGCTCTGAGAGCAATGAAAGGTACTGGTCTTTGTCCTTCAGTTGTCGGTTCAGGTCGACCCGATCCAGTATGGAAGACTTTTTCTTTTTGGGCATTTGCTGTTTTCTCTGATCTCGGTGGCGCCTGGAAGTGGATTGAGGCGATTTCAGGGATAGTAGATGCCACCCAGGACGCAGTCCCTGTCGGCACCGGTGACCGAGGCCAGAGAGCCGCTGGCCCGGTTCAGCGTCTGGCGGGCCAGCCAGGCAAAGGCGACAGACTCAACAAGCTGAGGCGGCAGGCCAAGAGTCGCAGTTGAAAGCACCGGCACTCCAGCCGACGCCTGTTCAATCAGCGCCATCAAATTGCGGTTGCTGGCACCGCCGCCACAGACAAAGATTTCATCCACTGGTGACGGCAACATGTCGAAGCTGTCGACAACAGTTCTTGCAGTAAAACTCGCCAGCGTTGCCTGGATATCCTCCGGACGGCAACTGGTGCAGCCACTTTCTGCCAGCATGTTGTCAAGCCATTGAGCATTGAAGTCCTCGCGGCCCGTGCTCTTTGGCGGTGTCATTCTCAGGAACGGGTGGCGCAGTAACCGATCCATTAACGCCGGTAGTACGTTGCCGGTGCCGGCCCAATCGCCGTTTTGGTCAAATGGCCTCCCCAGACGCTGATCAACCCAGATATCCATCAACCGGTTGCCGGGACCGGTATCAAAGCCAATGACCTCGCCTGAAGCAGGCAGCCAGGTGATATTGGCAATGCCGCCGATATTGATGATCACCCGGTTGAAGCGAACTGAATGGAACAGGTAATGATGGAATGCCGGCACCAGAGGCGCTCCCTGACCGCCTCTCGCCATGTCCTTGCGTCGAAAATCGGCAACCGTGGTAATTTCGGTCAACACGGCAATGGTGCTGGGATCGCCGATTTGCACAGTAAAGTGATTTTCCGCGCCCGCTGTTCCCGGGCGATGGCGGACAGTCTGGCCGTGGCTGCCAATGGCGGTAACAGCCTCCGGGGTTACTCCGCATCTGTCCAGAAGAATGCTGCATGCTTTAGCGAAGGCCATGCCGACGGCGCGATCGGTCTGGCCGAGAAGGTCGATGCTATCCTCGCCCGGTTGACATAGCCTGCCAAT
The DNA here is from genome assembly GCA_003235325.1 of Gammaproteobacteria bacterium. Lineage (GTDB taxonomy): Bacteria > Pseudomonadota > Gammaproteobacteria > Pseudomonadales > Porticoccaceae > SZUA-272. The sequence continues at coordinate 4,605 of QJWQ01000044.1, read as the reverse complement.
ATCCTGTTTCAGCGAAAGTGGAATCGGATGTTGGTAATTGCCGATAACGTCAAGCCCGGAGCCGGAAAACTCCACCAGCACGGTGTCTATAGCGTCAATGCTGGTGCCGGACATCAACCCGATGAAGATATCCCCGGAGGCCATTACGAGGCTGTCGTCATGGACTACTCGGGCGTGGCCTGGGCCAGCTGGACATTGCGCAGGCTGTCCAGTTGCGCGAGCAGAGGGGTGGTCTGCTGAATGAATCCGGGTCTCGCCTCTTGGGCAATGGGATCTGCCTTTGGCAGTTTGACGGTACGGGGATTGTGATGAATGCCGTTCACCAGGAATTCGTAATGAAGATGTGGGCCCGTGGCATAGCCGGTGGAACCGACGGTGCCAATGACCTGGCGCTGCCTGACAGACTGGCCGGACTTCACTGCCTTTTTGTTGAGGTGCAGGTATTTGGTAGTGTATTTCTGACCGTGCTGGATAAAGACATAATTGCCGTTCGCCTTGCTGTAGCCGGCAGCGATGACTTTGCCATCACCGGCGGCATAGACCGGAGTGCCCCGCGGTGCGGCGTAGTCGACGCCGCGATGAGCCTTGATCATCTTGTGGATTGGATGCTTGCGCTTCAGGTTGAAATTGGAACTGATTCGAGTGAAATCCAGCGGCGCACGTAAAAAAGCCTTGCGCATGGGCTGGCCGTCTGGCGTGTAGTAGTTGATGGAACCATCGCCCTCGACGAAACGTACGGCCCGATAAACCTCTCCCTGATTGCTGAATTCAGCAGCTAGAATATCGCCGGTACCGATTTTTTCACCGTCGAGGTATTTTTCTTCGTAAAGAATTGAAAACGAATCACCCTGGCGTATGTCCAGAGCAAAATCGATATCCCAGCCAAACACATTGGCAATCTGCATGATGAGATTATGGCTCAGGCCGGCCTGCTCGCCGTCGAGAAACAGTGAGTTTTCAATGATCGTCGTCCTGAATGCCGGTAGAAGGTCAGGATGCCTGACTACCTTTTCGCCACTGAATGCTGCCCCGGACTTGGTATAGACGTAGGATTCCAGCAGAGACCGCTGATATTTGACTGCCGCTAGTTCCCCTTTGTCATCGGTTGCAACGGAGATAACTTCATCGGGTCGAAGATGTTTCAGTGCAGACGCCTCCTTGCCGGCATTGGCAACGGCATAAACGTCGGCGTTATTCAGGGAAAGTCGCTTGAAGATGCTGGTAAGATTGTCCCCCGGCCTGATGACTTCCTGCTTCCAGAGGCGGGGTTCCTTTGCTTCCTCGAGAACCGGTGCGGTGTCCACGCCGTAGTCGTCAGGGTAATGGTCAATGATATCCGTGCCGTCATCAGCCAGGTCCGGCAACGGCAGCAGGATGCTCTGGTGACGGCTGGCCGCAACATCTTCAGAGGGAACAAACAGCATGGTCAGCAGTAGCAACCCGGACAGGACTATGACTGCCAGGAAATGACTCCTGGGTATGTATCTGCAGGTGGGGACCTGCCAGTTTTTTGCGGAGGCGATAACTACTCGCCAGCTTTTCATGGTTTCAAGAAGGGGTTGCATTAAATTTCTCTGGCCAGACTCATGTGTTTTTTGCAACTGCGTATTTTATATCAAAAAAGGCTCTGGTCCCAGTGATGGCCATCAAGTACCTGCAATCCCGGGCAACCTTGTTTTTGCGAAAAGATAATGTATTGTTTGCCATCTTTTAAATTTGCTGCTTAAAGAAGGCGTTATGGGGCGAACAGGATCACAACTTATTAATGAGCTTCAGGAGAGAGGCCTGATTGCCCAGATGACCGGTGCCGGCGATCTCGCCGACCATCTGTCGCACAGCCGAACGCTTTATTGCGGCTTTGACCCCACGGCAGACAGCCTTCACCTGGGGCATCTGGTGCCGTTACTGGTTCTGAAGCGATTTCAGGATGCCGGCCACAAGCCAATCGCCCTGGTAGGCGGCGCCACAGGTCTGATTGGTGATCCCAGCTTCAAAGATGCCGAGCGGCAGCTTCACACGCCGGAAGTGGTCTCTGGCTGGGCGGGCAAAATTCGTGAACAGGTTTGCCGCTTTCTTGATTTCGATTGCGGAGACCACTCGGCGCTGGTTGTCAATAATCTTGAGTGGACCGGCCAGATGCTGGCCCTGGATTTCTTGCGCAATATCGGCAAACACTTTTCCGTTAGCAATATGATCCACAAGGAATCGGTAAAGCAGAGAATTGATCGTGAGGGCGATGGTATTTCCTTTACCGAATTCTCCTATGCGTTATTGCAGGCGATGGATTTTGCTGAACTGAATCGTCGATATGGCTGCACCCTGCAGGTGGGTGGCAGCGATCAGTGGGGTAACATTGTCGGAGGCATAGACCTGGCGCGTCGACAAAACCAGGCTCATGTCTTTGGATTTACAGTACCCCTTATTACCAAATCGGATGGTACAAAATTTGGAAAGACAGAAGCAGGCGCTGTCTGGCTTGATCCGGGGAAAACTTCACCGTACACATTTTATCAATTCTGGATAAATACCGCCGATGCAGATGTATACCGGTTTCTGCATTTCTTCACCTTCCTTCCGGCAGAGCAGATTGAATCGGTACGCCGTGAAGATGCTGAACGACAGGGGCGGCCACAGGCCCAGCGACTGCTGGCAAGAGAGGTAACCCGTATGGTCCATGGTGAGGCCGGTCTTGACGGGGCCGAGCGGATCACCGACGCCCTGTTCAGAGGTGAAATGACTGACCTCTCCGAAACGGACTTTGAGCAACTGAAGCAGGATGGCCTGCCATTTTCGACGATTAATCCTGTAGGACTGGCCGACGAGCCGCTTTCAAGTCTGTTGGCGGCAGCTGGCCTGGCCAGAACAGCCAGGGAAGTCAAGGACGCGCTGGCTCGAAAAGCGGTAACGGTTAACGGTGTTGCCAGGGCAATCGAGGATAATATGGCTACAGATCAATGCTTCAATGCTGAACATGCCGCTTTTGGCCGGTTTTTCCTGGTCAGGCTTGGTAAAAAGAAGTACCACCTATTTGAATTGGCATGAGGCAGTGCTCTCAGCGCGGTGCCTTGATCTCCTGAGCCGGTCTGTCAGGTGTCCGCTTGGAGGCGCCAGCCGGGGCAGGAGTAAAATATTTCACCAAACAGTTGACAGCTAACATCCTGGCGATAGAATGCCGGCCTCGTTTCCCTGAACCACAGAGATCCGAAGTAAAGGCCCTGAAAATATTTTCCGAGATTGAAGTTGACAGGGCAAAAAGAGGCGCTAGAATGCGCGCCTCGCTCAGCCGGGATGAGACGTTCGGCCGACGCAGTCAGTAATATTTCGATACGAAAAACGGCATCGAGAAAAAGATTGACATAAGGGTGGCGATCATTAAAATACGCAGCCCGCTCCAAGGAGCGAATCGTTCTTTAAAAATAGATCAGGCAAAGCGTGTGGGTGCTTGCTGGAATGAATCGAGTGATATTGATTCTTCAAATGCAAGTAACTCATCAATTCATATGATTTGGTAAGCCAAAGTATTTGAGCCAAGTTTTTGAGTAGTACCAGAGGTTTCTGAAACTGCTCCCTCTTGTCGATTCCTTACAGAATTGGCAGAGGTAAAAGATTTAAACTGAAGAGTTTGATCATGGCTCAGATTGAACGCTGGCGGCAGGCCTAACACATGCAAGTCGAGCGCGAAAGTTCTTCGGAGCGAGTAGAGCGGCGGACGGGTGAGTAACGCGTAGGAATTTGCCCAGTAGTGGGGGACAACACGGGGAAACTCGTGCTAATACCGCATACGCCCCAAGGGGGAAAGCAGGGGATCTTCGGACCTTGCGCTATTGGATTAGCCTGCGTCGGATTAGCTAGTTGGTAGGGTAAAGGCCTACCAAGGCGACGATCCGTAGCTGGTCTGAGAGGATGATCAGCCACATTGGGACTGAGACACGGCCCAAACTCCTACGGGAGGCAGCAGTGGGGAATATTGGACAATGGGGGAAACCCTGATCCAGCCATGCCGCGTGTGTGAAGAAGGCTCTAGGGTTGTAAAGCACTTTCAGTGGGGAGGAAAAGTTGACGGTTAATACCCGTCAACCCTGACGTTACCTGCAGAAGAAGGACCGGCAAACTCCGTGCCAGCAGCCGCGGTAATACGGAGGGTCCAAGCGTTAATCGGAATTACTGGGCGTAAAGCGCGCGTAGGCGGCTTGTTAAGCTGGATGTGAAATCCCCGGGCTCAACCTGGGAACTGCATTCAGAACTGGCAGGCTAGAGTACAGTAGAGGGTGGTGGAATTTCCTGTGTAGCGGTGAAATGCGTAGATATAGGAAGGAACATCAGTGGCGAAGGCGGCCACCTGGACTGATACTGACGCTGAGGTGCGAAAGCGTGGGGAGCAAACAGGATTAGATACCCTGGTAGTCCACGCCGTAAACGATGTCTACTAGCCGTAGGGAGGCTTGACCTCTTTGTGGCTCAGCTAACGCAATAAGTAGACCGCCTGGGGAGTACGGCCGCAAGGTTAAAACTCAAATGAATTGACGGGGGCCCGCACAAGCGGTGGAGCATGTGGTTTAATTCGAAGCAACGCGAAGAACCTTACCAGGTCTTGACATCCAGAGA
>QJWQ01000148.1 GCA_003235325.1 Gammaproteobacteria bacterium | reverse complement strand
ATTATCAATGGTGGTACTTCTACTTTTATGATGGGAGAGTTTCTTGTCAAGCGGAATATATCCGTACTAACCAATTCCATGTATCTGGCCAATTACCTTGCCGAAAATGGCAGTAATCAGGTTACCTTGCCGGGTGGAGAAGTGTATCGGAAGCAGGGTCTCATATTAAGTTCGTTTGAGAACGATACCATCCAGTACTACGCTGGTAAAAAAATGTTCATGAGTGCACAGGGAATCGGTGCGGAAGGGATCATGGAGGCTGACCCTATAATTGTTCGAGCAGAACAAAAACTCATGAACCGCGCCGAACAGGTAATACTGTTGGCAGACAGTTCCAAAGTGGGGCGAAGCAGCAACTTCATTGTGTGCCCGCTTACCAAACTCGACGTGCTCATAACCGATACCGGTGCTGATCCGGCTATTCTGAAGAAAATCGAAAACGCTGGCATAAAAGTGATCCTGGTATCCGCGAAGGAGGAAGAGCTGGCCAATACAGATCTGGAGGAATACTAGGGCCTGTTGCGAGAGGGGTAACCCGACTGCCCGTCGCTGGTGCGTATCATTATGGCAGCGGCTACCCTCATGATCCCGGCGCGGCTCCAGGGAAGCGGAAATCGAGCGAAACCTGTCGATCCGGGCCTCGAGCACCATGAAGGACTGCTGGTGGCGGCCGCCAGAGGCGACAGGGGACTGTCAGTTATCGACAATACCGAGACGCCGCCATAGGCATTTGGCCAATGCAGGCCACGGAAATACAGGGCAATTCGCCAATTACCGCCAGTATTTCCGAGGAGCGCAACAAAATAGATAAGGAAATCCATTTTGTTGCCAGGTTAATAAGTAGCGTCGTCGCAGTGTCAGATGATTATGGACTCCAGGTTTCCCCAAGATAGATCCAGTCTCCCGATTCCGGGATTTCAATTTCACCGATGCTGTTTCAATTTTGGGATTTAGCATCGACCAGTCTTGCCCTCTTTACTTATATCTCAATATAAATCATAGACTTAAACGAATGGCATAAAACCTGCTGGATAGTCGCTATGTTTGGCTCATCAGGTTTATCAACGTCATGGACATTGCTCGGCCTTCGAAACCCGGAACCCTTAAGGTCAACCCGAAGTGGTTGATTGCCGTCCTCGTGCTGCTGGCTGTGGTCGGCTCCATCTATGCCAGTACAAACATCACGACCCGGTCATTCAGTCGCAGTGGCTTGCAGTTTGCCGAGGTCAGGCAGGGCAACATGCAGGTCAGGGTCTTCGGCAATGGCACCCTGGTGCCCAGGGAGGTCCGCTGGGTGGCCACCAGTGTCGAAGGCCGTGTCAACCGGATTCTGGTCAAGCCGGGCAGGCAGGTCGCCAAAGGCGAACTGTTGCTGGAACTCGACAACCCGGAACTGGTTCAGGCCGCCGAGGAAAAGCGCTGGGAACTGGCTGCGGAGGAAGCGGAACTGGTCGCCCTGGAGGTCTCGCTGGAAACCGAACTGCTCAACCAGCGCACGCGGATCAAGACTGTTGATATCGACCTGCAGGGAGTCAGGCTGCAATTTGATGCGGAACGCAAGCTGGTGGAGAGTGGTCTGGCCACCATCTCCATGCTCGAGCACAGGAAGTCTGAATTGCGTGTCCGGCAACTGGAAAATGAACTGGAAGCAGAAAAACTGCGTCTCGACCGCATCGACAAAAACCGTCAGGCCCAGTTGCAGGCGCGCCGGGCCCGGATCAACAAACTCGCCAACAACCTGGAACGGGCGCAACAGCGGGTGACTGCCCTGCAGGTAACCGCCCTGGAGCCGGGCATTGTCCAGGAAGTGGCAGCTACCCTGGGGGAACGTCTGGCCACTGGCGCCAACCTGGTCAAAGTGGCGGATCAGACCCGGCTGATCGCGGAACTGAAGGTCGCCGAACGCATGATCAATGAGGTCACCATTGGCCAACCGGTGCGCATCGATACCCGCAAGAGCCGCATTGACGGGGTGGTCGCCCGCATTGACCCGGCGGTGATCAACGGCTCTGTACTTGTCGAAGTCGGCCTCCCCGGAGAACTTCCCCCGGAAGCACGACCCGACCTCAGTGTCAGTGGCGATATCCTGGTGGCCGATATTCAGGACACCCTTTATGTCGAGCGACCGGTGCTGGCCCAGAGCAATCAGCCCGGTGTTATTTACCGGCTCGACCGGTCCGAGGCGTCTGCCGAAAAAACCCCGGTCCGATTCGGCACCGGATCATCGGACCAGATTCAAATCCTCACCGGCCTGACGCCGGGAGACAAGATCATCCTCTCCGACCACACCAGTTGGGAACATCTGCAACGCATTGGCCTCAAGTAGGAGCACCGCCATGACTGATCATCTGATTCAACTCAAGGACCTGAAAAAGGTTTTTTACACCGATGAAATCGAGACCCACGCCCTGTCGGAAATCAATCTCGACATCGTCTCGGGGGAATATGTTTCCATCGCCGGTCCCTCCGGTTGCGGCAAGTCGACACTGCTGTCCCTCATCGGCCTGCTGGACGTCGCCAGTACCGGCAACTACAGGTTCAAAGACCAGGATGTCTCGGCTATCGCCAGGAACGAGCGGGCCCGGATTCGCAATCGGGAGATCGGTTTTATCTTTCAGTCCTTCAACCTGATCAGTGATCTGACCGTGGCTGAAAACGTCGAGTTGCCCCTGACCTACCGCAATGAACTGACGAAACTGGTACGCAAGCAATGGGTTGACGAGGCCCTGGGCAAACTCAACATGTCACATCGCGCCAGACACTTCCCATCCCAGTTGTCGGGCGGCCAGCAACAGCGGGTCGCCATAGCCAGGGCCATTGCCGGCAAGCCCTCGATTCTTCTGGCGGACGAACCCACCGGCAATCTGGATTCGCGAAATGCCGAAGCGGTGATGGACATCCTCGACAGCCTGCACGAGCAGGGAGCCACCATCTGCATGGTCACCCATGACCCGCGCTCGTCGCGACGAGCCAGTCGCGTGGTGGAGATATTTGATGGCCGCATTGTCGCCGACAACCGAATCAGCGCCGGCGAAAAGGCCGCCTAGGAGCTCCCATGAACAGCTGGATTGATTTCAAGTACGCCTGCCGTTTATTGGCCAACAGGCCGGGCTTCGCCGTGGTGACGGTCCTGATCATGGCCCTGGGTATCGGGCTGTGTCTCTACAACTACTCGTTTATCTATTCCGTCGCTCTGAAGAAACTGCCGTTTCCGGGGGCCGAGCGCATGGTCCTGGTCAGCATGCGGGTGGAAGGCAATAACATCTGGAGTTTTGATCCACACCGGCTGGAGTCATTCCGGGAGTTGTCGAAACAGGCCCGCAGCTTTGACCACCTGGGTTTTTTCCAGGGCATCACGGCAAACGTCAGCGGTGGCGACTACGCAGTGCGCTACTATGCCGCCGCGGTAAAGCCGGACATGTTCGAGTACACCTCGACCTATCCGATACTGGGCCGCCCGATCACCGCTGCGGATACAGTAAAGAATGCGCGGCCGGTGACACTGATCAGTTACAACACCTGGCAAAATTACCTGGGTGGCATGGACGATGTCCTCGGCCACCAAATTACCGTCAACGGGGTCGACAGGTCAATTATCGGGGTGATGCCGGAGGGCTTTGCCTTCCCCTACTTCCACGACCTCTGGTTACCCAGCACTGTCGATCTGGAACAGATCGACAACGAGGACCGAAAAATACGGGTGACTGTCTATGGCTTGCTGAAGCCCGGCGTGTCAGTCACGGATGCCAATGCCGAGGCGATCAATATCTACCGTCGCCTTGCCCGCCAGAACCCCGAGGACTTTCAAAACCAGGAACCGGTACTGCAGACCTTCCAATTGGCCTTTCTCGGCGGCGGCACCGAGGAGATCCTGATTGCCATGTCCATCGCGGTGATATTTGTTCTACTCCTCGCCAGTGTCAATGTCGCCAACCTGCTCTACGCCCGGGCTGCGGAACGGGCCAAGGAGACAGCCATTCGCTCGGCCCTGGGGGCACCCAATGGCCGACTGATCATGCAGATGATGTGGGAAAGCCTGATCATCTGCACTGTTGGCGGGGTATTTGCTCTGTTGATGGCCCAGGTGGGCCTGGAGATTTCCGCCGACATCATGGCTTCCGTCACCGGTGGTGATATTCCCTACTTCTGGATGTTCAGCATCAACCCCCATATTCTACTGGTCTCCCTGATCCTGATTCCGGTCACCGCCATCATCACCGGGATTCTGCCCGCCTGGAAAATTATTGCCGGCGATTTCAACCAGGTTCTGCGGGACGGCACCCAGGGTGCCCAGGGGCGCAATGCCGGTCGCATCAACCGGGCCCTGGTGATTCTGGAAGTGGCGCTGTCCTGCGCCCTGCTGACCGTCTCGGCCATGATTGCCGTGGCCACCTACCAGGCACGGCATTCGGACTATGGTTTTGTAACCGGCAATACACTGACCGCCCAGATCGGGTTGCCCGAGGCCAGCTACCCCACCCCGGAATCGCAGACGCTGTTTTTCGAAAGTCTGCTCGACAACCTGAACCGGCAACCGGGCATCGAAGCAGCCTTCATGTCAAACCCCCTGCCCGGCAAGAACGCCTACTACCGGCCTATTGAGGTGGAGGGCTCTGAGAAGAACGCCGACAACCACTACCCCAGCGCCAACTCGGCGGAAATGTCCACGGGGGCCCTGGAGGCTCTGGGCATCGGCCTGCTGGAAGGCCGGTATTTCGACACCCGGGACACAGCCGACAGTATGCCGGTCGCCATTGTCACCCGGTCATTCATCGACAGGGTGCTGCCGGAAGCGGACAGGGTCATCGGCAGGCGCATTCGCTTTGCAGCCGA
>QJWQ01000086.1 GCA_003235325.1 Gammaproteobacteria bacterium | reverse complement strand
AATGCGGCACATGGACGTGCCGCCATTGGCCGTAGGCCAATGCAAGCCCTTAAAATACAAGGAACTTCGTACAGTTCCGCCAGTATTTTAAGGGCGCGCATCCAAATAGACAGGAAGCCTATTTGGATGCCGGGTTAATAACAGCCGTCGGCTTTAGCGTTGCTTGAGCCACAGAAACTGGTAGGGTTCCAGAACCATTTCACCGGCGCCGATGTCCACCGGACGATCCTCGTAGGCATCATAGACAAAGTGGCCGAAACCGGCATGGTCCAGTATGTTCTGGGGCAGAGTCTGCAGGCTGCCGGACAGGTTGCCCACCACCAGAGCCTTGTGCCAGCCCTCCTGTCGAACGAAGGTAAATACGTGGGGGTTGTGGTTCTCCACCAGGCGATAGTCATTCTCGCTGTAGAATTCCGGCAGGGTCTTGCGAATGGCGATCATTTTTTTCAGCCCGTCAAACACCCTCTGCTCGACAGTGCCCGATTGATTTCGCCTGGCCACCTTATCCCAATCGATGACTGGCCGATTGAGCCATCGGCTGTCATCGCTCTTGGCTTCGTCCTCAAGGTAGGAATAATCATTGAGGGAGGCAATCTCGTCCCCGTAGTACACCAGTGGAATACCGCCAAAAGACATGATCATGCCGTGCATAAGCAGCAGCTTTCGAATTGCCGTGTCGATAAGCTGCTGGTTGTTTTCCTCCACGCCGGCTTCCAGACCCAGCAAGGCAGCACTTGAGCCGGTTATTCGGGCATCCTTGGTCTTGGGGTTGTACATGAACCGCTGGCCTTTGGCCGGACTGTCCTCGAACTCGCCGACATAGTAGGAGATAATGAACTGCCGGTGGTCGAACGGATTGAAACCGGCATTGAAGATATCCTGGTCGGCATATCCGAGACCGATATCATCATGACATCGAATGTAATTGATCCAGGTCGTGCCGCCGGGCAAACGCGGTATGTTTTTCAGGCCGTTTTCCATGATCAGTTTGGTCTGGGTTGCCATGGCGTCCCACAGGTAGACCATGAAGGAGGCGTTATAGGCGATCTCGCATTCGTCGGCGATGCCTCCGCCAAGATACTTGACGATGTCATTCGGCTGAACGATGGCTTCCGCCTTGAAGATCACACCGGGAGCAGCGATCTTGGTGCACACCTTGAACATTTGCAGCAGCAGGTGAGCCTCTTCCAGGTTCTGGCACTGGGTGCCGAGACGCTTCCACATGAACGCCACCGCGTCCAGACGCACTATATCTACCCCCTGGTTACCGAGGTTGAGCAATATCTTGATCATCTCGGTAAAGACCCGGGGATTGGTGTAATTAAGATCCCACTGGTAATTATAAAAGGTGGTGAATACCCACTTTTTGATGGGTTCAATCCAGGTGAAATTGCCGGGGGCATTTGCCGGGAAAATTTCCAGCAGAGTCTGTTCGAACAGATCCGGAATGCGCCGGTCATCGTACATGTAGTACATATCCTGGCATTCCTTGTCCCCCGCCAGCGCTTTTTTAGCCCACTCATGGTCGTTGGCGGTGTGATTCAGCACCAGATCCAGTTCCAGCAGCATGTTTTTGGAACGGAATGTCCTGGCAATATCGCGAATATCGTCCATGGAACCAAAACGGGGCTCCACTGTCCGATAGTCGGATACCGCATAGCCACCGTCATTGTCCTTGGGCGGCATCTTCAACAGGGGCATCAGGTGCACGTAGTTGATGCCGATTTCCTCGAGGTAATCTATCTTGTCCTTGAACCCCTTCAGGTCGCCGCTGAAGCGGTCGACATAGAGCATGGTGGCAACCCAGTTTGGGCTCATGTGCCAGTTCTTGTTCTGCTCCCGCTGCCGGTCCAGTTGCCGCAACTCCGGAGACCGGGCCAGATACATTTCGGCCAGTCCCTGCACCAGTTCAAAGAGCTGTTCCTCGATATCCTTTCGCTGGCCGTAAAAGCGTTCGTACAGTCCCAGCAGGGTTGAAAAATTGGCCCCCAGGCGCACCAGAAAAATCGACAGGTCTTCATTGGCGTGTCGGGCTGACAGTCGTTCAATAATTTGATACAGAAGTTTTGCGTTGTTCATAGCCATGGCGGATTACTTTCTCGTTATTGTTGGTTATTCCCGGTCCGGGGTAAGCGCGGCCCGTCATGCAATGTAGCAGAGAGAGGCAATAGAGACAATTGTGCAGTCACCGGTTCGACTGCGGAAGGGACGACTCAAGGCCCGCCGGCAAGAGCCCTGGTCATTTGCGCTTGGAAGCGAGAATGAACTCCTCCAGTTTCTTGTCGATACCGAAAACGTGCCGGGTCAGCCATTCGGTCAGGAACAGGGACAGCGACTGACACAGTGCCTCGTCGTATTCATGATGTTGCTCAAGCATGGTCTTCAGTTCCTTGCGGAACTTGTCATGAGCCATGATGTGTTCCCTGGCGTAGGGATAATTAATCTGGGCCATGTACTCCTCTTCCAGGGAGAAGTGATTCTCGGCGTAATGACAAAGGGAGACAAAGACCTGGGCATCCACGTCTTTCATTCCGAGCTGGTCTATTAACTGAAACAGTATCTGGTGCTGTTTATCCTGCCAAATGATATCGCTGGTCTTTTTCATAATGTCGGCATTAACCAATTTTGTGGCGGCGCAACAATATCAACCCCATCGCCACCTGTTACAGATGCCATTTACAAAAATACGCCGCTACCGGCGAGTCTGCAACAGTCACGCTATCGGGATATTGACCTGGGACAGGCTATTTACTTTTATACTCTGATATTGAACAGCGCATTTAATTTTATTTATGTAATTCAAGGGGCTTAGTATCAATACTTGCAGGGATTCTGCCCTCCTTATGGCAAAAAAATACATCGCTGCACGCTCTGTATGTCATTTTAATCTACCGGGAAACCGGGTTGAAGGAACCCCGGGGTATGTACAACGACCATCCCCGACGCCCATTGTAAGGAGTCGGTTGACATGCCTGCTTCAGCCCTCCAACTCCGCCCAGCGCCCGTAAGCCAACTCCAGTTGTGACTGGATTTCGGCAATTTCGGCCAATACCCGATCAATTGTACCGCGGGGCTGCTGGTAGAAGCCGGCTCTTGAAATCTGCTGTTCCAGCTCGGACTGGCGAATTTCCAGGGATTCTATCTTGCCCGGCAGGGCATCCAGTTCCCGCTGATCCCGGTAGCTGAGTTTGCGCTGGCCGGTGTCGGCGGTCCGGGCCGGGGATTTTTCAACAATGGCGGTGACGGATTTCCTGTCGACAACCGGCTTGCTCAGCTCACCCTCGACAGTCATGGAATCCGTCAGATTGCCTCCCCTGGCAACCCAGTCGCTGTAACCGCCCACATACTCACCGATTTTGCCTTCGCCCTCGAAGACCAGGGTACTGGTGACCGCATTATCCATAAAAGCGCGGTCATGGCTGACCAGCAGAACAGTGCCATCGAAACCGAGGAGGATTTCTTCCAGCAGTTCCAGGGTTTCGATATCCAGGTCGTTGGTAGGCTCATCCAGCACCAGGACATTGGCCGGTTTGCTGAACAGCTTGGCTAGGATCGCCCGGTTCTGCTCGCCACCGGAAAGGGCTTTCACCGGAGTCCGGATGCGGTCGGGAGTGAACAGGAAATCCCCCAGGTAGCTGATGCCGTGCTGGTCCTTGCCGTTGATGGTAATGAATTCCCGGCCCTCGCAGATGTTGTCCAGCAGGTTCAGTTCAGGGTCGAGTTGCTGGCGCAACTGGTCGAAATAGGCAATTTCCAGATTGGTGCCGCGTCGAACGGTACCGCGCTCTGGCTTCAATTGACCCAGTATGATCTTTAACAGTGTGCTCTTGCCGGCCCCGTTTGCACCGACAATGCCGATGCGGTCACCGCGCAAAATCACCGTGGACAGTTCATCTATCACCAGCCGGTGATTAAAGCTGTGGCTGACCCGATCCAGTTCCGCAACAATCCTGCCGGAACTGCCGGCCCGATCCAGGGTGAAACTAGCGTTGCCCTGGCGCTCCCGGCGGGCCTTCCGTTGCTCGCGCATGCTCTCGAGAGCCCGGACCCTGCCCTCGTTGCGAGTGCGCCGGGCCTTGATTCCCTGGCGAATCCACTTTTCTTCCTCCGCCAACCGCTTGTCAAACAGAGCATTGGCTTTCTCCTCCGAGGCCAGTTGCTGCTCCCGATACAGGAGAAAACTGCGATAGTCCCCGTCCCAGGGATACAGGTGGCCGCGATCCAGTTCGATAATCCTGTTGCTGACCCGCTGCAGAAAAGCCCGATCGTGGGTCACCAGCAATAGTGCTCCGCGAAAGTCCAGTATCTGTTTTTCCAGCCATTCAATGGAGGGAATATCCAGATGGTTAGTGGGTTCGTCCAACAGCAGAATATCCGGTTCGATCACCAGCGCCCGGGCCAGGGCAACCCGTTTGCGCCAGCCGCCCGACAGGGTTTTCATCAATGCGTCCGGGGGCAGTTTCAGCTGGGTCAGGACCCTGTCGACTTTCTGCTCCAGACTCCAGCCGTCCCGGGCCTCGAATTGTGCCTGCACCCGCTCCAGTTGCTTGAGATCGGGTTCGGTCTGTTGCAGCAGATGATGAAAAGACTTCAACAACTCACCCACTTCGGCCAGACCACCGGCAACCAGGTCGTAAACCGTCTGTTCATCCGCCTCCGGCAGGTTCTGGTCCAGCCAGGCGACGCGGATTCCCGGACGCAACCAGCGTTCGCCGTCATCGATACCGACAGCACCTGCTATGACTTTCAGCAGCGTCGTCTTGCCGGCACCGTTGCGACCAAGAAGACCGATGCGATTGCCTTTGCGCAGGGTCAGGCTGGCCTGGTCCAGCAATACC
>QJWQ01000025.1 GCA_003235325.1 Gammaproteobacteria bacterium | reverse complement strand
AGGCGTGGAAATGGTGATGCCGGGAGACAATGTGCAGATGACGGTTACCCTGATTGCGCCGATCGCCATGGAAGACGGACTGCGTTTCGCCATCCGTGAGGGCGGCCGAACAGTCGGCGCCGGCGTGGTCGCCAAGATCGTCGAATAAAACCCCGCTCTCGTGAATCGCAGCCGAGACGCCACGGGCGTCTCGGCTGCGCTTTTCGTTGCGAGGTGAATTTTGAAGTTTTAGGCCAGTAGTTCAATTGGTAGAGCACCGGTCTCCAAAACCGGCTGTTGGGGGTTCGAGTCCCTCCTGGCCTGCCAGTTTTGACGCGGAATTAAAGGTTGTCGCCCTATGAGTGTTGCGGAACAAAAAGCCTATCGCCTGGATGGTCTCAAGTGGCTGCTTGTGGTCCTGCTCCTCGGTGGTGGTGTTTACGGCAACTTTTATTATGCGGACCAGCCGGTGTTATATCGTGCCGGCGCCCTGCTGGTGTTGGTGGCGATGGCTCTGCTGCTGGCATTTCAGACCGCCAGTGGCGCCGCTTTCTGGCGCCTCGCCAAGGGCGCGCAAACGGAAGCTCGCCGGGTTGTCTGGCCTAACCGACAGGAGCGAAACCAGACCACGTTGGTGGTCGTGGGCTTTATTCTCGTCATGGGCCTGATTCTCTGGGGCCTCGATTCCCTGTTTGGCTGGCTGGCTGCGTTGATTATCGGATAGGTGAGCGTCATGGCGAAGCGATGGTACGTGGTCCACGCGTATTCAGGATTTGAAAAAAAGGTGGCAGCTGCCCTCAGGGAGCGCGTCTCCAGAGCGGAGATGGAAGATCGGTTTGGCGAAATACTGGTGCCCACTGAAGAAGTGGTGGAAATGCGCAGTGGTCAGAAGCGCAAGAGCGAGCGCAAATTTTTCCCCGGCTATGTGCTGGTGCATATGGAGCTCGACGACGAAACCTGGCACCTTGTGAAAGAAACCCCTCGAGTGCTGGGTTTTATCGGAGGCAAGGCAGACCAGCCGGCACCGATAACGGAAAAGGAAGCGGATGCCATTCTCCGCCGGGTTCAGGACTCCGAAGACAAGCCGCGGCCGAAAACCATTTTTGAGCCGGGCGAGGTGGTCAGGGTGGTCGACGGTCCCTTCAATGACTTCAATGGCGTTGTTGAAGAAGTTAATTATGACAAGAGTCGCCTGCGGGTGGCGGTATCCATTTTCGGCCGGTCGACGCCGGTGGAACTGGATTTTGCCCAGGTGGAAAAGGCCTGAAACAAGAGTTACAGGCGTGAGGTTGGGAGCCGGCTGTCGATTTTGACGGCCGGTGAAGCAGAGGGTCGACAGCTACAGAGTCGACCGGGGAGCCGAGGAAGGGCCTTTGTCCGCCCGGAGGCGTCAATTACCCATTTGGAGAAAGTCAATGGCAAAAAAAGTACAGGCCTATGTCAAGTTGCAGGTAAAAGCCTGCCAGGCCAACCCAAGCCCGCCCGTGGGTCCGGCACTTGGTCAGCACGGCGTCAATATCATGGAGTTCTGCAAAGCCTTCAATGCCCAGACCCAGGGTATGGAGCCCGGAGCGCCAACACCGGTGGTAATCACGGTTTACAGCGACCGCAGCTTTACCTTCACCATGAAAACTCCGCCCGCATCATTCCTGTTGAAGAAGGCGGCGGGAATCAAGAGCGGCAGTGGTCGACCCAATACCGAAAAGGTGGGCAAGGTAACCCGTGCCCAGCTGGAGGAGATCGCCACTACCAAGGACCCCGACCTGACCGCCGGTGACATGGAGGCGGCAGTGAGAACCATCGCCGGTTCCGCCCGCGCTATGGGTATTGAAGTGGAGGGATTGTAATGGCCAGATTATCGAAACGTTTGCGCGCCATTAGAGAGAAAGTCGATCCCACCAGGCTTTACTCCATCGCCGAGGCGGTTGCCCTGTTGAAGGAACTGTCGGCGGTAAAGTTCCAGGAAACGGTGGATGTCGCCATCAATCTCGGCGTCGATCCTCGCAAGTCCGACCAGTCGGTGCGGGGCGCGACGACGTTGCCCCACGGCACCGGCAAGACCGTCAGGGTCGCTGTCTTCACCCAGGGTGAGGCCGCCGAGGCCGCCCGGGCGGCTGGAGCCGACCTGGTGGGCATGGAAGATCTGGCTGCCGAGGTCAAGGCCGGAAAAATGGATTTTGACGTGGTGATTGCCGATCCGGCCGCCATGCGGGTAGTGGGACAGCTGGGGCAGATCCTCGGTCCCCGGGGTCTGATGCCTAATCCGAAAACCGGAACCGTGACTCCCGACGTGGTGACCGCCATCAGGAACGCCAAGGCGGGGCAGGTCCGTTTCCGGGCCGACAAGAACGGCATTATTCACGGTGGTGTTGGCCGGGTATCTTTTGAGCCCGAGGCCATCAAGGAAAACGTGGAGGCTCTGCTGGCAGATCTGAAAAAGATCAAGCCGGCCTCCGCAAAAGGAATTTACGTCAAGAAGGTTACCCTCTCCACCACCATGGGTCCTGGCTTGACGGTTGACCAGTCTTCTCTGGAAGTCTGAGCGGGCTGGCAAGAAAGACTTTGGGGTCTGTGTGTCGAGCCGTGTTGTACGGCACACGGGCCGTCAAAGACCGCAGGTTCCCTGCAGGGGTTTAATGGAAACTTTCACGGGTCATTCCCGGTAGTTGCAAAGTTCCGCCTGCGCAGACGGTGTGGCCCGATTCAGAATTCATTTGTATGAACCACTGGGTTAGATCACAGCAATGAGTTCCGGCGTCAGGTTGTAGCCGGAGTGTAATGGGACAATCCAGGAGATAATCTTGTGGCATTGAATCTCGAAGACAAGAAAGCAATTGTCGCTGATGTTAACGAGACTGCCAGCAATGCGTTGTCACTGGTGATCGCTGACGCTCGCGGCGTCAATGTTGGAGACATGAATGCCCTGCGCAAGCAGGCACGTGAAGCCAAGGTTGACCTGCGTGTGGTCAAGAACTCCCTTGCCAAACGCGCATTCGAGGGCACGGATTACATCTGTGTCAGTGATGCGCTGGTTGGACCTTCGCTGTTCGGGTTTTCTATGGAAGACCCCGGTGCGGCGGCTCGCATCTTCAAGGATTTTGCCAAGCATAACAGCAACTTTGAAGTGAAAGCCCTGTCCGTCAGCGGCCAACTGTTAAGCAGGGAGCAAATCGATATGCTGGCCAACCTGCCGACCCTTGAACAGGCGCTCGGACAACTGGTTAGCGTAATGATTGCACCGGTCACCAAGCTGGTTCGCACTTTTAACGAGGTGCCAGCCAAAGTGACGCGCGCTGTTGCAGCCGTACGCGACAAAAAAGAGCAAGAGGCTGCGTAAGCGGTTTCAAATTTAACCCCTTCGTTATCAGGAGATTGAGTCATGGCTCTGTCAAAAGACGACATTTTAAATGCCATCGCAGAAATGAGTGTCATGCAAGTTGTTGAACTTGTTGCGGCAATGGAAGAGAAGTTTGGTGTATCTGCTGCCGCGGCCGTCGCCGTTGCCGCTGCACCCGCCGCAGGCGGCGAAGCTGCCGAAGCAGAAGAGCAAACCGAATTTGACATCGTTCTGGCCGCCATTGGCGAAAAGAAAGTCAACGTTATCAAGGCGGTTCGTGCCATCACCGGTTTGGGCCTGAAAGAAGCCAAGGACCTGGTCGACGGTGCTCCCTCAACAGTCAAGGAAGCGGCTTCCAAGGCCGAGGCTGAAGAAGCCAAAAAGCAACTGGAAGAAGCGGGCGCCACTGTCGAGCTGAAATAAGCACGCTGGTTTCGCCTGTTGATCGCCTGAAGTTTCAGGTACAGGCTGGCGGTTAATTCCGCTGGCCTTTTCCTGTTTGCTCGACGCTGACAGGAAAGAACATCCCCCTGAGGTCGCAGCCCCCTGGTTGCCTAGGTTATCCCCGATACCCTACATCGTAAACGAGTTGGTGAAAATAGATGGTTTACTCCTACACCGAAAAAAAGCGAATTCGCAAAGACTTTAGCAAGTTGCCCCAATGCATGGAACTGCCGTTCCTGCTGGCAATTCAGCTGGATTCATACCGAAATTTTACCCAGTTGGGTGTTGCAGTAGCCGACCGGGCGGATGTCGGCCTGCATGCGGCATTTAACTCCGTATTTCCCATTGTCAGCTATTCAGGCAATGCCGCCCTGGAATACGTGCACTATACCCTGGGCAAGCCGGTGTTTGATGTGGTGGAGTGCAAGCTCCGCAGTGCCACCTATGCCGTGCCGCTCAAGGTTCGGGTCAGGCTGGTGATCTATGACAAGGACTCCGCACAAAAGGCCATCAAGGACATCAAGGAGCAGGAAGTCTACATGGGGGAAATTCCCCTGATGACCGATCACGGTACCTTTATCATCAACGGTACCGAGCGGGTAATCGTCTCCCAACTACATCGCTCTCCCGGTGTGTTTTTTGACCACGACAAGGGCAAGACCCATTCCTCGGGCAAATTGCTCTATTCCGCCAGGATCATTCCCTACCGCGGGTCCTGGCTCGATTTTGAATTCGATCCCAAGGACCAGGTATTCGTCCGTATCGACAGAAGGCGCAAATTGCCTGCCACCATTCTGCTGCGCGCTCTCGGCTACGAAGCGGAAGAAATTCTCGCCATGTTCTTCGAGACCAGTACCTTTCAGCTCAAGGAAGACGGCAGCTACTCCCTTGAACTCGAACCTTCCCGACTCCGCGGTGAAATTGCCGCCTTTGACATCAAGGGCAAGGATGACGTGGTTGTGGTGGAAGAAGGTCGCCGCATTACCGCGCGTCACATCCGCCAGTTGGAAGCCGACGGTGTCACCCAGCTGGAAGTGCCCGCCGGTTACCTGCTGGGTCGGGTGATCTCGCGAGATATCGCCAATCCGGAGACCGGTGAACTGCTTTACGAATGCAATACCGAGCTGACCGAGGAAATTCTTGCGGAGCTGGTGACTGCCGGTGTCAAGGACATTGAGTGCATTTACACCAACGATCTCGACTGCGGTCCCTTTGTTTCGGATACCCTGCGGTCCGATCCCACCCGGACCCGTCTCGAGGCCCTGGTGGAAATCTACAGAATGATGCGGCCCGGCGAACCCCCCACCAAGGAGTCCGCTGAAAACCTGTTCAACAACCTGTTCTTCACCCTGGATCGATACGACCTGTCGGCTGTCGGCCGGATGAAATTCAACCGGCGCCTGGGACGCGAAGAGGTCCTCGGCGAGGGCACGCTGTCCAGGGAGGATATCGTCGAGGTGCTGCGGACCCTGATTGACATTCGCAATGGCAAGGGCATTGTCGATGACATCGACCATCTGGGTAACCGCCGGGTTCGCTCCGTGGGCGAAATGGCCGAAAATCAGTTTCGTATCGGTCTGGTCCGAGTCGAGCGGGCGGTCAAGGAGCGCCTGTCCGTTGCCGAAAGCGAGGGCCTGATGCCTCAGGATATGGTCAATGCCAAGCCGGTGGCGGCGGCGATGAAAGAGTTCTTCGGCTCCAGTCAGCTGTCCCAGTTCATGGACCAGAACAATCCCCTGTCCGAGATCACCCACAAGCGCCGGGTGTCGGCCCTGGGGCCGGGTGGACTGACCCGGGAGCGGGCCGGATTCGAGGTGCGCGACGTGCACCCGACCCACTACGGCCGGGTCTGCCCGATCGAGACGCCGGAAGGTCCGAATATCGGCCTGATCAACTCCCTGGCCACCTATGCCCGGACCAACTCCTACGGCTTCCTGGAAACCCCGTATCGTAAGGTTGTCGACCGCCGGGTGACCGATGAAATCGAATACCTCTCTGCCATCAACGAGGGCGATAACGTTATTGCCCAGGCGTCGGCCGCCGTTAATGACCAGGGTGAACTGGTTGAGGAACTGGTCAGTGTTCGGCACCTGGGTGAATTCACTGTCAAGCCGCCGGAAGATGTTCAGTACATGGATGTCTCGCCGAGGCAGGTTGTCTCCGTCGCCGCCTCGCTGATTCCGTTTCTGGAGCACGATGACGCCAACCGCGCCCTCATGGGTTCCAACATGCAGCGCCAGGCGGTGCCGACTTTGCGCGCCCAGAAGCCGCTGGTGGGTACCGGTATTGAGCGGGTCGTCGCCGGTGATTCCGGAGTCTGTGTCGTCGCCCGCCGCGGTGGCAGTGTCGAGGCTGTGGATGCCAGCCGTATCGTGATTCGGGTCGATGACGCCGAGGTCGAGGCCGGTGACGCCGGCGTCGATATCTACAATCTGGTCAAATACACCCGATCCAACCAGAACACCTGTATCAACCAGCGCCCCATTGTCAGTCGTGGTGACGTTATTGCCAGGGGCGACATTCTCGCCGATGGTCCCTCTGTTGACCTGGGAGAACTGGCGCTGGGTCAGAACATGCGCATCGCCTTCATGCCCTGGAACGGCTACAACTTCGAGGACTCGATCCTGATTTCGGAGCGGGTGGTGCAGCAGGACCGCTTTACCACGATCCACATCCAGGAGCTGACCTGTACTGCCCGGGATACCAAGCTCGGTTCAGAGGAAATCACCGCCGATATTCCCAATGTCGGCGAGGCCGCCCTGGCACGACTCGATGAGTCGGGCATTGTCTACGTCGGCGCCGAAGTGGCGGCCGGCGACATCCTTGTGGGCAAGGTGACCCCGAAAGGGGAAACCCAGCTGACTCCCGAGGAAAAACTGCTGCGGGCAATTTTTGGCGAGAAGGCCTCCGATGTTAAGGATACCTCCCTGCGCGTGCCCAGTGGCACGCGGGGTACGGTCATCGGTGTCCAGGTGTTCACCCGCGAGGGCCTGGAGAAGGATGCCCGGTCGCAACAGATCGAAAAGGCTGCCCTTGAGGAATTCCGCAAGGACCTGAAGGAAGAATTTCGCATCATGGAGAATGCGACCTTTGAGCGGCTGCAGAGCGCCCTTGTCGGCAAGAAAGTGGTCAAGGCTGCCAACCTCAAGAAGGGTGATGTCCTGACCGCCGAGTTGGCCGCCGAATTCGACCGGGACCGGTGGTTCAAGCTGCGCATGGAAGACGAGGCCCTGAACGAACAGATCAACAAGGCTGACGAATTGCTCAAGGAGCGTCGCAAGTTGCTGGATGAGCGCTTTGACGACAAGAAACGCAAGTTGCAGAGCGGCGATGATCTCGCTCCCGGTGTGCTCAAGACGGTCAAGGTCTATCTGGCGGTCAAGCGCCGTATTCAACCGGGCGACAAAATGGCCGGCCGGCATGGCAACAAGGGTGTAATCTCGGTGATCAAGCCGGTGGAAGACATGCCCTATGATGTCAACGGCGAGCCGGTGGATATCGTCCTCAATCCTCTGGGTGTGCCTTCGCGGATGAACGTCGGCCAGATTCTGGAAACCCACCTGGGTCTGGCGGCCAAAGGCCTGGGTGACAAGATCAACGCTATGGTTCGGGAGCAGCGCAAGGTAGCTGAGATTCGCCGGTTTCTTCAGGAAATCTACGATACCGGCAAGAGCACCGCGAGAGTCGACCTCTCTGATCTGAGCGAAACCGAACTGATGCATCTTGCCGGCAATCTGGCGAGTGGCGTACCTGTGGCGACACCGGTCTTTGACGGTGTCCAGGAAGAGGAAATCAAGCAGTTGCTGAAGCTGGCGGATCTGCCGGAGAGCGGTCAGATGACCCTTTACGACGGACGCACCGGTGATGCCTTTGACCGCCCGGTGACGGTGGGTTACATGTACATGCTCAAGCTGAATCACCTGGTGGATGACAAAATGCACGCCCGATCTACCGGTTCCTACAGCCTGGTGACCCAGCAGCCGCTGGGGGGCAAGGCCCAGTTTGGCGGCCAGCGTTTCGGCGAGATGGAGGTTTGGGCGCTGGAAGCCTACGGCGCCGCCTACACGCTTCAGGAAATGCTCACGGTCAAGTCGGACGACGTTGCCGGTCGCACCAAGATGTACAAAAACATCGTCGATGGCGATCACAGCATGGATCCCGGCATGCCGGAATCCTTCAACGTGCTGGTGAAAGAAATCCGTTCGCTGGGTATCAATATCGAGCTGGAATACGAATAAGCATTCGGTATTCAACTGTTTCAGATGACTGCGGGCCGGCAAGGCCCGCAAAACAGGCAAACATCCCCCGGAGGTAATGCCTTGAAAGACTTACTCAATCTGCTCAAGTCCCAGGACCAGAATGGCGAATTCGAAGGTATTCGCATCGGACTGGCTTCGCCGGACCTGATACGTTCCTGGTCATTCGGTGAAGTAAAAAAGCCGGAAACGATCAATTACCGCACCTTCAAGCCCGAGCGTGACGGCCTTTTCTGCGCCAAGATTTTCGGGCCCGTGAAGGACTACGAGTGCCTCTGCGGCAAGTACAAACGGATGAAGCACAGGGGCATCGTCTGCGAAAAATGCGGTGTCGAGGTGACGCTGGCCAAGGTGCGGCGTGAGCGCATGGGCCATATCGAGCTGGCCAGCCCGGTAGCCCATATCTGGTTTCTGAAATCACTGCCATCGCGTATCGGCCTGCTGCTGGACATGACCCTGCGGGAAATCGAGCGGGTCCTCTATTTCGAGTCCTATGTGGTGGTCGATCCCGGCATGACTACCCTGGAGCGGGGCCAGTTGCTCACCGACGAACAGTATTTCGAGGCCATGGAGGAATTCGGCGACGAATTCTCGGCCATGATGGGTGCCGAGGCGATTCAGGCCTTGATGAAGGACATCGATCTGGAAGCGGAAATTGCCGAGATTCGGGAAGAGATTCCCCAGACCAACTCCGACACCAAGATCAAGAAATTCTCCAAGCGGCTGAAACTGCTGGAGGCATTTTATAACTCGGGCAACAAGCCGGAATGGATGGTGCTCGAGGCGTTGCCAATCCTGCCGCCGGACCTGCGGCCCCTGGTTCCCCTGGACGGCGGACGCTTTGCCACCTCGGATCTGAATGATCTGTACCGGCGGGTGATCAACCGCAACAACCGTCTGAAACGGCTGCTGGAACTCAATGCCCCGGATATCATTGTTCGCAACGAAAAGCGCATGTTGCAGGAATCGGTGGATGCCCTGCTGGACAATGGTCGTCGCGGTCGTGCCATAACCGGCTCCAACAAGCGGCCATTGAAATCTCTGGCCGACATGATCAAGGGCAAGCAGGGACGTTTCCGCCAGAACCTGCTGGGTAAGCGGGTGGATTATTCCGGTCGCTCTGTGATCGTGGTCGGCCCGACCCTGCGCCTGCACCAGTGTGGCCTGCCCAAGCGCATGGCCCTGGAGTTGTTCAAGCCCTTTATCTTTTCGAAGCTGGAGAGCCGGGGCCTCGCCACCACCATCAAGGCCGCCAAGAAAATGGTCGAGCGGGAAGAGGCCATCGTCTGGGATATTCTCGACGAGGTCATTCGTGAGCACCCGGTACTGCTGAACCGGGCGCCGACCCTGCACCGTCTCGGTATTCAGGCGTTCGAGCCGGTGCTGATCGAAGGCAAGGCAATCCAGTTGCATCCCCTGGTCTGCGCCGCCTATAACGCCGACTTTGACGGCGACCAGATGGCGGTGCACGTACCCCTGACCCTGGAAGCCCAGCTGGAATCCCGGGCGCTGATGATGTCCACCAACAACATCCTGTCCCCTGCCAGCGGCGAACCGATCATCGTGCCGTCCCAGGACGTGGTCCTCGGCCTCTATTACATGACCCGGGAGCGGATCAATGCCCTGGGAGAAGGCCGGGTTTTCGCCAACCTGGCGGAGGTGTCCCGGGCCTATCACACACGGCAGGCGCACCTGCAGGCGAGGGTCAGGGTCCGCATCACGGAAGTGATGTTTGACGAAAACGGCGAACGGCTGGAGAAGACCAGTATTCAGGACACCACCATCGGCCGCGCCCTGCTCTGGGAGATCGTGCCGGAAGGCATGCCCTTTGAAGTGGTCAACCAGATGATGACCAAAAAGGCCATTTCCCGCAGCATCAACCTGTGCTATCGCACCGTGGGACTGAAGGCGACGGTGATTTTCGCCGACCAGTTGATGTACACCGGCTTTGAATACTCCACCCGTTCCGGCGCCTCCATCGGTGTCAACGACTTCCTGATTCCGGCGGCCAAGGGTGAAATCATTGCCCGGGCCGATGAAGAGGTCATGGAAATCGAATCCCAGTATGCTTCCGGCCTGGTTACCCAGGGTGAGAAGTACAACAAGGTGGTCGACATCTGGTCCCGTGCCAATGACCAGGTGGCCAAGTCGATGATGGAGGGCATTTCCAAGGAAACCATAGTCAACAAGGATGGCGTCGACGAAGAGCAGGCATCGTTTAACTCTGTCTATATCATGGCGGATTCCGGCGCCCGGGGTTCCCCGGCGCAGATCCGGCAGCTCGCCGGTATGCGCGGCCTCATGGCCCGTCCGGACGGTTCCATTATCGAAACCCCGATCACGGCCAACTTCCGCGAGGGCCTCAATGTCCTGCAATACTTTATTTCCACCCACGGCGCCCGTAAGGGCCTGGCGGACACGGCGCTGAAAACCGCCAACTCCGGTTACCTGACCCGGCGCCTGGTGGATATCTCCCAGGACCTGGTGGTGACCGAACGGGATTGCGGCACTACCGAGGGCCTGTTGATGACCCCGGTCATTGAGGGCGGCGATATCATCGAGTCTCTGGGTGACCGGATTCTGGGTCGCGTTGTCGCCCAGGATGTGCTGAAACCGGGCATGGATGAAATCGCGGTGCCGGCCGGTACCATGATCACCGAGCAGTGGGTCGAGCGCATCGAGGCCATGGGTATCGATGAGGTCTGCGTGCGTTCTCCCATTACCTGCGAAACCCGCTACGGCATCTGCGCCGAGTGTTACGGCCGCGACCTCGCCCGGGGTCACAAGGTCAATTCCGGCGAGGCGGTCGGTGTCATCGCCGCCCAGTCCATTGGCGAGCCGGGAACCCAGCTGACCATGCGGACCTTCCACATCGGCGGCGCCGCTTCACGGGCCTCGGCAGTGGACAATATCCAGGTCAAGTCCGGGGGCAGTATCCGCCTGATCAATATCAAACTGGTTGAGCGCCAGGATGAGCTGGTGGCGGTTTCACGATCCGGTGAACTGGCCGTCGCCGACGAAAACGGCCGCGAGCGGGAGCGCTACAAGTTGCCCTACGGCGCCACAATTCGGGTCAAGGACGGCGCCCAGGTCCAGGCCGGGCAGGTCGTGGCGGTGTGGGATCCCCATACCCATCCGATCATCACCGAGGTGGCCGGTATCGTCAGCTTTTCCGGTATGGAAGACGGGCTGACTATTCGTCGCCAGACGGATGAGCTTACCGGTCTGACCAATATTTCGGTGATCGATCCCAACGAACGACCCTCGGCGGGCAAGGATATGCGGCCGATGGTCACTCTGCTGGACGAAAACGCCCAGGAACAGTGCTTCCCCAACTCCACGGTGCCGGCTCACTACATGTTGCCTGCCAATGCCATCATTACCCTCAGTGATGGCGAGCGGGTGACGGCGGGGGATATCGTCGCCCGGATTCCCCAGGAGAGTTCCAAGACCCGGGATATCACCGGTGGTCTGCCCAGGGTTGCGGACCTGTTTGAAGCCAGAAAACCAAAAGATCCGGCGATTCTCGCCGAGATCAGCGGCACCGTCAGCTATGGCCGGGAAACCAAGGGCAAGCGCCGTCTGGTCATTACCCCGACCGACGGCAGCGATGCCTTTGAGCTGCTGATCCCGAAGTGGCGGCAACTGGGTGTCTATGAGGGGGAGCAGGTGACCAAGGGCGAAGTTATTGCCGATGGTCCGCCCAGTTCCCACGATATTTTGCGCCTGCAGGGTGTGGACTCCCTGGCCAAATATATCGTCAACGAGATTCAGGAGGTCTACAGACTTCAGGGCGTGAAAATCAACGACAAGCACATCGAGGTCATTGTTCGCCAGATGCTGCGCAAGGTTGAAATTACCGACATGGGCGATTCTTCCTTCGTCAAGGGCGAGCAGGCCGAGTACAACCGGGTGCTGGATGAGAACGAGAACTTGCAACTGGAGGGCAAGCAGACGGCCAAATTCGAGCGTCTGTTGCTGGGCATCACCAAGGCGTCGCTGGCCACAGAGAGCTTTATCTCCGCGGCCTCGTTCCAGGAGACCACTCGCGTGCTGACCGAAGCGGCGGTTACCGGCAAGCAAGACGGGCTCCGGGGCCTCAAGGAAAATGTCGTGGTCGGACGCCTGATCCCCGCCGGGACTGGCCTGACTTACCACAACCAGCGGCGCAAGGCGAGGGAAGCGGTCATCGCGGAAACTGTCGGTTTCTCCGCCAGCGATGTCGAGGCGGCCCTGTCCGAAGCCCTGAGCGCCGGCGAGGAAGAATAGCGACGACGTACCGGTTCTTGACTCGGGGAGGCGGTGTCTTTAGAATGCCGCCTCCTTTTTTAGGGTGCCGGGACTGTTTGCCGGCCGGGCAGAAAAAGGTTTACCTGATGCCTTCAAACTGAAGGCTTTATTTTTGGAGTACCAAAAAATGGCAACGATCAACCAGTTGGTTCGTAAGCCGAGAAAACGCAAAGTCGCCAAGAGTGACGTGCCTGCTCTGCAGGGCTGCCCCCAGCGTCGGGGCGTCTGTACCCGGGTTTATACCACCACCCCGAAAAAGCCGAACTCGGCCCTGCGGAAAGTCTGCCGTGTGCGCCTGACCAATGGCTACGAAGTGGCGTCCTACATCGGCGGTGAGGGCCACAACCTCCAGGAGCACAGCGTGGTCCTGATTCGCGGTGGCCGGGTTAAGGACCTTCCGGGGGTGCGCTACCACACCGTTCGCGGCAGCCTCGACACCTCCGGCGTCGACAAGCGTCGTCAGCGCCGATCCAAGTACGGTGCCAAGCGGCCCAAGGGTTGATTTTGCGGCTTCGGTGACAACCGAGTAAGGCCGGGCAGATAGCAGAAGTCCCGGATTTTCCTGAACAGAGAGAACATAAAATGCCAAGAAGACGTGTAGTCGCCAAACGCGAAGTGCTGCCGGATCCCAAGTTCGGCAATGTGACGCTGGCAAAATTCATGAACCATGTCATGGTCAGCGGCAAGAAGGCAGTGGCCGAGCGTATCGTCTACGGTGCCCTGGGTATCGTCGAGAGCCGTGCCAAAAAAGACCCGGTCGAGGTATTCGAAGAGGCCCTGGAACATATCGCGCCCATGGTTGAAGTCAAGTCCCGGCGCGTGGGCGGGGCTACCTACCAGGTGCCCGTCGAAGTCCGTCCCTCCCGTCGTTCCGCGCTGGCAATGCGCTGGCTGGTGGATTATGCCCGTGCCCGCGGGGAGAAATCCATGCCCCAGCGGCTGGCCGGGGAAATCCTTGACGCCTCCCAGAACAAGGGCAGCGCGGTCAAGAAGCGGGAAGATGTACACCGCATGGCGGAAGCCAACAAGGCGTTCTCCCACTATCGCTTTTGATGGTCGGTCGGCGAATGCGAATGCAAGCGAGAGCGGCCCTCCGGCTGCTCCCGCAAGCCAATAAAGAACTTTTTTAGGGTAAATACTGTGGCACGCAAAACTCCAATCAGCAGGTACCGCAACATCGGTATCTGCGCCCACGTTGATGCTGGTAAAACCACGACCACCGAGCGGGTGTTGTTCTACACCGGGCTGTCTCACAAGATCGGTGAGGTGCATGATGGTGCGGCCACCATGGACTGGATGGCGCAGGAGCAGGAGCGCGGCATCACCATTACTTCGGCTGCTACTACCTGCTTCTGGGCCGGTATGCAGCAGCAATTCGACCGGCACCGGGTCAATATCATCGATACTCCCGGGCACGTGGATTTTACCATTGAGGTGGAGCGTTCCCTGCGTGTGCTCGACGGTGCCGTGGTTGTCCTTTGCGGCTCCTCCGGCGTTCAGCCCCAGACCGAGACCGTCTGGCGGCAGGCCAACAAATACCATGTACCGCGTCTGGTGTTCGTCAACAAGATGGACCGTGCCGGTGCCGATTTCAAAAAAGTTGTCGGCCAGCTCAAGACCCGCCTCGGTGCGGTGCCCGTACCCTTGCAGATGACCATAGGCGCCGAGGAAAAATTCAGGGGAGTGGTCGACCTGGTGAAGATGAAAGCGATCATCTGGAACGAGGCTGACCAGGGTATGACCTTCGCCTACGAAGACATTCCTGCGGATATGCTGTCCGAGTGCGAGGCCATGCGCGAACATCTGGTGGAAGCTGCGGCCGAAGCCAATGACGAGTTGATGGATAAGTACCTGGAAGGTGGGGAGCTCACTGAAGAAGAAGTCAAAAAGGGTATCCGCCTGCGCACCCTGGCCAATGAAATTGTACCGGTGCTCGGTGGTTCCGCCTTCAAGAACAAGGGTGTCCAGGCGGTGCTGGACGCGGTGATTGAATATCTGCCGGCGCCCACAGAAGTCAAGGCCATCGAGGGAACCCTGGATGACGGCGTCACTATCGAGACTCGCGAAGCGGATGACAATGCCCCGTTTGCTGCGCTGGCGTTCAAGATTGCCACGGATCCCTTTGTCGGTACCCTGACCTTTATCCGGGTCTACTCCGGCAAGCTGGAAAGCGGCACCGGGGTCTTTAACTCGGTCAAGCAGAAGAAAGAGCGCATCGGCCGCATGGTGCAAATGCACGCCAACAATCGCGAGGAAATCAAGGAAGTCCTGGCTGGCGACATCGCCGCCGCCGTTGGCCTCAAGGATGTCACCACAGGTGACACGCTCTGTGATTCAAACAATATTATTGTTCTCGAGCGGATGGAATTTCCGGAGCCGGTGATTTCGGTGGCGGTTGAGCCCAAATCCAAGGCCGATCAGGAAAAAATGGGCATTGCCCTGGGCAAGCTGGCTCAGGAAGACCCCTCCTTTCGGGTCAAGACCGACGAAGAGACCGGCCAGACCATCATTTCCGGTATGGGTGAACTGCATCTGGATATCCTGGTCGATCGTATGCGCCGGGAGTTCAACGTCGAGGCCAACATCGGCAAGCCCCAGGTGGCCTACCGTGAAGCCATTCGCAATACCTGCGAAATCGAAGGCAAGTTTGTCCGGCAATCCGGCGGACGCGGCCAGTACGGTCATTGCTGGATTCGTTTCGAACCCGGTGTCGATGGCGCCGAAAAACTGGAGTTTGTCAGCGAGATCGTCGGTGGCGTGATTCCCCGTGAATATATTCCGGCCATCGAAAAGGGTATTGCCGAACAGAAAGAGAACGGCGTTCTCGCCGGTTACCCGCTGCTCGGTCTTAAAGCGACAGTATTCGACGGCTCCTACCACGACGTCGACTCCAGTGAAATGGCATTCAAGATCGCTGCCTCCATGGCCACCAAGCAACTGGCGCAAAAAGGCGGGGCAGTGCTGCTGGAGCCGGTGATGAAAGTCGAGGTGGTGACGCCGGAAGAAAATATGGGTGATGTGGTCGGTGACCTCAACCGCCGGCGCGGCATGATCCAGGGTATGGACGAAAGCCCCATGGGCAAGGTGATCACCGCCGAAGTGCCCCTGGCGGAAATGTTCGGCTATGCCACCGATCTTCGATCCGCGACCCAGGGCAGGGCGACATTCACCATGGAATTCAACAAGTACGCCGAGGCGCCAAACAATATCGCTCAGGAAATCATCGCCAAGAATTCCTGACCTGTAACCTTTCGGTCATTTGCAAAAAAAGAGGATAGTGAAGTGGCTAAAGAGAAGTTTCAACGCAAGAAGCCCCACGTGAATGTGGGCACGATTGGTCACGTTGACCATGGCAAGACGACGCTGACTGCGGCTCTGACCCGGGTCTGTGCGGAGGTGTGGGGAGGTACGGCGGTAGCCTTTGACGGCATCGACAATGCCCCGGAAGAGCGCGAGCGCGGTATTACCATCGCGACCTCCCACGTTGAATACGAT